>NZ_DASYTH010000149.1:0-9131 GCF_036002505.1 Actinophytocola sp. | reverse complement strand
CGATGAAGGGGGCCTTCCTCACGCCCACGGCGAGAAAGGCCCCCTTCATCGCACTACACTGCGCCCTGCCGGAGGAGGTCCGCCACCGGCAGGGTCGCGGCGCCCACGGCGACCGCGTCCGGGCCGAGCGTGCACAGCTCGATCGAGGTCTGGGCGTAGGCGTAGTGCAGCGCGTGCGCGGCGGCGGCGGCCCGGATCGCCGGCAGCAGGCGGGAGCCGAGCGCGATGCCGGCCCAGCCGCCGAGCACGATGCGCTCCGGGTTGAACAGGTTGATCAGGTTCGCGATCCCGGCGCCGAGGTAGCCGGCGGTGTCCTCGAGCACTTGAGCAGCCTGCGGCGAGCGGTCCGCGGCCTCGAGCAGGAAATCCAACTGGGACTGCTCGTCCGGGCGCGGCACCGCCCGGCCGCCGCGTGCCCGGCGGTACCGGTCGAGGATGCCTTCGGCGCCGACGTAGGCCTCGAGGCAGCCGCGCGAGCCACACCGGCACGGGCGGTCGCCGTAGATCAGCGTGGTGTGCCCCCACTCCCCCGCGCTGCTGGTGGAGCCGCGGTAGGTGGTCCCGTCGGTCACCACCATGGCGCCGACGCCGGAGCCGATCAGGGCAATCACCGCGTGCCGCGCGCCCCGGCCGGCGCCGAACCACATCTCCGCCTGCCCCAGCGTCTTCGCGCCGTTCTCGACGAGCAGCGGCAGGGTGAGGCCGGCGGCGCGGAGCACGTCGGGCAGCGGAACGCCGTCCCAGCCGATGGTCGGCGCATGCACCCGGACGGTGTGCGCCTGCTCGACCGTGCCGGGCACCCCGATGCCGACGCCGAGCACCTCGGCGTCGGCGACGCCGGCCTTGTCCAGCACGTCGCGCACTCCGGCCGTGATCACGGCGCCGACCTCGGCCGGATCCGGGTGGTTCGCGTCCAGGGGCTGGTGGAGCATGGCCAAGCTGGTCATGCCGAGGTCGAACAGTTCGACGGTCACCCCGGTCTCGCCGAGGTCGACGCCGATCACCCGACGGTAGGCCGGATCCACCCGGAGCAGCACCCGCGGCCGGCCGCCGTCGGACTCGACGAAGCCGGCCTCCACGAGCAGCCGCTCCTCGAGCATCTCCGCGGTCACGTTGCTGACCGTGGCGGCGGAGAGCCCCGTGTGCTGGCCCACCTCGTGCCGGCTGAGCGGGCTGTCGAAGAACAGCGTGGACAGCACCGCCGACCGGTTGCGCCGGCGCAGGTCGCGGACCGTGGCTCGTCGGGAACGCATGAGGCTCAACTCTTCCATCCGTGAGCGTTCACGACTAAATTTTAGACTTAAAATAAGACTTCGACGGAGGCATCGATGAAGATCACACGTTCCGTCGCGCTGGCGGTCTCGGCCGCGTTAGCCGTCACCGGCCTCGCCGCCTGCGGCAGCGGGAGCGGGACCTCGGCGGCCGCGAGCTCCGGCGTGCTCAACGTCGGCATGCCCAACGGGCCGCAGACCGAGAACCACAACCCCTTCCTCACCTCGTCCGCGGCCAGTTCCCTCGGCTACCGCCGGGTGATCTACGAGCCGCTGGTGATGACCAACGTGGTGAAGCCGACCGAGACCGGAAAGCCCTGGCTGGCCACCAAGTGGGAATGGTCCACCGACTACCGCACACTCACCCTGACCATCCGCGACGGCGTGACCTGGTCCGACGGCCAGCCGATGAGCGCGAAGGACGTGGCCTACACGTTCGGGCTGCTGAAGAAGACGCCGGCGCTCAACATCGACGCGATCCCGTACGGCGACATCTCGCAGAGCGGGAACCTGGTCACGCTGACCTTCCCGAAGCCGCAGTTCGTGAACCAGGTCAAGATCCTCAACATCGTGGTGGTGCCGGAGCACCTCTGGTCGAAGATGTCCGACCCGGCCACCGACCCGGTGAAGAACCCGGTCGGCACCGGCCCCTACACGCTCAAGACGTTCACCCCGCAGACCACCACCGTGGTGCTGCGCGACAAGTACTGGCAGGACCTGCCCAAGGTCAAGGAGATCCGGTACACCTCCTACACCGACAACAACGCGCAGACCACGGCGCTGGCCAACGGCTCGGCCGAGTGGAGCTTCGTGTTCATCCCGAACTACCAGGCCGTCTACATCGACAAGGATCCCGCGCACCACAAGCTCTGGTTCCCCGCGGTGCTGGGCATCCACGGCCTGTTCGTGAACACCACCAAGGCCCCGCTGGACAACCCGGCGCTGCGCCGGGCGATGGCCATGGTGATCAACCGCGACGACATCTTCAAGCAGGGCGAGGCCGGCTACTTCTACCCCAAGGTGGACAGCGTCACCGGCATCCCGACCCCGGCCGGGGAGAAGTTCATCTCGGCCGAGCACAAGGGCAAGACGTTCAGCGTGGACGTGGAGGCGGCGAAGAAGGAGCTCACCGGCGCCGGGTTCAAGCTCGACGGCAACACGCTGACCGACCCGTCCGGCAAGCCGGTGACCTTCACCCTGTCCAACCCGGCCGGCTGGTCCGACTACATCACCGACCTCGAGATCATCAAGGACAACCTGTCCAAGATCGGTATCCAGGCGAAGATCGACAAGGCCAACGAGGACGCCTGGACCACCGGCATCGACGCGGGCAACTTCGAGGCGTCCATGCACTGGACGAACTCCGGCGCGACCCCGTACGACATCTACCAGTCCATGATGGACGGTGCGCTGTACAAGCCGGTGGGCAGCCCGGGCGTGAACGGGAACTGGGGCCGCTACCGGAACGCGGCCGCCACCGCGGCGCTCGAGCAGTACGCCGGCGCCGCCGATGACGCAGCCCGCACCGCCGCGCTCAACACGTTGCAGCAGATCATGATCAAAGAGATGCCGGTGATCGTGACCTCGGCGGCCAACGCGGGCGGCGAGTACAGCACGAAGAACTGGGTCGGCTGGCCGGACGAGCAGAATCCTTACGCGCCGGCGCAGCCGACGCTGATCAACGCGCTGGACATCATCCTGCATCTTCGTCCGGCATGAGCTTGCGAATGCCGGGTCGAGGGAGTTGGCCTACCGCGACGAGGGTAGGCCGAGGGACGAGGTCTGCCCGAGGAGTGGTCCGGTGACCCACCTGCCGAGGCGACCCAAAACGATGGCCAACATTCCCGAGTTGGAGAACACAGCCGGCATGACAGCGGTTCTCGAGGCGGCGGGCCTGACCAAGCACTTTCCGGTCCGCCGCCGGGTCCGCGAGGTTTTCCGCAAGGGCCGGGCTGTGCATGCGGTCGATGACGTCGATCTGAAACTGCATCGCGGTCGGGTCACGGCGATGGTTGGCGAGTCCGGGTCCGGCAAGTCGACGGTGGCGCGGCTGCTCGCTCAGCTGTATCCGCGAACGGCCGGAACCTTGGTACTGCACGGGAAGCCGGCGACCGTGCGGGGCGGGCGGCGGTTCCGGGCGTACACCGGCCGGGTACAGATGATCTTCCAGGACCCGTTCGCCTCGCTCAACCCGGCGCACACCGTGCGGTACCACCTCACCCGCGCGCTGCGGCTGCATGGCCGGGTTCCGGCCGAGGCGGCCGAACTGCTGGAGCAGGTGCAGCTCACCCCGCCGGAGCGGTTCCTGGACAAGTTCCCGCACGAGCTGTCCGGCGGGCAGCGCCAGCGGGTGGCCATCGCCCGGGCGGTCGCCGCGCGGCCGGAGGTGCTGCTCGCCGACGAGCCGGTGTCCATGCTGGACGTCTCGATCCGGCTCGGCGTGCTGAACCTGTTGCGGAAGCTGCGAGACCGGCTGAATCTGGCCATCCTCTACATCACCCACGACATCGCCTCAGCGCGCTACTTCGCCGACGAAATGCTGGTGATGTACGCCGGCCGGGTGATCGAGGGCGGCGACAGCGAGACGGTCACCCAGCGCGCCTCGCATCCTTACACCCGGCTGCTCATCTCGTCCGCGCCCGGCCTTGCGCACGAGCCGGCCTCCCCGGTCGAGGGCGAGCCGCCCAGCCTGATCGCGCCTCCGAGCGGCTGCCGGTTCCATCCGCGTTGCCCGCATGCGATGGCCGTGTGCCGCACAGACCTCCCACCCCGCTTCGACATCGGTGACACGCCAGGGCACTGGGCGGCGTGCTGGCTCTACGGAGCCGCACCATGACCCCGCCCATGTTGGCGCCTGACGTCGCTATGTTGGCCGCTGGCGTCGCTATGTTGGCGCCTGATGTCGGCGTGTTGGCCGTGGGCGCCGCCGTGGCGAACCAACACAACGACGTGGCCGGCCAACATAGCGACGTGACGGGCCAACATAGCGACGTGGGGGGCCAACACGCTCGGGTGGCGGGGGTGGTCCGGTGAGCTTCCTGGTGCGGCGGCTGGCGTTCTACCTGTTCACGGCTTGGGCGGCGGTGACGATCAACTTCGCGTTGCCGCGGCTGATGCCTGGGGATCCGGTGCAGTCGCTGATCGCCCGTGCGCAGGGGCAGTTGAACACCGACGCGGTTGCGTCGTTGTACATCTTGTTCGGGCTGGATAAGCAGACGTCGGTGTGGGAGCAGTATTTCGGCTATTTGGGGCGGCTGCTACACGGGGATCTGGGGCTGTCGTTCGCGTTCTTTCCGACGCCGGTGGCCGAGGTGATCGGGGACAGCCTGCCGTGGACGCTGGCGCTGGTCGGGTTCACCACGGTGGCGGCGTTTCTGCTCGGCACCGGGTTGGGTGTGCTGGCCGGGTGGCGTCGCGGGTCGTGGGCGGACCTGCTGCTGCCGGTGACCACGTTCCTCGCCTCGATCCCGTACTTCTGGCTCGGGCTGATCGCGATCGCGGTGCTGGCCGGGCCGGGCGGGCTCTTCCCGGCGTCCGGCGGGTTCGACCCGGGCGTGGTTCCGTCCTGGGACTGGGCGTTCATCGGCAGCGCGGTGCGGCACACGCTGCTGCCGGCCGCGACGATCCTGGTCACCTCCATGTCCGGCTGGGTGATCTCGATGCGGAACATGATGGTGACCGTGGCCGCCGAGGACTACATCACGGTGGCGCACGCCAAGGGGCTCTCGGAGCGCCGGGTGATGCTGAGCTACGCGGCACGGAACGCCCTGCTGCCCAACGTCTCCGGGTTCGCGCTGCAACTCGGGCTGATCGTCGGCGGCACCTTCCTGGTGGAGATCGTGTTCTCCTACCCGGGCGTCGGGTTCCAGCTCTTCCAGGCCGTGGGCGCCAAGGACTATCCGCTGCTGCAGGGCATCTTCCTGGTGATCACTTTGACAGTGCTCGCTGCGAACCTGCTGGCCGACCTGGTGTATGTGGCGCTGGATCCGCGTACCCGGAAGGAGGGCTGAGATCGTGGCACTGCCCACTGTGGACATCACACCGGTCGTGGCCGATCCGGTCGCCCCGCCGGGTCGGGGGCGCCGGCGATTTCGTTTCCTGGCCAACGGTAAGGCGTTGACGGGGCTCTGCATTCTGGGTGCTTATGTGCTGTTCGCGGTCATCGGGCCGTGGGTCGCGCCGTATGACCCGTCGGCGCGCGGGGACGAGCTGGTGGCCGGCCCGTCCGCTCGGCACTGGTTTGGTACTACCCACCTCGGGCAGGACATCCTGAGCCAGGTGCTGGTGGGGACCCGCAGCGTCATGCTCGTCGGGCTGGTGGCGGGGATCGTCGCCACGGTTCTCGCCGTGCTGTTCGGGGTGACGTCCGGCTACCTCACCGGCGTCGTCGGGGAGATCCTTTCCGCGCTGGCCAACGTGTTCCTGGTCATCCCGGTGCTGCTGCTGGTGATCATCATCGCGTCGATCCTGGGTGACGCCGACGACCTGACCATCGCGCTGGTGATCGGCGCGACCGCGTGGCCGTGGAGCGCCCGGGTGCTGCGCGCGCAGACGCTGTCGCTGCGCCGCCGGGACTACGTCGAGGCGGCCCGGGCCACCGGCGAGCCGACCTGGCGGATCCTCGGCTTCGAGCTGCTGCCCAACCTGACCGCGGTGATCGCCGCCCGGTTCGTGGACACGGTGATCTTCGCGGTGCTGGCCGAGATCGCGCTGGCGTTCATCGGCGTCTCCGGGGTGTCCGACTGGAACTGGGGCACAATCCTGTTCTGGGCGCAGAGCCAGCAGGCGCTCGCCCAGGGCGCGTGGTGGTGGTTCGTCCCGGCCGGACTCGCCATCGCGGTGCTCGGCACCGGGTTGGCGCTGCTGAACTTCGGCATCGACGAGTTCGTCAACCCCCGGCTGCGCAGCGTCTCCGTGCCCGGTGCGCGGGTCGGCCTCACCCCGGTGGTGCCGGAATGACGCCGGTACTGGAGATCCGCGGGCTGACTGTCGATTACGGGGTGGGGGCGGAGTCCGTACGTGCGGTCCGGGCGGTCGACCTGACTTTGAACCGCGGCGAGGTGCTTGGTCTGGCCGGGGAAAGCGGCAGCGGAAAGTCCACTTTGGCCTATGCGATGCTCCGGCTGCTGTCGCCGCCCGGGGTGATTCGCGGCGGCTCGGTGGTCTACCACCCGGTGGACGGCGGGCCGGTCGACGTGCTCACCGTCTCTCCGGCCGAGTTACGGCTACTACGCTGGGCCGAGGTGGCGATCGTGTTCCAGGGCGCGATGAACTCGCTCAACCCGGTGCACACCGTGGCCGCCCAGCTGACCGACGTGATCGCCGCGCACGAGCCGGGCAGCACCGCGACCGGGCGGCGGGCGCGGGCCCGCGAGCTGCTGGAGCTGGTCGGCATCACGGCCGACCGGCTGGACGCCTACCCGCACCAGCTCTCCGGCGGCATGCGGCAACGGGTGATGATCGCGATGGCGCTGGCGCTGGAGCCCCGCGTGGTGATCATGGACGAGCCGACCACCGCGCTGGACGTGGTGATGCAGCGGCAGATCCTGGCGCAGCTCGTGGCGTTGCGCGAGCGGATCGGGTTCTCCGTGCTGTTCATCACGCACGACCTGTCGCTGCTGGTGGAGTTCTCCGACCGGATCGCGATCATGTACGGCGGGCGGATCGTCGAGGCCGCACCGGCCGCCACGCTCTACCGCGACGCCCTGCACCCGTACACCGCTGGCCTGCTCGGCTCGTTCCCGGCCCTGCACGGCCCGCGCCGCGAGCTCACCGGCATCCCCGGCTCACCGCCCGACCTGCGGGCCATGCCCACCGGCTGCGCGTTCCACCCGCGCTGCCCGCGTGCCTTCGACCCGTGCGGCGTGACGTCGCCCGCTCTGACGGCCCCGTCCGAGGGCCGGTCGGTGGCGTGCTGGCTGCACGAGAACTGAATCACCAACAGGAGGAGCCGATCTTGGAAACGACAGCAGCACCGGCCGGGGTGGACGAGCTCATCGCGAGCCTGCCCCCGTCCTTCCGGTGGGGGGTGGCGACGTCGGCCTACCAGATCGAGGGCGCCGTGCACGAGGACGGCCGCGGACGGTCCATCTGGGACACCTACTGCCGGGTGCCCGGCGCGATCGACGGCGGCGACATCGGCGACGTCGCCTGCGACCACTACCACCGGATGCCGGACGACGTCGCCCTGATGCAGGACCTCGGCATCGACGCCTACCGGTTCTCCGTTGCCTGGCCCCGAGTCCAACCCGGCGGCCGCGGCGGCGTGAACCCGGCCGGCCTGGCCTTCTACGACCGGATGGTCGACGAGCTGCTCGGCCGCGGCATCGACCCGTGGGTCACGCTCTACCACTGGGATCTCCCGCAGGAGCTCGAGGACGCCGGCGGCTGGCCGGTCCGCGACACCGCCTACCGGTTCGCCGACTACGCCATGCTCGTCTTCGACGCCCTGTCCGACCGGGTGCACGCCTGGACCACCCTGAACGAACCGCTCTGCACCGCCATGCTCGGCTACTACCGCGGCGTGCAGGCCCCCGGCCGGCGGGACTTCGGCGCCGCCATCCACGCCGTGCACCACCTGCTCCTCGGCCATGGCCTTGCGGTGCAACGGATGCGCGCGGCCGCCGCGAACCCGGTGCAGCTGGGGATCACGTTGAACACCAGCAGCGTCTCCCCCGCCACCGGCAGCCCCGCCGACGTCGAGGCCGCCCGCCGGGCCGACGGCCTCGGCCTGCGCATCTACCTGGATCCGTTGGTACACGGTGCTTATCCAGCAGACGTGATCGAGGACCTGGAGGTCCGCGGGGTGCGGGTGCCGGTGCAGGACGGGGACCTGGCGGTGATCTCCACGCCGTTCGACTCGCTCGGCATCAACTACTACTTCAGTACCCTGGTGTCCGGTGTGGACAGTACTGGTCGCACGGTGGACGCGGACGGCGTCCCGGTCGAGCTCGACGTCCGCTATGGCCGCCCGGTCACCGCCATGGACTGGGAGATCACGCCGGACGGGTTCACCGAGCTGCTGGCCCGCATCGGCCGCGACTACCCCGGAATCCCGTTGGTCATCACCGAAAACGGCGCCGCGTTCAAGGACGAGCCCGACGAAACCGGTTTCGTCCGGGACGACGACCGGGCCGCGTACCTGGCCGCCCACATTGCCGCGGTGGCGCGCGCCAGGCAGGCCGGCGCCGACGTCCGCGGCTACTTCGTCTGGTCCTTCATGGACAACTTCGAATGGTCCTATGGCTACGACAAGCGGTTCGGGCTCATCCGGGTGGACTACGAGACGCAGCGCCGCATCCCGAAGCACAGCGCCCACTGGTATCGCGACACCATCCGCCGGGTCCGCGGCGCCTAGGGCGATGAAGGGACCCTTCAGGGCGTTCAGCGTCCCGAAGGGTCCCTTCATCGCCTTTCACCCCCAGGTGGTCGGTGACATCGAGGCACTTGTTCGCGGCGGGGTTGACGATGTCCCGGGCCGCGGTCACGTTCCATTGCTGCGCACCGGTTCCGTTGCAGTCCCACAACTGGATCTTGGCGCCGTTCGCGGTGGAGCCGGACGTGACGTCCAGGCACTTGCCGAGCGCGCGGATCGCGCCGTCGGTGCCGACCGTCCACTGCTGAGCGTTCGTACCGTTGCAGTCCCACAGTTGGACGGCGGTTCCGTTGGCGGAGTTGGCGCCGGCCACGTCGGCGCACTTCCCGGCGAGGCCGGTGAGCTGGCCGGTGCGGGAACCGCCGCCGGAGCCGGGGGTGCCGGACCAGGTGAAGGTGGCCGCGGTGCGGGCCGGCAGCGAGTAGGTGAAGGACGAGTTGCCCCAGTTGACCCGCAGGCCCTGGGCCGAGCCGCTGGTGTTGTAG
>NZ_DASYTH010000148.1:0-1533 GCF_036002505.1 Actinophytocola sp. | reverse complement strand
GCTCGAGAGCCGCCTGCGCTTCCTGCACCGCCTCGACGAAGCGGCGGCCGGCCGGGCGGTGGCGTGGGTGTCAGCGGAGGGAGTCGGAGTCGCGCCGACGATACCGACACTTGGCGATCGCCGCGCCTCTGGCCACAGCATCATCGGCCTGGCGGTGTTCGACCGGTCGGCTCTGCGCGCCGAGGCCATTGGCCGCTGCTGGTCGCAGGGCCGCTTGCTGGCGTGGCTGGCAGACTCCTAGTGAGCCATTCCGCGTAAGGTCCTGACTACCGAACGCGCCGTCCGAAATCAGAGAGAAGCTCCCAAGAACGCCTGGCTGCGAGGAAGAGGCGCGGAACCCGACACGAGAGTTGGCGACCCGTCAGACGATCACAGTCCTCGTCAGGTCATGACGGCCGCTCGCCAAACGCCCAGTTGTGCACCTCGATGTCGGCGTATCGGTCCGGAGTCAGGATGGCGCGCGCTTTGTCCGGGTCCGGCGCCCGGACCAACACCGCCGTACCCAGCCAGGTGGCGCCGTCGTCGGACAGCAGCGGCCCGTACGCGATCAGCTCGTCCCGGTCGGGCGGCACGGCGAGGTCGGCGGCCTGCCCCGTGCCCAGGCCGAGTACCAGATACCGGTTGCCACCGGTTCTGCCTCCGGGGAAGTCCCACATACTGCGCCCCAGCGTGTTGCGCCACCGGCGCAGCAGCACATCCCGGTACACGCCGGCCTGGTAGTTGGGCTCGTCGAAGGCGAACGCCCGGGCGGCGGCGGGATCGGGCAGGTCGATGATGTGCACGCTGCCGGTGGGCGTGTCACCGTCGTCACCGAAGGTCGGGCCGCGGGCGATCATCTGCGCCGCGTATCGGTCCATGTAGGACCAATGGTCTTCCAGCAGCTCGCCCCGCAGCGCCACAGAGCCGGACCGGTCGCGGTGGTAGCAGAAGTACTCCATGCCCCATAGTTTGACCGCCACTGCCGGTCCAATCTGCTACCCCCGATCAACCCTTCTCTGCTGGGCGCACCGAAATGGGCTCAATGAGCCATTCTCCGGCAGCGGGTTGGGGGACTGTAAAACGAACGGTGTAACTACTGATCAAGGAGGAGCACCTGATGTCTAGAGCAATGTCCACTGTGGCTGATACTGCCGGGGTGGAGATCGAGGAGGAGCCGGCCGCGCCGGACGTGACGAACAGTGATCTTGTTGAGCGGCTGGTGGCGCAGGCCCGCGCCGACGGGGTGCAGTTGGCCGGGGAGGGTGGGCTGCTGCGGCAGTTGACCAAGCGGGTGCTGGAGTCTGCCCTGGAAGGCGAGATCACCGACCACCTCGGGTACGCCAATCCGATCCGGACTCGCGTCGCCGGCGTGCTCCGCGAGGGTCCAGCAGTTCCTGCGCGGCAGGTCGCTCGTCAGCCCCCGCACGTACTTCTCGGCCTGCCGCAACGGCTCCACCCGGGCGAAATACGGCCGATCCGGCCCATCAGCTCGAACAGCTTCTGCCCAGCACGCTCGGCCTCTACCATGGCCGCGGCGGCCACCTCGTGATCTTC
>NZ_DASYTH010000147.1:0-43021 GCF_036002505.1 Actinophytocola sp. | reverse complement strand
GAGGTGTTTCCCGCCGGGGAGGGTGTCGAGGTCGAGCGCCTTTCGCATATCTCGATTCTACCGGGTTGCACCGACATTTCTGGTCGTTGGTTTTGCTCTTTCGGGTGAATGGGGGTGCTACGGCTTGTTGGGGTTCGGGGGCGGTGCGCGGGTGGGGGGCAGGGCGTCCGCCCTGCCCGCGCTGTGCGCGGCCCCAGGGGTCGCAGAGGCTCCGGGGTCAAGGGTCGCGGCCGACTTTTGCCGAACTGCGCACTTCGAGGCGTCTGGCCGCGATCGGCGCAGCCGACGCCGCAGGCGCCCTTGAGGCCGGAGGGGCGACCCCGCACAATGCGCGCCGCCCCCGAACCCACCCCGAAGCGCCACACCCTGACCAACCCCGAAGCCGCGCACCATAACCAACCCCGAACCGGCGATCTCTCCGCAATTGTCCACGCATTGGCCGTGATCGTGCACGCCCGCCTGCCTAACGTCGTCAACCAAGTAGGCACAGGCGAGGGAGCGCGGACATGCGACGTTGGGTGACGGCCGGAGTGGTTGCCGTGGCTGGGTTCCTGCCGGTTCCGGCGATCGCGGACGTGGGCATCCAAGCGGTGACGCTGGTGGTGGCCACCAATGGTGACGACGCGGCCCCGGGGACCGTGACTCAGCCGTTGAAGACGGTTCAGCGCGCCGTGGACCTCGCCCACGCCGGGGACACGATCAGTATCCGGGCCGGCCGGTACGCCCCGACGCGCAACATCCAGGTGGTCAAGAGCGGCACGTCCAGCGCGCGGTACACGATGACGAGTTTCCCGGGGGAGCGGGCGATCCTCGACGGCGAGCAGATGCCGAACACGCCGGCTCCGGTGGGCGGGAGCATCCCGAACGGCGAGCGCGGGGTGATCCACCTGGAGGCGTCGTTCTGGACGTTCACCAACCTGGAGATCGTCAACGGGCCGTACGCGATCTTCGGCCGGAACGCCAGCAACAACATTTTCGACCGGCTGAGCACGCACGACAACTACGAGAGCGGGCTGCACCTGCAGGGTACGTCCAGCAACAACCAGATCCTCAACCTGGACAGTTTCATGAACCGCGACCCGCGCAAGAACGGGGAGAGCGCGGACGGCCTGGCCATCAAGGAAGGCTCCGGTACCGGCAACATCGTGCGCGGCGCCCGGCTGTGGAACAACGTCGACGACGGCTTCGACGCCTGGGAGTTCCTCTCGCCGATCACCATCCAGAACAGCGTCGCCTGGGGTAACGGCGTCAACCGCTGGAACTTCCCCAACTTCTCCGGCGACGGCAACGGCTTCAAGCTCGGCGGCGGCGACACTCCCATGGCCGCCAACCACATCGTGCGGAACAGCATCGCGTTCAACAACACCGCCGGCGGCTTCATCGACAACAAGAACCCCGGCTCGATGAACCTCGACCACAGCACCGCCTGGCACAACACCGGCACCGGCTTCGACACCGAGGACTCCCGGTCGACCCTGACCCGCAACCTCTCGGTCAGCAACGGCACCGCGGTCAAGCTCGGCGCCTCCACCGGCTCCGGCAACTCCTGGAACGGCGGCACCTGGAACGACGCGTCGCTGCAGAGCACCAACCCGTCCACCATCACCGGCCCCCGGGCGTCCGACGGCTCCATACCGCACACCAACTTCCTGGTGCCGGTCAACAACGCCGACCTCGGCGCCCGCTTCTAGCCCGGGCGTGTCCCGCGTGACCTGGACCTGACACTCGCTTGCAAATACGCAAAGACACTTGCCCGAATCCTGCCGATCTGGATTTTCTTCTCAAGCTTGCTCCCCTTGATACCGGGATGCCTTCCGAAGAACATAGGTGTCAAGGTCCGGTGCTTCGTCACCGAATCCGGACGCGGGAAACGGGGGATGATGGAACCGGTAAATCTCGATGGAGAGCCATGCGACGGTGACGGCTGCCACCGAGCGGCCCGCAACGGTGGCGAGCGCCGGCAGGCGGTTGAAGGCCAGCGGCTGTGCGCGGCTTGCCGGAGCCGCCTCGCCGAGGCGATGCGGGAACTGCCGCGGTTGTACGCGGAGTGCGGGGCGGTGCTCGGCAGCGGCGCGGCCAGTGGGCTGCGCGAGAAGATCACCGGCGGGCCGGCCCCGGGGCTGGTGTTGAACGACTTCGCGGCCGAGGCCCGAATGCAGATCCTCACCACCCTCGCGTCGTGGAGCGGTCTCGTCACCGATCAGCGCCGGGTTCCGGCTCCCGCGCGGCAGGTCGCCGTCCTGGCCGACTTCCTGCTGGCCAACCTCACCTGGCTGCTGTCCCACCCGGTGGTGGCCGACGCGAGCGCGGAGATGGCGCGGACGGTCACGATGGCCCGTCGCGCGGCCTACCCCGACTCCGTCAAGCGCATCGTCGTCGGCTCCTGCGTGCTGCCGGACTGCGACGGCGTGCTCACCGCGACGGTGCGGGCCAGCCGGGCCGGTGCGGGGACGCGGGTGCGGTGCGGTGTCGATCCCGAGCACACCTGGGACGGGTCCCAGTGGACCCGGCTGCGCCGGGAGATGCGGCAGTCCGCACCCGCCGAGGAACGCTGGCTCGCCGCGGCTGACATCGCCCGGCTGTGGAGCACACCGACCGGAACGGTCTACCGGCTCGCGAGCGAGCAGAGTTGGCGCCGTATCACCCGGGACGGCCGCACGTACTACGCGGAGAACGACGTGCACGGCAGTTTCAGCCGGCGCAAGGCCCGGGTCACGCAGCAGGAGTAGGCCGGAGAACGGGGCCTCCTTCGGTCTGACCTGGATCTGACATTCGCCTTCTTTTTCCACGGTCGGTCAGGAGTTTCTCCCGTGCGAAAAGTATTAATCGCCAATCGCGGTGAAATTGCCGTGCGTATCGTCCGGGCCTGCCGGGACACCGGGATCGCGAGCGTGGCCGTCTATGCCGAGCCGGACCGGGACGCCCCGCATGCCCGCATGGCGGACGAGGCCTACGCGCTGGGCGGCGACACCCCTGCCGCCAGCTACCTCGCTGTGCCGAGAATCCTGGGTGCGGCGGCCGCGTCGGGCGCCGACGCGGTTCACCCCGGTTATGGCTTCCTGTCGGAGAATGCGGAGTTCGCCCAGGCCGTCGTCGACGCCGGCCTGACCTGGATCGGTCCCCCGCCCGAGGCCATCCGCGCCCTGGGGGACAAGGTGGCGGCCCGGCGTATCGCCCGGCGGGTCGGCGCTCCGCTGGTGGCGGGTACCGCTGATCCGGTCTCGGGTGTGGCGGAAGTCGTCGCGTTCGCCGAGGAACACGGTCTGCCCGTCGCCATCAAGGCGGCGTTCGGCGGCGGTGGACGAGGTCTGAAGGTCGCCCGGTCGCTCGGGGAGATTCCCGAGCTGTACGACTCGGCGGTCCGCGAGGCCACCGGCGCGTTCGGACGCGGCGACTGTTTCGTCGAGCGCTACCTGGACCGGCCCCGGCATGTGGAGACCCAATGCCTGGCCGACGCGCATGGCAACGTGGTCGTGGTCTCCACCCGGGACTGCTCGCTGCAACGCCGCCATCAGAAGTTGGTCGAGGAAGCTCCGGCTCCGTTCCTCACCGACGCGCAGACCGCCGGGCTCTACCGTGCCTCCAAGGCGATCCTCAGGGAAGCCGGCTATGTCGGGGCGGGCACGGTGGAGTTCCTCGTCGGAGCCGAGGGCACCGCCTCCTTCCTCGAGGTCAACACCCGCCTGCAGGTCGAACACCCGGTCACCGAGGAGATCACCGGGATCGACCTGGTCACCGAGCAGTTCCGCATCGCCGAGGGCGAGGAGCTGGGCTACGGCGACCCGCCCACGCGCGGCCACTGCATCGAGTTCCGGATCAACGCCGAGGATCCCGCCCGCGGCTTCCTCCCCGCCCCGGGCGCGGTCACGAGGTTCGCTCCGCCCTCGGGGCCGGGCGTGCGACTGGACGCGGGAGCCGAAACCGGCAGCGTGATCGGCCCGGCCTGGGACTCCCTCCTGGCCAAGCTGGTCGTGACCGGTGCCACCCGTGAACAGGCCCTGCGGCGCGCCGCCCGGGCGCTTGCCGAGTTCGCCGTCGAGGGCACGGCAACCGTGCTGCCGTTCCATCGCGCCGTGGTCGTCGATCCTGCCTTCGCGCCGGAGGTCCACGGTTGCGCCCAGCCGTTCACCGTCCACACCCGGTGGATCGAGACCGAGTTCGACAACCGGATCGCGCCGTTCGGGAATCCGGCGAGTGCGGAGGGCGGAGCCGAGAGCCGGGCCACGGTCGTGGTCGAGGTCGAGGGCAGACGCCTGGAGGTCTCGCTGCCCTCGTCCTTCGGTGCACCGGCGGACCTTCCCGCGTCCGGCGGCACCCGACCACGACGAGCCACGGCGAAGAGCATCTCGTTCACCGGCGCGGACGCACTGGCCTCGCCGATGCAGGGCACCGTGGTCAAGGTCGCCGTCGGGGACGGGCAGCGGGTGGTCGCCGGAGACCTGGTGGTCGTCCTGGAGGCCATGAAGATGGAGCAGCCCATCCACGCCCACCGCGCCGGCACCGTCAAGGCTCTCGCCGCGCAGGTCGGCGCCACGGTGAGCTCCGGCGCCGTCATCTGCGAAATCAAGGACTGAACATCTTCGGAGGAGAACGCGTGCACAGCACTTTGATCGTGGCCCGGATGGATCTCGGCGCGAACGACGACGTGGCCAGGCTGTTCCAGGACTTCGACGCCACCGAGATGCCGCACCTGATGGGAACCCGGCGGCGGCAGCTCTTCCACTACCAGGGACTGTACTTCCACCTCCAGGACTTCGACGCGGACAACGGCGGGCAGCTCATCGAGCAGGCGAGGACGGATCCGCGCTTCGTGAAGATCAGCGATGACCTGAAGCCGTTCATCCAGCCGTACGACCCGGCGACCTGGCGGTCGCCCGCTGACGCCATGGCCACCCGCTTCTACCGGTGGGAGGCCTCGGCATGAAGCCTGCGGAATGCCGGGCGAGGGAGTTGGCCCACCGCGACGACGTAGGCCCGAGGAACTGGGTCTGGGGCCTGCCCCAGTGGAACACGGTCTGCCCGAGGAGCGGTCCGGTGACCCATCAGCCAAGGCGACCCACGACATCGGCCAACATTCCCGAGTTGAAGGACATCGCATGAGCGAGCGTGCGAACCGCCGGCGGGTGGTGATCACCGGCATGGAG
The DNA here is from genome assembly GCF_036002505.1 of Actinophytocola sp. Lineage (GTDB taxonomy): Bacteria > Actinomycetota > Actinomycetes > Mycobacteriales > Pseudonocardiaceae > DASYTH01. The sequence continues at coordinate 37,877 of NZ_DASYTH010000147.1, read as the reverse complement.
GTGCTCGCACCCGGCGGCGTCGGCATCGACGCCTTCTGGGCGCTGCTGACCGAGGGCCGCACGGCGACCCGGGGAATCACCTTCTTCGATCCGTCCCCGTTCCGGTCCCGGGTGGCCGCCGAGATCGACTTCGATCCGGAGGCGCACGGCCTGCGCCCGCAGGAGATCCGGCGGATGGACCGGGCCGCCCAGTTCGCCGTGGTCACCGCTCGCGGTGCCCTCGCCGACAGCGGCCTCGACCTGGCGGCCGGCGACCCGCACCGCGTCGGAGTCACCGTCGGCACGGCGGTCGGCGCGACGATGGGGCTCGACCAGGAGTACCGGATCGTCAGCGACGGCGGCCGGCTGGACCTGGTCGACCACCGGTACGTGGTCCCGCACCTCTACAACTACCTGGTGCCCAGCTCGTTCGCGGCCGAGGTGGCCTGGGCGGTAGCCGCCGAAGGGCCGAACGTGGTGGTGTCCACGGGATGTACTTCGGGCATCGACGCGGTGGGCTATGCCGCCGAGCTGATCCGCGAGGGATCGGCCGACATCATGATCGCGGGGGCCACCGACGCGCCGATCTCGCCGATCACCTTGGCGTGCTTCGACGCGATCAAGGCGACCACGCCGCGGCACGACGAGCCGGAGCGGGCCTCCCGCCCCTTCGACGGCACCCGCAACGGGTTCGTCCTCGGCGAGGGCTCGGCCTTCTTCGTTCTCGAGGAGCTGAACAGCGCCCGCAGCCGGGGCGCCCGCACGTACGCGGAGATCGCCGGATACGCGACGCGCAGCAACGCCTACCACATGACCGGGCTTCGCCCCGACGGGGAGGAGATGGCCGAGGCGATCCGGGTCGCGCTCAACGAGGCGCGGATGAACCCCCGGGAGATCGACTACATCAACGCGCACGGCTCGGGCACCAAGCAGAACGACCGGCACGAGACCGCCGCGTTCAAGAAAAGCCTGGGCGACCATGCCTATGCGACACCGGTGAGCTCCATCAAGTCCATGGTCGGCCACTCCCTCGGTGCCATCGGCTCCATCGAGATAGCCGCGTCGGCCCTCGCCATGGCGCACAACGTGGTGCCGCCCACCGCGAACCTGCACACGCCGGACCCGGAATGCGATCTCGACTACGTGCCCATCACCGCCCGGGAGCGGAGAACGGATGCCGTGCTGACCGTGGGCAGCGGGTTCGGCGGGTTCCAGAGCGCCATGGTGCTGGCCCGACCCGAAATGAGCCCGGCATGAGCTTGCGAATGCCGGATCGAGGGAGTTGGCCCACCGCGACGAGGCGGGCCCGAGGAACTGGGTCTGGGGCTTGCCCCAGTGGAACACGGTCTGCCCGAGGAGTGGTCTTGGTGACCAGACACCCAAGTGGACCGAAGACCAGGGCCAACATTCCCGAGACAAAGGACACGGCATGAGCGCACCCGTGGTGGTGAGTGGGCTGGGCGTGGTCGCGCCCAACGGGCTCGGGGCTCAGGACTACTGGTCGGCGGCCCGGATCGGCAAGAGTGGCATCGGCGTCCTGTCCCGGTTCGACTCCTCCCGGTACCCGTCCCGGCTGGCCGGAGAGATCCACGGCTTCACGGCCCGGGATCATCTGCCGAACCGGCTGCTGCCGCAGACCGACCGCATGACCCAGCTCGCGCTGGTCGCCGCGGACTGGGCGTTGGCCGACGCCGGAGTGCGTCCGGAGGAGCTGCCCGGATTCGACATGGGCGTGGTCACCGCGAGCGCGGCGGGCGGGTTCGAGTTCGGCCAGGGTGAGCTGCAGCGGCTGTGGAGCCAGGGCAGCGAGTACGTCAGCGCGTACCAGTCCTTCGCCTGGTTCTACGCGGTCAACAGTGGCCAGATCTCCATTCGCCACGGCCTGCGGGGCCCGAGCGGCGTCGTCGTCAGCGATCAGGCGGGCGGCCTGGACGCGGTGGCACAGGCACGTCGCCAGATCCGCAAGGGCACGCCGCTGGTCGTCTCCGGCGGTGTCGACGCCTCCCTCTGTCCCTGGGGGTGGGTGGCCCAGATGGCCGGCGGCCGGCTGAGCACCCGGGACGATCCGGCCAGTGCCTACCTGCCTTTCGACCGCCGGGCCGCGGGACACGTGCCGGGCGAGGGCGGCGCGCTTTTCGTGCTGGAGCGGGAGGACGTGGCCCGCACCCGCGGGGCGAAGGTCTACGGGGAGATCGCCGGTTACGGCGCCACGTTCGATCCGCGGCCGGGCAGTGGACGTCCGCCCACGCTGCGCAAGGCGATCGAGCTCGCGCTGGCCGACGCCGGTGTGCGGCCGGGCGACGTGGACGTGGTTTTCGCCGACGGCGCGGCGGTTCCCGAGCTGGACCGGATCGAGGCCGAGGCGTTGACCGCGGTCTTCGGTCCCCGAGGGATTCCGGTCACCGTGCCCAAGACGCTGACCGGGTGCCTGTACTCCGGTGCCGCGGCGCTCGACCTGGCGACGACCTTCCTCGCCATGGAGGCCGGTCTGATCCCGCCCACCGTGAACACCGAGCCGGCCGAGGAGTACGGCCTGGACCTGGTCGTCGGCCAGCCGCGCGCCGCCGAGGTGCGCACGGCACTGGTGCTGGCCCGCGGCCACGGCGGCTTCAACTCCGCCATGGTCGTCCGAGTTGGTCGGCCGGCTGAGACCCGCCGAAGCTGAAAGGAATCGCTGTGACAGCCAGGGAATTCACGCTTGATGATCTGCGGCGCATTTTGCGGGCGGCGGCTGGCGCCGATGAGTCCGTCGACCTCGACGGGGATATCCGCGACACCGCCTTCGAGTCGCTCGGCTACGAGTCGCTGGCCCTGCTCGAGACCGGCAGCCGCATCCAGCGCGAATACGGCATCGCGCTCGACGACGACGTGCTGGACATCGAGCACACTCCGCGCTCGCTGGTCGAGGCCGTGAACGCCCGCCTGTCCGCCGTGGCGCGCTGACGAATCCGAACCGGATCACTGGAGAAGACATGACACATCAGGACAAGCGGGTCGCTCTGGTCACCGGGGCCACCAGCGGGATCGGCCTCGCCGTCGCCCGGTTGCTCGCCGTGCAGAACCACAGGGTGTTCATCGGTGCGCGCACCGCCGACAACGTCGCCTCGACCGTGAAGCAACTGCAGGCCGAGGGCTTCGAAGTGGACGGCACCACCGTCGACGTCCGTTCGGTGGACGGCATCCGGGCCTTCGTCCAGGCCGCGGTCGACCGGTTCGGCACCGTCGACGTGCTGGTCAACAACGCCGGCCGCAGCGGCGGAGGGGTCACCGCCGACATCGTCGACGAGCTGTGGGACGACGTCGTCGACACCAACCTGAACAGCGTCTTCCGGGTCACCCGCGAGGTGCTCAACGCCGGCGGGCTGCGGCACAAGAACCGGGGTCGCATCATCAACATCGCCTCCACGGCGGGCAAGCAGGGCGTGGTGCTCGGCGCGCCGTACTCGACCTCCAAGCACGGCGTCGTCGGCTTCACCAAAGCGTTGGGCAACGAGCTGGCGCCCACCGGCATCACCGTCAACGCGGTCTGCCCCGGCTATGTGGAAACCCCGATGGCACAACGGGTTCGGCAAGGCTACGCGGCCGTGTACAACACCACCGAGGAGGCCGTCCTGGAGAAGTTCCAGGCCAAGATCCCGCTCGGCCGCTACTCGACCCCGGAGGAGGTCGCCGGTCTCGTCGGCTACCTGGCTTCCGACGCCGCGGCCGCCATCACCTCCCAGGCGCTCAACGTCTGCGGTGGGCTGGGCAACTTCTGACATTCGCGAGGAGAGCTGACCATGACCGTTCGTGAGGTCGAGCACGAGATCACGGTGGCCGCCCCGGCCGATACCGTGTACCGGCTCATCGCCGAGGTGGAGAACTGGCCGCAGATCTTCCCGCCGACCATCTACGTCGACCACGTGGAAAAGGGCGACCAGGAGGAGCGCATCCGGATCTGGGCGACCGCCAACGGCGAGGCCAAGAACTGGACGTCGCGCCGCGTCCTCGACCACGAGAACCTGCGGATCGATTTCCGCCAGGAGGTGTCCACCCCGCCGGTGGCCGAAATGGGCGGCGCCTGGATCATCGAACCGGTGTCCACAATGGAGTCCCGGATCTGGCTCCTGCACGACTACCGGGCGGTCGACGACGACCCCGAAGGTCTGAAGTGGATCGACGACGCGGTCGACCGCAACTCCCGCTCGGAGCTGGCGGCGTTGCGCACCAACGTGGAACGCGCGCACGCCGCGACCGGGGTCACCTTCTCCTTCGAGGACACCGTCGCCGTCGACGGCGCGGCCAAGGACGTCTACGACTTCATCAACGAGGCGAACCGGTGGGCCGAGCGGCTGCCGCACGTGGCCAGCGTGACCATGGCGGAGGAACCCCCCGGTCTGCAGACGTTGGAGATGGACACCCGGGCCAAGGACGGTTCGGTGCACACCACGAAGTCGTACCGGGTGACGTTCCCGCATCACAAGATCGCCTACAAGCAGGTGACCCTGCCCGCGCTCATGACGCTGCACACCGGTTACTGGACGTTCACCGAGACCGGCGGCGGCGTCACCGCGTCCTCGCAGCACACCGTGGTGCTCAACACCGGGAACATCCCGCGGATCCTCGGCGACGACGCCACCGTCGCCGAGGCCCGCGAGTTCGTGCACAGCGCGCTGAGCACCAACAGCCTGGCCACCCTGGGCCACGCCAAGGCCTACGCCGAGGCGAGGCGCTGACCATGACGGCCTCCGTGCCCGACGTGGCGGAACGGCTGGACCAGCTGCGGCGGCTCAAGGAGCTGGCCCAGGAGGGGCCGGATCCGAAGGCCACCGAACGCCAGCACGACAAGGGCAAGCTGACCGCCCGCGAGCGGGTCGACCTGCTCCTGGACAAGGGGAGCTTCTGCGAGGTCGAGCCGCTGCGCCGGCACCGGGCGACCGGATTCGGCCTGGAGCGCAAGCGTCCCTACACCGACGGCGTGGTCACCGGGTGGGGAACGGTCGAGGGCCGGACGGTTTTCGTCTACGCCCACGATTTCCGGATCTTCGGTGGAGCGCTGGGCGAGGCGCACGCCCAGAAGATCCACAAGATCATGGACATGGCCCTCGCCGCGGGCGCCCCCCTGGTCAGCCTGAACGACGGGGCGGGCGCCCGCATCCAGGAGGGGGTCAGCGCGCTGGCCGGCTACGGCGGCATCTTCGTGCGCAACACCAGGGCGTCCGGGGTGATCCCGCAGATCAGTGTGATGCTCGGCCCGTGCGCGGGCGGAGCGGCCTATTCCCCGGCGCTGACCGACTTCGTGTTCATGGTGCGGAGCACGTCGCAGATGTTCATCACCGGCCCGGACGTGGTGCACGCCGTGACCGGCGAGGAGATCAGCCACGACGGGCTGGGCGGCGCGGACGTGCACGCGACCGTCTCGGGCGTCTCCCATTTCGTGTACGACGACGAGGAAACCTGTCTCGAGGACGTCCGCTACCTGCTGTCCCTGCTGCCGGGCAACAACCGGGAACTGCCGCCGCCGGTGCGCGGCCAGGACCTGGCGGACCGGCGCTGCGAGACGATGCCGGACCTGGTCCCGGCCGACGGCAACCGCGCCTACGACGTGCGCAAGGTGATCGAGGAGATCGTCGACCACGGCGAGTACCTGGAGGTGCACGCCCACTGGGCGCCCAACATCGTCTGCGCACTGTCCCGTTTGGATGGTCATGCGGTCGGCGTGGTCGCCAACCAGCCGGCCGCGATGGCCGGCGTGCTGGACGTCCGGGCGAGCGAGAAGGGCGCCCGCTTCGTGCAGTTCTGCGACTCCTTCAGCATTCCGCTCGTCACGCTGGTCGACGTGCCGGGCTTCCTGCCGGGCGTGGACCAGGAGCACGGCGGCATCATCCGGCACGGCGCGAAGCTGCTGTACGCGTACTGCAACGCGACCGTGCCCCGGATCTCGGTGGTGCTGCGCAAGGCGTACGGCGGCGCGTACATCGTGATGGACTCCCGGTCCATCGGCGCGGACCTCAGCTTCGCCTGGCCGTCCAACGAGATCGCGGTGATGGGCGCCGAGGGCGCGGCCAACGTGATCTTCCGCAGGGAGATCGCCGCCGCCGGGGATCCGGAGGCGACGCGCCGGCGGAAGATCGAGGAATACCGCGACGAGCTGGTGCACCCCTACTACGCCGCCGAACGGGGCCTGGTCGACGACGTCATCGACCCGCGGGACACCCGGGCCATGCTGTGCCGGGCGCTGGCGATGCTGTCCGCCAAGCACGCCGACCTGCCGCGCCGCAAGCACGGCAACCCGCCGCAGTAGCCGGGGCCGCGATGCGCCCGACCACTCCCGGCCTGCGCGTGGTGAAGGGAAATCCGAGCACCGAGGAACTGGCCGCGCTCACCGTGGCGCTGCTCGTCCTGGCCGCTCCGCCCGGCGACGCCGCCGGCGGGCAGCAGCCGGCGGTCGCGCGATGGCACCGGCCCGAGCGGGTGGGCGGCTTCGAGGGTCCCCGGACCTGGCAGTCGGCCCGTCGCTGAACAGTCACTACTCATTGGTGCGGTTCGTTGGGAGAAATTCATGGACGCTTCGGTGGTCGTCGTCGGTGCGGGTCCGGCCGGGCTCATGCTCGCCGGGGAGCTTCGCCTCGCGGGAATCGACGTCATGGTGCTGGAACGGTTTCCGCAGCGCACCGGCGAATCCCGGGGAATCGGTTTCACCGTCCGCACCATGGAAGTGTTCGACCAGCGCGGACTCCTGCGCCGGCTCGGCGAGTACCAGACCAGCACCATGGGTCACTTCGGTGGCCTGCCGCTGGACATCGGCGTCCTCGGGGCGGCTCATCAGGCGGCCCGCACGGTGCCACAGTCGGTCACCGAGGAAGCCCTGGAGGCCTGGGCGACCGAACTCGGTGCGCACATCCGGCGCGGGCACGAGTTCCGGTCCCTGGACGACACCGGTGACCGCGTGACGGTCACGGCGAGCGGGCCCGACGGTGTGGAGAAGATCCGGGCCCGCTATCTCGTCGGCTGCGACGGTGGCCGCAGCGGCGTGCGCAAGGCGGCCGGGTTCGATTTCCCGGGAACCGACGCCACGACCGAGATGCTCCTCGCCGACCTGCGCGGCGTGGACCTGGAACCGCGCATGACCGGCCAGCAGGTCGGCGGCGGCTTCGTGATGGTCGCCAAGCTGGCCGGCGGGATCCACCGCGTGATCGTCGGCGAGCGCGGCATTCCGCCGCGCCGGCGTACCGAGCCGCCCGCCTTCGCCGAGGTCGCCGACCTCTGGAAACGATTCACGGGCATCGACATCTCGCATGCCGAGCCGGTCTGGGTCAGCGCCTTCGGCGACGCCACCCGGCAGGTCACCGAGTACCGCAGGGGTCGGGTGCTGCTGGCGGGCGACTCCGCGCACGTTCATCTGCCCGCGGGTGGCCAGGGCATGAACACCAGCATTCAGGACTCGTACAACCTCGGCTGGAAGCTGGCGGCGGTGCTGCGCGGCGATGCGCCCGAGTCACTGCTCGACACGTACCACACGGAGCGCCACGAGGCAGGTGCCCGAATGCTCGCCAACACCCAGGCGCAGAGCCTGCTCGTGCTGGGCGGCGCCGAGGTCCAGCCGTTGCGTGCCGTCCTGTCCGAGCTGATCGGGTATCCCGAGGTCGCCCGGCACCTGGCCGCCAAGGTCAGTGGCCTGGACATCCGTTACGACGTCGGCGGTGGCACCAACCCGGTGCTCGGCCGGCGGATGCCGCACCTGCCGCTGACCGCCGGCGCCCGTACGACCAGCAGCACCGAGCTGCTGCGTCCGGGCCGCGGGGTGCTCCTCGACCTCGCCGGCAACGCCATGCTCCGCCGCCGCGCACAGGACTGGCGGGACCGGGTCGACGTGGTGACCGGCACCGCCGGCGCGCTACCCGAGCACAGCCCGCTGGCCGGCACCACCGCCGTGCTCCTGCGTCCGGACGGTTACGTCGCGTGGGCCGCACCCGGCAACCGCCAGAGCCTGAGCTCCGCGCTGGCTCGCTGGTTCGGCCCGGCCACCCGGCCGCGACCGCGCCGATGACGCGGCACGCCGATGTCATCGTGGTCGGCGCGGGACCCGTCGGGCTGTTCCTCACGGCCGAACTGCACACCAACGGTGCGCGTGCGCTCGTACTGGAACAGCTGGCCGAGCCGACCAGCGAGTCGCGGGCATCCATCCTGCACGCCCGGACCATGGAGATCTTCGCCGATCGCGGCCTGCTGACCCGGCTGGGCGAGCTTCCCGCGGTGGGCCCCGGCCACTTCGGCGGTCTGCGCTTCGATCTCGCGGCCGCTGACGAGGAGCATCCCTACGCGGGTCAGTGGGAATGCCTGCAGAATCGCCTCGAGGTCGGGCTCGAGCGGTACGCGCTCGACCTGGGCGCCGAGATCCGGCGCGGCCACACGGTGACCGGTCTGGCTCAGACGGGCGACGGCGTGCGGGTCGAGGTGCGCGGGCCGGACGGGCCGCCGTACCAGCTCACCTCCGCCTACCTGGTCGGCTGCGACGGCGAGCACAGCACGGTGCGCCGGCTCGCCGGCTTCGACTTCGCCGGACGCGACGCCGACAAGGAGATGTTGCGCGCCGACGTGGCGGGCATAGCCATCGACAACCGGCGCCTGCAGCGCTTCCGCAACGGGATCGCCACCGCCTATCGCCGGCCCGACGGGACCACCCGGCTGATGGTCCACAGGTACGGCGACCCGCCGGCCGGTGACCTCGACTTCGGTCAGGTCGCGGCGGCCTGGGCCGCCGTCACCGGAGAGGACGTCGGCCACGGGCGGCCGCTCTGGCTCAACCGGTTCGGCAATGCCGCGCGGCAGGTCACCGAATACCAGCGGGGCCGGGTGCTGCTCGCCGGCGACGCCGCGCACAGCCAGCTGCCGGTCGGTGGGCAGGCGCTCAACCTCGGCCTGCAGGACGCGGCCAACCTCGGCTGGAAACTCGCCCACGCGGCCACCGGGCGGGCCAGGCCCGGGCTGCTCGCCGGCTACCACGCCGAACGGCATCCGGCCGGGGCCCGCACGCTGGCCAACATCCAGGCACAAGCCCAACTCCTGTTCGGTGGCGAGGAGGTCACCGCGCTGCGGGCGGTCTTCGGCGAGCTGCTGGAGCTCGGCACCGTCCGCCGCCACCTCGCCAGCATGATCAGCGGTCTGGACGTTCAGGAACGACCGCGACCACCCGTCTCGACAACCCTCATTCCCGGAAGGTCAACTGTGGACAGGCTCACCGACAAGACCGCTCTCGTCACCGGTTCCAGTCGCGGCATCGGCAGGGCGACCGCCATCCGGCTCGCCCGCGAGGGCGCGCTGGTCGCCGTGCACTACGCGACCAACGACCTGGCGGCCGGCGAGACCGTCGCGCTCATCGAGAAGGAAGGCGGCTGCGCCTTCCCGGTCCGGGCGGAGCTCGGTGTCCCCGGCGACATGCACGAACTGTTCCTGGGCCTGGAGCGCGGCCTCAAGGAGCGCACCGGGGAGAGCCGCCTCGACATCCTGGTCAACAACGCGGGCGTGACCACGACCGGCCAGGCGCCCGAGGATCTCACCCCCGAGGAGTTCGACCGCTACTTCGCCGTGAACGCCAAGGCGCCGTACTTCATCGTGCAGCGGGCCCTCGAGCTCATGCCCGAGGGCGGCCGGATCGTCAACATCTCCTCGGGCCTGACCCGCACCGCCAATCCCGACCAGCTCGCCTACTCGATGACCAAGGGCGCCATCGAGCAGCTGACCTTCCATCTGGCCCGCCGCCTCGCGCCGCGCGGGATCACCATCAACAGCGTGGCGCCGGGCATCACCAACAACGGCGGCGCGATCTTCGACATCCCCGAGGCCGTCGAGGCGATGTCCCAGTTCTCGGCCTTCAAACGGATCGGCGAGGCCGGCGACGTCGCCGACGTCATCACGTTCCTGACCACCGACGGGGCCCGCTGGATCACCGGGGCCTTCATCGACGCCACCGGCGGCACCCTGCTCGGCTGAACGGCCCGGGCCGACCAACCAACCAGCGGGAGAGGAAAGCCATGCCCTCCGACACCGAGCGCGTCGCCGTCGTCACCGGGGCCAACAAGGGAATCGGGCGCGAGATCGCCCGGCAGCTCGCCGAGCGGGGCCTGGTCGTCTACCTGGGCGCCCGGGACGAGGAGCGCGGCCGGGCCGCCGAGAGCGCGCTCCGCGCCGGCGGGCTCGACGTGCGGTTCCTGCACCTCGACGTGACCGACGAGGCGTCGGCGGCACACGCGGCCAAGCGGCTGCTGGACGAGGTGGGCCGGCTGCACGTCCTGGTCAACAACGCCGGAATCGGCGGCCCCGTGCAGGCCCCCAGCGAGACTCCGGCCGGGCAGGTGCGCAGGGTCTACGAGACCAACGTGTTCGGGGTCATCACGGTGACGAACGCGCTGCTGCCGCTGCTGCGCCGGGCCGGTTCCGCCCGGATCGTCAACGTCAGCAGCGCGATCGGCTCGCTCGCGGCCGCCGCCGCGAACCACGACCCGACCGGCGTGCACCCGCCCGGCGAGTTCCCGACGATGCTCTCGTACAGCACCTCCAAGGCCGCGCTCAACGCGGTGACCCTGACCTACGCCAACGAGTTGCGCGGCACCGGCATCCTCGTCAACGCCGCCTCTCCGGGCTTCGTGGCCACGGATATCAACGGGCACAACGGGGTGCTCGGCACCGAGCAGGGCGCGCGCATCCCGGTGCTGCTGGCGACGCTCGACGACGACGGGCCCACCGCCGTGTTCCTGGGCGAGAACGGCACGCCCGAGGGGCAGGTGCTGCCGTGGTGAGTCACACCGCCCCGGCTGGCACGGCTGCGCCGCAGCGCTGGGACGCGCGCGGGTGGTCCCTGCTGTTCGTGCTGTCCGGCACCATGCTCCTCGACGCCATCGAGGTGTCCGTGGTGCTCATCGCGCTGCCCACGATCGGCGGCCGGCTCGGGCTGACGCCGTGGGGCGTGCAGTGGCTGATGAGCGGGTTCGCGCTCGGCTTCGCCGCGTTGCTGCTGCTCGGCCCGCGCCTCGTGGCCCGGACCGGACGGCGGCGGGCCTACCTGGGCGCGATGCTGCTGTTCGCGGTGGCTTCCGTGGCCGGCGGGCTGGCCGGTGGCCTGGCGTCGCTCGTCGCCATCCGCGTCGTCAAGGGTTGCTGCGCGGCCCTGACCGCACCGGCCGGGCTGGCCATCATCAACGAAACCTTCCCCGAGGGGCCGCAGCGGCGGCGGGCCGTGTCGGTCTACGCGTCGTTCGGCGCGGCCGGCTTCACCGCCGGGCTGCTCCTCGCCGGCCTGCTGGTCGAGTCGAGCTGGCGCTGGGTCTTCGTCTTCCCCGGGCCGGTCGCGTTCGTGCTCCTGCTGTGCGGTCTGTCCGTGCTGCCGCGCGCCCCCGCCGAGCGCCCGGCCCGGTCGCCGCGGCTCGCGCTGCTTCGGGACCGCGGCCTGCTGCGCTCGGCGCTCGGCGCCGCCTCGCTCAACGGCACCTACCAGAGCCTGCTGGTGCTGCTGACCTTCCAGGCGCACGGCGAGTTCGGCTGGACTCCGTGGCGGACCGCGCTCGCCCTGTTGCCCGCCTGTGTGCCGCTGGCGCTGACCGTGCCGTTCGCGGGCCGGCTGATCGCCCGGTACGGGACCGGCCGGCTGATCACCCTCGGCGCGCTCTTTCCGTTGCTCGGCTACGGGTTCTCCCTCGTCCGGCCCGAGGGCAGCCCGTACGCGGCCGGCATGCTGCCGACCTTGCTGCTGGTCGAAGCCGGCTTCTGCTGCGCGTTCGCGGCGCTGAACATGCAGGCCACGGCGACGGTCGGGGCGGCGGACCTGCGGGCGGCCGTGTCGCTGTACCAGATGTGCGTCCAACTCGGCGCCGGCGTGCTGGTGCCCGTGGTGGCGCTGACGCTGACCTACGGCGACAGCGTGCGCCTGCCGCTGACGCTCATCACCGTGGCCGGAGCGCTCGGGCTGCTGGTCACCCGCCTGAATTTCCCAACAAGGAGGATGTCAAGAAATGGCCGCTCAAACGACTGAGTTGTCCGTCAACCCCGGGCCGATCATGGGGCTCATGGCCGGTCACTGGCAGGTGCGGATGCTGCTGGCCGCCGTGGAGCACGGCGTCTTCACCGAGCTGGCCGGCCGGTCGGCGACCTCCGCCGAGCTCGCCGGCGACCTTGGCCTGGTCCCGCTCGGCGCCAACGACCTCCTCGTCGGGCTCAGCCACCTCGGGCTGCTGGAGTTGCGGGACGGCAAGTTCACCAACTCCGCGGTCGCCGACCGGTTCCTGGTCCAGGGCCGGGCCGAGTACATCGGCGGCTATCTGCGGTTCTGCGAGCGGGAGCTGAACCCCGCGTGGGACGGCCTGGCCACCGCGCTGCGCACCGGAGAGCCGCAGAACCGCGCCGCGGTCGACGGCAATCCGTACGACACGCTCTACCAGGACGCCGACGCCACCGACGGCTTCCTCGACAGCATGGATCTGCTCAACACGCCGGTCGCGCTGGCGATGAGCCGGTTCGACTGGAGCCGCTATTCGTCCTTTGTGGACATCGGCGGGGCGCGCGGCAACTTCGCGCACCAGGTGGTCACCCAGAACCCGCACCTGAAGGGCGCGGTCTTCGACCTGCCGCCGCTGGAGCCGGCCTTCAAGCGGCACATGGACCGGCTGGGCGGCGCCAATTCCACGGTCGCTTTCCACGGCGGCGACTTCTTCACCGACCGACTTCCCGAGGCCGATGTGCTCGTCTTCGGCCACGTGCTGCACAACTGGGGCGTCGCGGACCGGGTTCGGCTGCTGACGAGCGCCTACGAGGCGGTCCGCCCCGGCGGCGCGGTGTTCGTCTACGACCCGATGGCCGGTGGGGACGAGCCGTCGATGCACGCGGTGCTGGCCGGCCTGGCCATGCTGGTCTGGTCCCACGGCGGCGCCGAGTACTCCGTCCGCCAGCTGCACGGCTGGCTGGCGGAGGCGGGCTTCCGGCCGGAAACCGCCGAGGTCGCCGGCCTGCACGACGACGTCCTGGTCATCGGCCACAAGGACCGCTGAGGCCCCCGCTAAACCTGTGAGGGCTCACCGGCGACGAGGGTAGGCCGGAGGCCTGCCCGAGGAGTCGGTCCGTACCAACGTGGCCACAACGGCAGTGGATCGGGGCCCGAGCCCTCACATTGGATTCAACACTGAGGAGTCGAGAATGCCCATCACCCTGGACGCCCAGCCGGTCATCGCCCGCGGTGACGTCGCCATCGCGCTGGTCGAGGAGGTCATCACCGTTGACGCGGAGCGCATGCGGGCCGCGGCGGCCGCGGTCGTCAAGCACTGGGAGTCCACCGAGTGGCCGGCCGGTCTGGTGGCCCAGTCCCTGTTCACCGGCACCGACGGCAGATCCCTGCTGACCTACGCCCAGTGGTCCTCGGCGGAGGCGCTGGGGGAGTCCCTGCGGTCGCCGAGCTCCGTGCGGCCCGACTGGCGGGCGCTGGGCTTCGAGCCCGGCGCGCCCCAGCCGTTCGAGTTGCACCGAAGGGTGCGGCCCACGGTCCTTCCCGATCCGCTTCCGCCCGCCCGGTGCTTCCCCGCCGCGTTCTTCGCCATGGACAGCCGGGACGCGGCGCGCTCCTGGGTGGACGGGCTGCTCGACAACGAGGAGGAGAACGAGGGCAAGGACCGGGCCTATCCGGGTGCGCTCGCCGCGAACTTCCACGTCTCCGACGACGGCATCTTCCTGCTGTCCGAGTGGGCTTCGGAGGAGGAGGCGGTCGTGCACATCAAGGAGGTGATCGAGCCGCTCCTGGAGTACATGGGGCAGGCCGAGGCCGGTGCCGGTCGCCGCTACAGCTTCCACGCCACCGTTTCCGCAACGTGAGAGTCCGGGCTTGAGAAGGGGGCGGCCGCGGCCCGCCGTGCGATATAGTTCGTGCCACGAACTCAACTCTCTCCTTCTCATGAAAAGGCTGGGCATTGGCTGTTCAAGAAGTCGTCTTCGGCTTCGGTGCGCACAGCGTCATCGACGATGGTCCGGAGCTGCTGCGCATGGCGGAGCAGGCCGACCGGGACGGGCTCGACATTTTCTCGCTGTCAGATCATCCGTACATCGGCGAGCGCCTGGACGCGTACGCCACCGTCGGGTTCGTCCTCGGACGCACGGAGCGCCTCGCGGGCTTCGCCAACGTCAGCAACCTGCCGCTGCGGCCGGCTCCCATGCTGGCCCGGGCGGTGACGTCGCTGTCGGCGCTGTCGGGCGGGCGCGTCGTGCTCGGCATGGGCGCGGGCGGGCTGTGGGACCGGATCTCCGACATGGGCGTGCCGCGGCTGGCACCGGGCGATGCCGTGGACGCCTTCGAGGAGGGGATCGTCCTGGTCAAGATGCTGTCGGGGGGTGGTCCGCCGGTCACCTACCAGGGCCGCCACCACCGGGTGAACCAGATCGAGCCGGCTCCGGTGGCGGCACCGCCGGTGTGGACCGGGTCGGTCGGCCCGAAGTCCCTGGCCGCCACCGGCCGGGTGGCCGACGGCTGGCTCCCTGGCCACGCGGCGGACTGGCTCAGCGAGCGGTACCGGACCTCGCGGCCGGTCATCGACGAGGCGGCGGCGGCCGCGGGCCGCGATCCGCGCGACGTCCGCACGATCTTCAACCTTCCCGGACGCATCACCGACCGGCCGCTGGCCGCCACCCGGGACCAGGCCGGCCGCTGGATCGGCGGTTCGGTCGACCAGTGGGTCGAGGAGCTGACCGGGGCCGTGCTGGAGCACGGCGCAGCGGGCTTCATGCTCTTCTCGCCCAGCGGCGGTACCCAGGACATCGACTCCCTCGGCCGTTGGGGCAAGGAGATCGTCCCAGCCATACGCGAAGCGATCGGCAACCGGCGTGTCCCGCCTTCCGGTAGCCATGTTCCGCCTTCCGGTAGCCGTGTTCCGGCTCTGCGTAGCCATGTCCCGTCCTCCGGGAGCCAACCAACCCGTTGACACACCGGCGGCCGCCTCAACTTCACAGCCTTGGGACTAGCGCCCGGTCGCCGTCAATATTGAATTTCGTATTCCTCATCCGCATCGGGTGTGGCTCTCCGGCCACACCCTTTTTCATTTTCTGAAGGGCGATCCATGGGCAGGCTGCTGAACAAGACAGCACTGGTCACCGGGGCCAGCCGGGGTATCGGGCGCGGCATCGCGCTGCGGCTCGCCGGGGACGGCGCCGCCGTCGCCGTGAACTACTCGACCAGCGAGGGCGCGGCCAAGGAGACCGTGGCGCTGATCGAGGAGGCCGGCGGCCGGGCCTTCGCCGTGCAGGCGCGGCTGGGCTCGCCCGGCTCGGTGGAGCAGTTGCTGACCGGGGTCGAGGCGGGCCTCGTCGAGCTCACCGGCTCCGCGAAGCTGGACATCCTGGTGAACAACGCCGCGGCCACCGGGTTCGCCGGCGCCGGGCCGGGCGAGGTCACCGAGCAGATCATCGACAACTGCTACGCCATCAACGCCAAGGCCCCGTTCTTTCTGATCCAGCAGGCCCTGGAGCTGATCCCGGACGGCGGCCGTGTGATCAACATTTCCTCCGGCGTCACGCATTCCGCGTTCCCCCAGCAGATCGCCTACGCGATGAGCAAAGGCGCCCTGGAGCAGATCACCCTGCACCTGGCCCCGGTCCTGGCCGCGCGCGGGATCACCATCAACACGGTCGCGCCCGGCGTGACGGACAACGGGGACCCGGTGTTCGCCGACCCGGAGGCGCTCGAGCAGATGTCCGCGCTGTCGGTGTTCAACCGGGTCGGCCAGGTCTCCGAGGTGGCCGACATCGTCGCCTTCGTCGCGTCCGGCGACGCGCGCTGGATGACCGGCTCCTTCATCGACGCGACCGGCGGCACGCTGCTCGGCTGAGGAGGTTTGGCATGCGAAGCACGACCCTGTCGGCGGTGGGCCTGGCCCACGCCAAACCGGAGAAGGCCGCGGAGCTGGGCGCGCTGCTCGTTACGTTCGCCGAGCGGTCGCGGGGCGAGGAGGGCTGCCTGCAGAGCTGGATCCATCAGGATCTGGCCGACCCCAATCTCTTCGTCTTCTACGAGATGTGGGTGTCCGAAGAGGACTTGACCCGCCATCTCGCGCAGCCGTACATGACGGAGTTCCTGGCCGGCCGGATGGACTATCTGGAGCGGGATCTCGAGGTGCGCCAGTTGAGCCTCGCGGGTGCGGCGCCCGGGTCCGCCGGGCCCGCCGATCCGGCGGAGATGAACCAGCGGTACCTCGACGCGTACGACGCGCGGGACGTCGACGCGATCATGGCGGTGTACGCGCCCGGCGCCGCCGCGGTCTGGGAGCCGGGCAAGGCGGTTCGCGGTGCGGAGCACCGGGACGCCGTCGTCGAGTTCCTGAAGAAGGAGCCGAAGCTGGCGGCCGAGGTGCGCGAGAGCTACGTCGCCGGCGACACCGCCGCGCTCGTCGTCGAGTGGAGCATCGAGGTTCCCGGCACGCCGGAGATGACCGGCACCGGACGCGGGCTCGACGTCCTGAAGAAGAACGCCGAAGGCCAGTGGCGCTACGTCATCACCAATCCGTTCGGGAGCCGATGAATGAAGATCGAAGGCAGTGTCGCGGTCGTCACCGGTGGCGCCAGCGGCATCGGCAGGGCGCTCGCCGAGAAGCTGCACGAGGCCGGGGCCCGCGCGGTCGTCGTCTCCGACCTCGACGGTGACGGCGCCGAGAAGGTCGCGGCCGCGATCGGCGACAGCGCGCTGGCGGTGCGGACCGACGTGGCCGACGAGGCTTCCGTGCGGCGCCTCGTCGCGCTCACCCGCGAGCGGTTCGGCGAGGTGGACCTGTTCGTCTCCAACGCGGGCCTGACCGTGACCGGCGGGTTCGAGGCCCCGGACGACGACTGGCGGCGCGCGATCGAGGTCAACCTGATGGCCCATGTGTACGCCGCGCGCGCGGTGCTCCCGGCGATGCTCGAAGCGGGCCGCGGCCACCTGCTCCAGACGATCGCGGCGGCCGGTGTGCTCACCGCCTTCGGCGCGGCCCCGTACACCGTGGCCAAGCAGGGGGCCGTCGCGTTCGCCGAGTACCTCGCGATCCGGTACGGCGAACAGGGAATCGGCGTCTCGTGCCTGCTGCCGCAGGCGGTCAACACGCCGATGCTGACCGCCAGCGTGAGCAACCACAAGGAGCTGGCCGTCCTGAAGTCGTTCTCCAACGTGCTGGAGCCGGAGCAGGTCGCCGCGGTCGCGCTCGAGGGCGTCGAGGCGAACCGCATCCACATCTACCCGCATCCCGAGGCGGCCGACTCCTTCCGCCGCCGGGCCCAGGACCCCGACGGGTGGGTGGCCGAGATGCGCGCGCTGCTGGCCGGCCGCCACGCCTGACCCATGACAACGGAAGGAAACCCATGTCCGAGGAAGACCTGCGGCTCGCCGTGATCATCGGTTCGGTCCGCGAGGGCCGGTCCGGCCCGGCCGTCGCGAGCTGGTTCGTCGGCGAGGCCGAGGCCTTCGGCCTGTTCGAGGTGGACGTCGTCGACCTGGCCGAGGTCGAGCTGCCGCTGTCGCTGACCCAGCGCCCGGCGCCCGAGCCGGCCGTGGTGCTCGCCGACGTCGGCGGACGGCTGGAGTCGGCCGACGCGTTCGTCGTGATCACACCGGAGTACAACCACAGCTTCACCGCGCCGCTGAAGAACCTGATCGACTGGCACCGCTCGCCGTGGCACGCCAAGCCGGTGGGGTTCGTCTCCTACGGCGGCCTGTCCGGCGGTCTGCGCGCGGTCGAGCAGCTCCGCCAGGTGTTCGCGGAGCTGCACGCGACCACCGTCCGGGACACCGTCAGCTTCCACAACGTCTGGGAGCAGCTCGGCGAGGACGGAAGGCTGCGGACGACCGACGCCGCCATCCCGGCCAAGGTGATGCTCGAGAAGCTCGCCTGGTGGGCCACCGCGCTCAAGGACGCCCGAGCCCTGCGTCCCTACTCCGCCTGACCCCATGGGAGACCAGCCACCCGAAAATCGCCGCGTCCCGGCACCCCGACGCGGCACTCTCGAAGCACGCCTTTAGGAGGCTTTGTCTTGGGAAAGCAGATACTCGTCACCGCGTTCGACATGAACACCCCGACCCACCTGGCGACCGGAACCTGGCGTCATCCGGACAGCCGGGCCTGGAGATACAAGGATCTGCGGTACTGGACCGATCTCGCCAGGACGCTGGAACGCGGGCTGTTCGACGGCCTGTTCATCGCCGACGTCCTCGGGGTGTCCGACGTGTACGGGGGCACGCCGGACGCGGCGCTGCGCGGCGGCGCGCAGGTCCCGGTGAACGATCCCATGATGCTGGTCTCCGCGATCGCGCACGTGACGCAGCACCTGGGCATCGCGGTCACCGGGTCGATCTCGTACGAGCACCCGTACCCGTTCGCCCGCCGGATGTCCACGTTGGATCATCTCACCGGCGGCCGGGTCGCGTGGAACGTCGTCACCTCGTACCTGGACAGCGCCGCCCGCAACGTCGGGCTGGACCGCCAGGTCGGGCACGACGAGCGGTACGAGATCGCGGACGAGTACCTCCAGGTCGTGTACAAGCTGTGGGAGGGTTCCTGGGAGGACGACGCGGTCCGGCGGGACGGCATCTACGCCGACCCGGCGAAGGTCCACCCGATCGGTCACGAGGGCCGCTACTTCAAGGTCCCCGGAATCCACCTGTGCGAGCCGTCGCCGCAGCGCACCCCGTTCCTGTTCCAGGCGGGCACGTCCAACCGGGGCAAGGACTTCGCCGCGCTCCACGCCGAGGCGGTGTTCGCCGGGGCGCCGAAGGCGTCGGTGCTGCGCGCGAAGGTCGACGACGTGCGCGCCCGCGCGGCCGCGGCCGGCCGGGATCCGCACGACATCAAGGTGTTCAGCGGTTGCACGGTGATCACCGGCGAGACGGACGCCGAGGCCACGGCCAAGTACGACCGCTACCGGAGCTACATCGACGTCGAGGCGATGCTCTCGCTGTTCTCCGGCTGGCTGGGGTTCGACCTGTCGCCCTACGGCCCGGACGATCCGCTGCGCGTCGTGCCGAACGACGCGGTCCAGTCCATCGCCGAAACCCTCGGCCAGGGCGACTGGAAGGTGCGCCACCTCGTGGAGCGACTTGCGCTGGGCCATGCCCCGATGATCGTCGGCTCCCCGGCGAAGGTGGCCGACGACATCCAGCAGTGGATCGACGAGACCGGTGTGGACGGTCTGAACCTCGGCCATGTGGTCACGCCGGCGTCCTATGAGGACTTCGTCGACCTGATCGTGCCCGAGTTGCAGCGCCGCGGCGTCTACAAGAAGGCGTACACCGAGGGCACGCTGCGGCACAAGTTCTTCGGCCGCGGGGACCGCCTGCCGCCCAGCCATCCCGGCACCCGGTACACACCCGCGGCGATCCCCACTCGCGGGGCCTGAGCAGGGAGACGACATGAGTTCCATACGGGTGGCGGACGGCTACCTCACGCTGTTCAACATCTTTCACACCGACGGGCCGGAAGGGCAGCAGGGGCTGTTCGACCAATGGCGGAGCCTGCCGCCGGCGAACACCCAGCCCGGCCTCGTCGCGGGCAACTTCCACCGGAGCTTCGACGGCCGGTCGGTGATCAACTACGCGCAATGGCGGAGCCGGGCCGACTACGACGCCTTCATCGCCGAGCGCGGCACCCAGGGCCGGCTCAAGCAGGCCCTCACCTATTCCCGGATGGACAGTGTGGCCTGCGAGGTGGTCCACACCTGGGACCCGGCGCCCGACCTGTCGCTGGACAGGCCCTGGTTCACGGTGGTGGTCGTGGTCACGTCGGCTCCGGCGGACCAGCCCGTGGTGCTCAAGGAGATGACCGACGACGACCCGGGCCTGGGCGAGGTGCCGGGATACGTGTCGCATGCCGTGCACCGGGGGCTGTCCGGCGAGCACGTGATCAAGTACGCCCAGTGGCAGGACGAGGAGAGTTTCCACGCCTTCGTGAGCCGGCCGCGGCCGGCCTCGCCGGTGGACTCGCTGGCCACCGCCGAGTTGTACTTCAGCCGGCTCGAGTACATCCGGGAGCGGTCATGACGGGTGGGACGTGGCCGGACCGGGACGCGGTCCTGGCCGCGGCCGGCGCGGCCGGCCGCAACGCCGCGGACTCGGACGCGTCCGGCCGGATCGCACCCGAGACCGTCGAGGCCTTGACGGCGGCCGGTTTCCCCGGCTGCTTCGTGCCGGAGCGCTGGGGTGGCGCCGGTGCCACGCTCGACGCGGTGACCGGGGCCGTGGCGGCGGTCGGCGAAGGATGTGCGTCCGCCGCGTGGATCGCCTCGTTGTGGGCGTACAACGGGCGGTTCGGCGCCTACCTGCCGGCCGAGGGCCAGGACCAGGTCTGGGCCAAGGGCCCGGACACCCGGCTGGTCAGCTCGATGGTGGCGGCCGGGGTCGAGGCGAAGCCCGCCGGCGGCGGCTGGACGGTGTCCGGCTCCTGGCTCTACGTCAGCGGCGTCGAGTTCGCCGACTGGGCGCTGGTGAGCTCGGCGCTCCCGCGGGCAGGCGACCGGTCCGTCCGGGTGTTCGCCGTCCCCAGGGACTCCTTCACCCATCGGGACACCTGGTCGACGCTGGGCATGCGGGCCACCGGGAGTCACACCCTGGTCGTGGACGAGGCGTTCGTGCCGGAGCACCGGACGTTCCTCTGGGACGACATGCGGCGGGGGATCCTGCCCGGTCCAGGGACCAACGCCCAGTGCGCGCCGCTGTTCTCGGTGAACGGACTGACCTTCGCCGCGCCGATTCTGGGTGCCGCGCGCGGCGCCCTGCGCCTGGCCGGGGAGCACCTCGCCGGCAAGCCGAGCGCACCCCGTGCGGCGGCCCGGGAGTCGAGCCTGATCGCGTTCGCCCGCGCGGCGGGCGAGATCGACGCGGCGAACCTGCTGCTGTCCCGGGTCGCCGAAACCGCCGACCTCGGTCGGCTCGGGGAGGGCCTGGCCGAACGCAGCCATCGCGACAGCACGCTCGCGGTGCGGCTCCTCGCCGGGGCGGCCGACCGGCTCTTCGACGTGACCGGAACCCGGGGACAGGCCACCTCGCACGGGATGCAGCGCGTCTGGCGGGACGTGCACGCGGCGGCCTCGCACGCCGCACTCCAGTTCGAGCCGGCGGCACTCGGTTATGCGCGGAGGATGCTCTCATGACGAGGAGAAAGTTCGCCGCCGTAATTGTATGCGTGCGGATGTTACGCTGGCCGAATGGGTAAGGATGACGGCCAGATCGGGGTGGTGGCCGCACTGGTGCGGTCCACGTTCCTGGTGAATGCCGTGTATGCCCAGTCGGGCCAGGAGCACGGCCTTACCTCGCAGCAGGGACAGTTGCTCTGCGTCCTGATGCCGCAGCCGTACGGCATGAGCGAGCTGAGCGCGATGCTGGGTCTGGCCAAGTCGAGCCTGACCGGCCTCGTCGACCGCACCGAGCGCAACGGCCTGGTCCGGCGCGAGCCGGACCCGCATGACTCGCGTGCGGTGCGGGTCGCGCTCACCCGGCAGGGCAGCAAGCTCGCCGAGGAGTTCTATGTCGAGACCTGCCGGCGGATCGAGCAGCTGCCGGCGGGACTCAGCGCCGCCGAACGCGACACGCTGGCCACCCTGCTCGGCCGCGTCGTGCTGGACAACAAGGTTCCGGTGATCTTCATGGAACTGGATGACGGAGCCTCCGCTCGCAAGCACTGAGGCCACGCTGCCGCTGCGGACAGGGCTTGCAGTTCGTGGCACGAACTAATACAGTTCGTGGAGCGAACTAACCCCTTTGGCCCGTAGGAGCGTAATAATCATGAGTCGTACAGTCGCGGTCATCGGCGGAGGTTATGGGGGAGCGGCGGTCGCCAAGGCGCTGGAGTCCGAGGCCGACGTCATCCTCATCGATCCCCGCGACGCGTTCGTCAACTCGGCCGGATCGCTGCGTGCCCTGGCCCGGCCCGACTGGGCGGCCAACATGTTCTACCCCTACGCCACGCTGCTCACGAAGGGCACCGTGATTCGTGACCGCGCCGTCGCGGCGGATCCCGCCGGCGTCACCCTGGCCTCAGGTCAGCGCGTCGAGGCGGACTATCTCGTGCTGGCCACCGGCTCGAGCTACGCCTACCCGGCCAAGCCCAGCTCCCACTCCATCAGCGAGGCCATCAACGACCTCCGGCAGACCCACAAGGAGCTGATCGACGCCGAGCGGGTGCTGATCCTCGGCGCCGGCCCGGTCGGCCTGGAACTGGCCGGGGAGATCAAGGAGGTCTGGCCGCACAAGCACGTGACCGTCGTCGACCCGGTCGAGCAGCTCGCGCCCGGCTTCCTGCCGGAGCTGCGCGAGGACCTCCACCGCCAGCTCGACACGCTGGACATCACGCTGCGGCTGGGCACCGGCCTGACCGCGCTGCCGCCGACCGAGCCCGGTCGGACCGAAGCCTTCACCGTCACCACCTCCGGCGGCGAGGAGATCAGCGCCGACATCTGGTTCCGGGCCTTCGGTGTGAACGCCAACAGCGACTATCTTGCGGACGGCCGGCTCACCACCCTCACCCCGCAGGGCCAGGTCCCCGTCACCGGCACCCTCAACGTCCGCGGGCACGACCACGTCTACGCGATCGGTGACCTCACCGACATCGCGGAGACCAAGATGGCCGGCTTCGCGATGCAGCACGCGGAGGTCGTGGCGAAGAACATCACCGCCCAGCTGCGTGGCGAGCGGCCCACGGAGAGCTACCAGCCCCTGCCCTTCCCCATGATCCTCATGCCGCTCGGGCCGCGTGGCGGCGTCGGCCAACTGCCCACGCCCGACGGTCCGACCGTCGTCCCGACCGAACTGGTCTCCCAGATCAAGGGCAACGACATCTTCACCGGCAAGTTCGTGGAACAGTTCGGCCCCACCGCGGTCTGAGCCCGTTCGGTATGAGGAATACCAGTGGAGCTCGCCGAGCCCTCCGCCCCGGTCATCGGGCTCGGCGAGTTCACCTGGCGGTGGTGGGACATCAGGCGCCGCTGTCCCTCCACAGTGGAATCACGGCGGCGCGGGTGCGGTGCCCGACCTCAGCGGGCGGGCACCGTCACCCCTACTCTCCTTCGCCGAGCCGGAAACCCACCCCGCGCACCGTGATGATCCATTCAGTGCTGCCGAGCTTGCTGCGCAGGCTGCTGACATGGGTGTCAAGTGTGCGGCGGGACCAGGAGTCTCCCCAGACCCGCGCCATGATCTGTTTTCGCGGGATCACGCTGCCCGCTTGGGAGGCGAGGAGATGCAGCAACTGAAACTCCTTGCGGGTGAGCTCCACGCTCTTGCCGTCCATGGTGACCTGCCGCGAGGACGCGTCGATCCGCAGCCGGCCGTGGACGATGACGTCGGCGGCCTTCGGCTGCGGTCGCATCCGCCGCATGACGGCCTCCATGCGCGCCATCAGCTCCCGGAAACCATAGGGTTTGACCAGGTAGTCGTCGGCGCCGGCATGCAGGCCCAGTACCCGGTCCAGCTCACTGCCGCGCTTCGTGACGGCGATCACCGGTGTGTCACCGACGGTTCGGATGCTCCGGCAGACCTCGAGCCCGTCCAGGTCAGGGAGATCCAGATCGATCAGCACGAGGTCGGCGTCGTTGAACACCCGGAGAGCTTCGCCACCGGTACCGACCTTGCTGACCTTGTGCCCTTGCCGGCGCAGACCGCCCGCCAGCACCTCGGCATCGCCCACATCATTCTCCACCACGAGCACACGCCAGCCGTTGCGGCTCACCGGAATGCCCCCACGAACCATCGTGCCCGGCTCCATCTCGCGAGAGTCCGTCATAGCAGGGAGATCCATCCTTTCGACCGGATCGCATGGCAATGAGAGCAAGTTGAGATGAGAGGTTCGTTCGGCGCCCGACCGATTGACACCCCAACATTCGCCTGGGACCTGGCCGCCTCGCCACGTACTCCAAGACGCCGGTGGACTGAAGTTGATGTGACTCTTACCTTGTGGATACAAGTCCGAACAACGATGCGTGGATACAAGCGACCGAGGGTCGCCCGCAGTGCTCATTGAGTCCGAATTCGGAACATTATACCGACTCGCACCTCCTCCCCAGTACGGCTACTGTAGACGAGCTCAAGGGTGGGTGCAAGGGTGCTCCAGTCGCTAAATTAAACGCTTGTTCGTGACACGAAGTAGTTTCATAACGCTACGACGTGGGTGCGTACTGAGGTAGTGGACCAGCTCAGTCTTGTCAAGAAATGGACAAAATGCTGGTAGGAGCTGCTGGCACGCGGGCCGGCACATCACCGACCACCAGCCCGGCCGGTTGATGGTATGTTCGCGATGGCGACAGTGATCACGCTGCTTGCCGAGGCGGACTGTTGGGAGGTCGTGTTCATCCAGCAAATGGATGCGAAGAAGGCTGTTTCATGTCGTTCGTGCGCAGCGTGTTGCAGGTGTCACCCGGTCGGACTAATACGACGATTATCGACAGTCACCTGATTGCGTCTTCCACTCCACCGGGGCTCGAACTACACTTCAATAAAGACTGCCATGAAACCGCCGGTATGCGCATGCGGTAATCCGTCGGGCGCACCATCGTGCCGAGACAGCACGATGGCCGGATCCTTACTTCGGCGCGAGTTACTGATGTGAACATCGATAACTCGCGCGGCAGTTCGGCCGGTGCCGGTGACCACATGAGGAAACGGGAGGCGACGTGGACGACCGGGTCGTACAGCGGTGGGTGCTGGCGCTCACCGCGGTGGCGTCGGTGATGGTGACGCTGGACCTGCTGGTGGTGGCGACCGCGCTGAGCACGATCCGGGTGGACCTGCGGGCCTCGCTCGCGGATCTGGAATGGACGATCAACGCCTACAGCCTGAGCTACGCGATGCTGCTGATGACGTCGGTGACGTTCGGCGACCGGTGGGGCCGGCGCCGGGTGTTCACGGCCGGGCTCGGGGCCTTCGCGCTGGCGTCGGTGGGCTGCGCACTGGCTCAGAGCGTCGGCGCGCTGATCGTGGCCCGCGCGGTGCAGGGCGCCAGTGCGGCGATGATCGTGCCGCAGGCGCTGGCGCTGCTGAGCGCCGCGTTCCCGGCCGAGCGGCGGGGCCAGGCGCTGGGTGTCTTCGCCGGGGTGACCGGCCTGGCGATCCTGGGTGGACCGGTGGTCGGGGGCGCGGTCACTCAGGGTCTGGCCTGGCAGTGGATCTTCTGGATCAACGTGCCGGTCGCCGTGTTGCTGCTGGCGTTGGCGCCGCGCCGGATCCCGGAGAGTTTCGGCCCCAACACCAGGCTGGACGTCTGCGGCCTGGTGCTGCAGGGTCTCGGCGCACTCGGCGTGGTGTGGGCGCTGGTGCGCGGGAACGTCGTCGGCTGGGGCAGTGCGGAGGTCGTCGCGACGCTGGCCGCCGGGCTGCTGCTGCTGGCCGCCTTCGTGTGGTGGGAGGCGCGGGCGCGGGCGCCGATGCTGCCGCTCGGGTTGTTCGCCTCCCGCCGGTTCTCCGCCGGCAACGTGACGATCTTCCTGCTGTACGGCGCGTTGCTCAGCGAGGTGTTCTTCATCGCGCAGTTCCTCCAGGTCACGCTGGGCTTCGGGCCGATGCTCGCCGGGTTGGCACTGGTTCCGTGGACCGTGTCGTCGGCCGTGGTCGCACCGATCGCCGGCCGCGTGGTCGACCGGATCGGCGAGCGGGCTCTGATCATGACCGGGCTGTTCCTGCAGGCGGTCGGCATGGTCTGGATCGCGCTGATCGCCGCGCCGGACATGGCGTACGCCGCGCTGATCGTGCCGTTCGTGCTGGCCGGTGCCGGGTCCTCGATGGCTATCCCGGCCGCGCAGAACGCCGTGGTGAGCTCGGTGCCGCCGGCCGCGATCGGCACGGCGTCCGGTGCGTACAACGCCCTGCGCCAGTTCGGCGGGGCGTTCGGGGTCGCGGTCCTCGCCGCCGTGTTCGCCTCGACCGGCGGTTACGCCTCGGCGCAGGCGTTCAGCGACGGCTTCGGTCCCGCGATGGCGACCGCCGCCGTGCTGTCCGTCCTCGGAGCCCTCGCCGGTGCCGCCGTCCCCGTTCGCCGGCGTGCGGCCGGCGTGTCGCGCGTTCGCGGAGCTGTGCCGGGTCTGCGGAAAGCAACGTCACGTTGATGCCCTGGAGGGCAAGCAACGTCACGTTGCGTTCCGCGCACCTCCTGCAAGATCAACTCAGCGTGTTGTCGATCTGCAAGTCCATGGCGAAGTACGTTTCGCCTTCCAAACGTCGCGCGGTATTCGCGTCGGACGGCTACGCGGGCGCGGAACACAGCGACGCAGCGGCGGGACATGGCTACGTGAAGACGGGACACACCCGAGGTGTCCGCGCCGTCTCGGCGTGTCCCGGTTCCGTGTAGCCGTGTTCGGCGTTGGCGTAGCCGTGTCCCGGTTCTGCGTAGCCATGAACCGCTTTCGCGGGGCCGACGCCGTCGAAGCCCGCCGAATTACCCACCTCGGACTCCTCATAACGGCCCTGCACGAGCAACTGCCGCGACACCGATGCCCGCAACGTGGCGTGCAGCAGCTCGTCATCTCCCTCCTGTGCCATGCGCAGGGCCTCGCGGATGGCCAGGAATACGGCGTCCGGATGGCCGAGGTGCACGAGCGTAGGCACCCCACAGGTAGGTCGCAGTGCGCTCGGCCTCCCGGGCGTCAACGGGGCGCCCTCGACCACGTCCGTGGATCAAACCCCGGCGGCTGCGGCATCTGGCGGAATGGGCGGTGCCATCCGGCGTGTAAAATAGCAGTCAATCCATCGACGCGCTTGCGGTACTGGTCGCGCTGGAGACGACAGAGGTTGCCAGATGGGATGCTTCGACCGGCCCCGCAGGGTTGTCGTCGTCGGAGCCGGTTTGGGAGGCACCGCTACCGCCATCCGGTTTCTTCAGTTTGCCCGTGAGCCCCTGGAAATCGTGCTGCTCGAGCGGCGCTCCGAGTACCGGAATGCCGGGGTGGCCTACCATCGGGTGGGAAACCACTGGCACCACGTCTTCAACATCCAAGCGGGCCGTATGTCGGCATTTCGGGAGAACGTCGACGATTTCGTGTTGTGGGCCAACCACGAGGCCGACCGGTCCGGTTGGCCGCCGGAATGGAGCGAATTCGAGTTCACCGAATCTGGGCCCGCGCCGCGCCGGATATACCAGGACTATCTCGCCTGCCGCCTCGCCGAAGCCGCGAGCGAAGCGCTGCCGGGCGTGCGGCTGATCGAGGCGGACGGCGAAGCAGTCGATGTGGAGGTGGTCACCAACCACGTTCATGTTGCCGTCGAGAACTCTGCCGGCCGGGTGGTTCTCGAAGCCGATCATGCCATTCTCGCGACCGGCCTCGAGACCAGGTTTCCCGCTTTCGCCACCGGGGTGCTGGGCCATCCCGCGTTCGTGCGGCACCCGTACTCGGAGAGCGGGCTCGAGCGGATTCTCGGCGTCCGGCCGGACGCCGTCGTCGCCATCGTGGGCACCCTGCTCACCGCGTACGACCAGGCGGCACTCCTGCTGCGCCGCGGCCACGCGGGAACGATCCACATGATCTCGCGGTCCGGCCTGACGCTCCGCACCTACCCGCCGGACCATCAGCACCGGGTGATCACGCTGCCGCCCCCTCAACTGCGGGACGACAGTTATGAAGGGCGGGAACATCTCGTCCGGTGTTTCCAGGCTGAATGGGAGCGGGCCTGCGCCGCCGTCGCGCGTGAGTATCCCGAAGTCCCACCGGTGGTGATTTCGGAACGCGTTTCCAAGTCGTGGGAGCCTCATCTCCCCGAAATCCTGGGGCGGATACCGTCCTTCGACCTCCAGGCGCTGCTCGACCGCTATGGCAGCCTGCTGGCCACACTGCGGGTGTGTGCCGTGGCCTACACGACCGAAATCGTGGACGCGGCGATGGCCGGGGATGCCCAGGTCGTCCGGACCGTCGGAAGAGTCGACGACATCCACGGTACCGAGTCGGGCACGCTGGTCCTGTCCGTCTCCGGTCCGGCGCCGGTGCGGACCATCGAAGCGGATCTCGTCATCTCGAACTTCGGGCGCGAGTCGGATTACGAGCGCGTCGATTCAACGCTGTGGGCGAACCTCCTCCGGAACAAGATCGCCTGCTCGCACCGGCGCACCGGGCGGGGGGTCGAAGTGGACGACTGCGGCCGGCTTCTCGGGCCGGCGGGCGGCCCATCCGGCCCGATCTCGGTGGTCGGCAGTCCGCGGGAGGGCGACGAGATCGTCCGAAACGGACGAACGGGCGCGTTCACGTTCAACCTCGCCGCCATCAAGAACCATTCGGTCACGGTCGCGGCGACCGTGCTCCGCCAGATCGAGTCCTGTTACGACGGAGGAGTCGACGGCATCGACGTCCCCGGCCAGAAGGTCGAGAAATCGATCATGCTCGAGGTCCGGCGCATGGTCACCCGGCGGCGCGCCGACCGCCAACAGCTGACCGCCCGCCTTGAGGGCAGCCTGCAACTCGTTCTCCCCGAAAACGGCGCGCCGCCCCTGACGCACCGGGCACTGCGCGCCGCCGTCAACGCGGCCGCCACGACCAGGCTGACCGACCTGTCGGTGACACCGCGAGATCTCCGTTCGCAGCTGGGACTCGAACGCCCCGACGAAGTCGACCACCGGACAACGGTTCCAACGCGGGAGATCGGCAAGTAGCCGGCTCCGCCGACGAGGTTGCCGGTGACCGCGAGGACCTGCTCCACACTCACCTCGATCATGATCGAGGCCGCCGCAACCTTCACTGCGGGGTAAGGGCACCGAGCCATCCTCCGCCGAAATTCGTCGACGAGGAGGGCGGCTAGATCCGCAGCCGCACTTCGTGATCTCCCACGCCAGTGCTGATGCTGTTGGGACCACAGGTGCTAGTGTGACAATGTGCGGCGGAGCAAAGGCCGCCTTCAGGACGTTCAACGTCCCGAAGGAGTCCTTCAACGCATACCTCCGCGCACCAGCCCCGGGCGCCCCAATCAACGCCGGCGCCGGGACCGCCCATGACGAAGTGCGGCTGTAGGTCTAGACGGCGAGAGGTGAAGACGCCGGATCCGGTGTCCTGCCGGTTGAGTTCCTCGGCGTCAGATTGGGGGTGGGAGTGGTTGAGCGCCATGTCCGGTGACGACCTGACCGGCGTGGCCGGCGGCGTACCGGGCCATGGGTAGGCCGCCCTGGCGGTGGCGCAACATGAGTTGGAGGAGGTAGATGTCGAATTCCTTGCCGGACAACGAGCGTGGTCGGGTGAGCTCAGCGGGCATCCAGGCCAAGTGATTGCTGCCGGGGTCGGGTAGTTCGGAGTAGTTCCACAGACCCAGCCAGCCGATCATCATGCCGATCTGGGCACCCTGGTCCCGTCGATGGCGACGGCGAGCGTCTTGACCGCCGGATCGGTGCTACGAGCCCGGGCCAGGGCAGCCATTGCGACCGCCTGCAGGTGATGCACCTGCATGTCGTGCGCGAAGCCGACTTCGACGGAGTCCGCGGCGGGCAGACTGGTGTCGCCCCGAGTGGAAGTGGTGATCACCATCCCGATCGCGGCCCCGACTAGCAGAAGAGCAGCATGTTCGCGGTCACCCGACGCATACCGCTGCCCGGCTGCAAGCATGATCACGGCATGTCCGTGGACTCCGGAAACGGGCTGGGGTTCGTAGCCTGTGACGGCAACGCCATCCTGCTCACCGTGGACCTGGGCACCGGGCAGGGTCACCGGCAGCAACCAGGTCGGCGAGGATCCGGATGTGCTGGCCTACGACCACAACGCGCACCGCCTCTACATGGCCGCCGAGTGCGGCACGGTCACCGTGCTGGACCTGCGCGACCACCGCCTGACGGTGATGGGTCTGACCATCTGGCCGGCGGCGCGCACAATCAACACCGCGAAGACGGGCGGCGCCGACCGCTTCCCGGCCGCCAGCCGAGATGAGGATCGATGATGCGGTTACTGCCCGGTTCGGCCGCTGTCGTGCTCGCAGCCAGTCTTGCCAGCTGTTCGAACCCGACCGGCGGCGGGCAAACCTCTGTGACACCAACGGGTTCGGTTGCGAGCGCCGGCCACACCGAACGCCTCGCCTTCGACGGCGACACCAGCTTGCCCGCCACGGCGACGATATTCGATGGCACGTGGGCGGTGCGCGCCGAGGACGGCACCGGCTCGGCCCCCAACGCGTTGTGCCAGACCGGCACGGCCACGTTTCCCGCGGTGGCGTTGAGCGGTGAGAACTACCGCGACGGGGTGTTCGCGGTGCGGTTCAAAGCGATCTCCGGGAAGGAGGACCAGGCGGCCGGAATCATCTTCCGGGTGGTCGACCGCGACAACTACTACATCCTGCGGACCAACGCCCTGGAAGGAAATGTGAACTTCTACCGCTACCGCAATGGCCAGCGTGCCGCGGTGAAGGAAGCGAACGCGACCGTCACCGCCGGTCAGTGGCACGAGTTGCGCGTCGAGGTAGCCGGCCAGTCCATGACCAGCTACCTCGACGGCACACGGCTGGCCGAGGCGAGCGATTCGACGTTTGGCTCCGGCCGGGTCGGCCTGTGGACCAAGGCGGACTCACAGACCTGCTTTGACGATCTGACCATCACCGCGCGCTGATGGTGTCCGGCTCAGCCACTGAGGCTCACTGGAACGGTCTGCGTTCCGGTGAATTCCTTGGTCTGTTGTTCACGGCCCCCGATGAGCGTCATCTGTGCGTGCCACGCGACGGTGACCTGGGGGTTTCCCTGCAGGGTCTGGGTTGCCGGAGCCGGGCCCCTGCAGGTCACGGGGATGTCGGTGAACTTCGTCGACTGCAGCGCCGCGGGGAACGAGAGTGGCCGGACGATGCCGTTGGGGCTGGGCACACTGCCCATGCTGGCATCGCACCAGGCGATGGTGGTCCCGTTCTGCGAGAGCGTGCCGGTGACGTCGATGTCCTTCGCGTCCAGGGTCCGCACCTGTTTGAACCAGTTGTTGTAGTCCCGGGGTCCGAGCCTGAGCGCGAAGCTGTACTGGGCATCGGTGCCGGTAGACCGCAGCGTCGGGGTGCCGGTCAGCGACACCAGGTTCGGCCGGTTGAACAGGCCCTGGTCGATCGCGGTTTGCTTGGGGAACTCCCAGGTGACGGCGCGCCACTGGGCGAAGATGCTCGGGATCACGAGGATCAGCGCCCCGATCGCCACGGCCGTCGCCCGCTGGCCGGTCCTGAGCCGGGCCCACCGCCGGGCGTAGAAGACCGGGATGAACCACAGGGTGAGCGCCATCCACCAGTGCGCCCAGGCCATGGAGGCATGCCAGATGGGCGGGGACTTCAGGCCGACCCGGGAGTAGGCGCCAAAGGTGTAGGAGTACAGCGCGGACACCCAGACGGCGACGTAGAGCAGCACGTTGATCAAGGAGTGCCGCTTGAACAGGATGTAGAAGCCCACCCCGATGGACCAGCCCTGGATCGCGTTGAGCAGCCCGCCCACGGCCAGGGTGTCCTGCCCGCCCAGGGCGGTGCCGGTGAGCGCGGTGCCGAAGTCATACCAGGGGTGCCAGTAGATGATGCCGATCATGTAGTGCAGCGGGATGCGCGACACCGAGAACATCGCCGCCGGGGCCAGTGCCCACAGCGCGTACTTGTGCAGGTGGTGCACGGGCTCGTCCGGGTCCGTCGACACCTTCTTGCGGTAGGCGACCCAGACCGGCAGCGCGATGAAGCTGACCAGCATCGGCAGGACCAGGAACCGGTACGACCCGATGTGGAAGAAGACGCCGCCGAGGATGGCCAGCAGCGGGGTCTGCGTCATCCCCCACAGGATTCCGCGCTTGAGCAGCCATTCCCGGATGCCGTCGGTGACGCCGCCGGATGGCCTGAGGTTGGGGACGGGAGTGGTGGGAGCGGAGTGCTCGGCAATGACGGCCACGGCCCTCACCTCTCCCCGGCGGCGGCAGCGCTCGCCGCGGTTTGGCCGTCCCGGTCGTTCAGGTTCCGCTGGGAGCGGTAGTTCAGCGTGGCGACGGCGATGACGATGAGCACGCCCAGCAAGTAGGTGGCCGCGTCCTTGTCGAATCCGTAGATGATCACGCCGGGCAGGATCGCGACGAAGAAGGTGCCGATCGGCATGATCACGAGCGTCAGGTAGTCGCTGCGCTCCATCCGGCGACTGAAGATCGCCGGTACCAGGAACACCCCGAACACCAGCAGCATGACGCCGTTCTGGGCCAGGAAGGCGCTCATCTCCCAGTCCTTCCGTCGCGGCGCGAATCCGCACCGAGGTGAAGTAATCGCCAAGCGGTCCAGTTCATGACAATCCTTTCCTTGGCATCATTCAATATTCGGTTCACGTTTGGCCGAATGAGCGCGCGGCGGCAGAGAGTCCGAGGGCGCGATCGCCGTTTCGGCGTCGTTTGGCCGCGCGGAATCCGCGGCATGTGGCGTGTGTACGGCGGACGTGCCGTTGCGCAGGGTGAGTTAGGTCAGCGAGATCTTCGGCCGTGCCTCAACGCCATTCGTGTCCCTCCCAGGCGCTGAACGACCGGCACTGCGGCCAGTCACTGTCGATCAGCCTCAGGTCCGAGTGGTGGAACCGTGGTTACACTTCTTGAAGCCGACACTAGCAGCGCGAGAGCTGACACGGAATACCCTGCGCGGCTGAACCTACGCGGACGGCAAACAATCCGGCAAGATCGGTATTTCAGAAAATGTGAACCGTGTAAACTCCGAGGAGTGTTCGATAGCGGAGATGGAGCAGCGTGCTGCTCCATTTGGGAATTGGATCACGCAAAGCCGTGATACGTGCCCAGCCTGGCGTCAGGGCAGTGCGGCGCGGTCCACTTTGCCGTTGGGAGTGAGCGGGAACCTTTCCACTGCGGTGAAGCGCTCAGGGACGAGGGTGGCTGCTGCCGGTGGCGATGACGACGGCACCGGTGATGTCGTGGTGGACGTGCAGCGCGGCTTCGATCTCGCCGAGCTCGACCCGGAAGCCGTTGATCTTGACCCGGAAGGTGAAAGTCGAGAGATCAATTCACCGCATCGACATGCGGTGTACGCGCGGGCTCAAGCGGGGTCGCGGCCGAGCACCGCCGCGCGGCGGAAGAACTCGTACAGGCCGTCGAACAGCGGCCGGGAGTGGACCAGTATCTCCTCGTCGGAGCACACCATGGACAGGCCGCGCAGGGCGACGTCGAAGCCGGGGGCCTCCGGGGAGGTGTAGCGCTCGTCGAACAGGTCGGCTTCGTGGATGATCGCCGCGATCCGCCACAGCACCGGATCGTCGAGGTCGTACTTGCGCAGGATCGTCTCGAAGCTGCAGTCCCCGTGGTGATGGGACAACTCGACGCCCCGCATGTCGAACGGGGTGGCGCCCCCGGGCACACCGGCGGGATCCCCGACGAACACGAACTCCGCCTCCGGGTCCACCTCGCGGCGGATCAGCCAGGCACAGGCGGCCCGATCGATATGGATGTTGGCGCGGGTGGCCCACTTCACGAGCGCTGCTCCTCCGGCTCCAGCGCGGTTGCGGCCAGCGCGTCCACGGCGGCGCCGGCCGCGTCCCGCTCCACCGGCGGAAAGTAGTCGCGGCGCTGGATGCGGACCAGGTCCGCACGCAGCCGGCGGACCAGTGCCAGCCGGGCGGCCGGGTCGAGGCGCCCGCCCCCTCGCGCCTCGGCGGTGATCTTGGCGTACTCCGCGCTCCGGGCCGAGGACATCCCGGCGGCCAGGTCTCGCTCGGTGGCCAACGTGCCGGGCCGGGCCAGCCAGATCGACGCGCTGCCGCCGGCCTCGACGACCTCCTCGGCGATCCACTCCAACTGCTCCCGGGTGCGCGCGTCTGCCGGCAACGCCACCAGACCGTCGGAGATCTGGGCAACCCCGAGCCGCTTGAGCTTGCGCCAGATGGTGATCCGCGGCGTGGACGGCTCCCGCGGCACCCGATAGGACAGCAGCACCCATGTGCCGGGCTCCGCCGGGCGAGCCGCGCGCGCCATCCCCACCTCCACGAATCCGCTCCCTGCCAGCGTAACCGTGGTCGGTGTCGCCACCCCGCCCCGATCGGTCTACTGTAACCGCGGTTGCATGACTCGTAGGGAAGGATGCCGCCGTGCTCGAGTGGAGCGAGATCCTCTATGGTGCCGCGCTGTCCGCGATCGCCGCGGCCCTCCTCCTGGCGATCTCGGTGCGCGGGCGCCGCCCCGCCGTCATCGCCCTCGGCGCGCTGGCCGCCCTGGGCGGACCGGTTGCCTGGAACGCGATCCTGCGCGCCGCCCACGGCAACCAGTTCTTCACCGACGCGCCGGTCGCGGTGTTCCCGGTCAGCTGGCAGGACACCGGATCCGGGGTGTTCACCCTCGCCGCAGCTGCCCTCGTCTTCGCCCTGCTGGGCGGCGAACCGGCTCGCCGGGTCACCGGCTACGGCCTGCTCGCCGCCCTCGCGGCGCTACTCGTCGACGTCTATCTGTACTGACCCGCGATCACTGCGGGTTGGCGCAGACGGTGCCGTTGAGCGTGTAGGTGATGGGGATGATGTTGGGGCCGGAGTAGTTGCCGACGAAGCCGACGTTGGCGGTGGCCCCGGGGTTGAGCGTGTAGTTGAAGTCGGCCGGCGTCACGGTGACCGTGGTGCCGGTCTGGTTCCAGGTGCCGTTCCAGCCGCCGCCCATGGACTGCAATGCGGTGGGCCAGCTGAAGGTGAGGGTCCAGCCGTTGAGCACCGCGGTTCCGGTGTTGGTGATGTCGATGCTGGCGACCAGGCCGCTGCCCCAGTTGCTCACGTCGGTGAACTTCACCGAGCAGGTGCTCGTCGCCGGGGCGCCGGTGGTGATGATCAGCGGCGGAGAGGTCGGCGAGAGCTGGCCGGCGTTGTCGCGGGCCAGGACGTTGACCGTGTACCGGCTGCCCGGGTTGAGGTTGTGCGCGGTGAACGAGGTACCGGTGGTCTCGCCCCACTGCTCGCTGACCGCGCCGTTCTGGCGGTAGATCTCATACTTCACCGGGCTGCCGCTCGGCGGGGGCGTCGGCCAGCTGATGGTCGCGCTCCGGTCGGTGACCGCGCTCGCCGAGAGCCCGAAGACCGGGTTGGGGAGTCCACTGGGGACGGTCGACGGGTGGAGCACCACCGTCGTCAGGGAGTACGGCGGCAGGATCTGGCTGGCCGCGGTGCCGGATGTGGCCGTCGTGATCCCGGGCGCGCCGTTGGTGAAGGTGTGGACGGTCGGGGTGGCCGCGGCCGGGGTGTAGCCGGCGTAGTTGAGGCCGACCGTGTGCGCGTTGTCCGGGTCCTTGTTGGCCAGCAGCACGGTGAGGTCGCCGTTGGCGCGGCGGGCGGCGTGCGCGCTGACCACGGGGGAGTTGCTGCTGCCGGCGCGGATGAGCGTGTCGCCGGTGCGGGCGAAGAGGCTGAGCATCTTGATCGCGTGGTAGGACGCGAACGGGGTGTTCAGCGCGGGTTCGCAGACGCCGCCGGAGTTGCAGTTAGCGCTGGAGAGCAGGCCGAAGTCGTCGTAGTCCGGCTGACCGGCCACAGTGGACACATTGCCCATGCCGTTGTGCGTGTTCCACCAGTCGACGGTGAACACGCCGTTCTCCAGGAGGTTGGTGTACATCTCGGCGGCGAACAGCGCGCCGGGCTGGGTGTTGCGGCCCACCGAGGTGTTGAGCTCGGTCACCGCGATGCCGAGCCGGCCGGAGTTCGGGCCGGCGAACCGGGCGATCTGCTGGCGCACCATGTAGACGATGTCGGAGGCCTGGTCGGGCCTGGCGAACGTCTCCGGTGCCGTGGCCCCGCCGGGGTACCAGTGCAGGATGACGAAGTCGACGTGCGGGCCGGCGATGGACAGCACGGTCTGGTTCCAGGTGGCCGCGTCACCGCCGGCGACCACGGCGTCCGGCCAGTTCGCCGGGGTGGTGAGCACCGCGCCGATCTTGACGGTCGGGTCGACCGCCTTCATCGCCTGTGCGTACTCGACGACGAGGTTGGCGTAGCCGGTCGGGCTCTTGTCCGCGTGGTTGTCGGCCTCCCAGTTGGCTCCGTAGTGGCCGTTGCCGTAGTTCTCGTTGCCGATCTCCCAGTACTTGGCGCCATAGCCCTTGGTGATGTTGGCGTAGCGCACCCAGTCCGCGGCCTCCTGCGCGGTGCCGGTGCCGTAGTTGGCGATGATGATCGGCTGCGCGCCGGTCCGCTGGACGCCGGCCATGAAGTGGTCGAAGTCGGTGTTGGGCGCCACGAACCCGCCCGGCGCGGTGTTGTCCACCCAGTGGTAGATGTCGCCGTAGGAGCCGCCGGGGTAGCGCAGCATCCCGACCCCGGCGCCGCCGAGCAGGTCGGCCACCGCGTTGGTGCCGAGCTCCTGGTCCCAGACCGCGTGGTTGACGCCGAGCGCGGTGCTCGGCACCGTGGCCAGGCCCGCCTTGGCGTTCACCGTGACGGTGACGTCCGGCGCGTCCGCCGGCGCGACGCCGGGGTTGCCGGCGGTCAGCAGGGCGGCGCCGAGCACGGCGGCCGCGGCCACCGTGTATCTGCGAAGTCGTTGATATGTCATGAAGATCCCATCCTCAGCCGCAGGGTAACAAGGCTCTGGGAGCGCTCCCAGAGCAGAGCTAAACATTTACGCCGTCAGCGCGTCAACAAACCGGTTCAGCAGTTGGAGTTGGTCTGGGTGAGCAGCCCGAGCCGCCACGGCAGCAGGTTGTACGGGCCGGTGGCGGACGGGTTCATGCCCTGGTACAGGTACTGCAGGTGGCACGCGTCGATCTCGAGCAGCTGGTCGACGCCGGAGCGGATCATCTCGCCGTGGCTGATGTCGCGGGTCCACGCCCCGCTGGCGAACGTGGTGTTGTTGGCCCGGGCGAACGGGTTCGCCTCGGTGTTGGCCAGCGGGGTCCAGGCGCCGTCGAGCCGGTTGGTGGTCCAGGACCGGAAGTAGCGCTTGCCGTCGCTGCCGATGGCCTCGACGAGCAGCAGGTAGGCCTGCTGGCCGCGGATCTTGTAGATGTTGGAGGCCTCGAACAGGGCGAACCGGTTCGGGTCGGACAGCACGATCTGGGTGTCGGTGAAGCCGTTGGGGAAGTTCGCGATGCTGGTCCGCGACCGGTACAGGTGGCCGTTGTCGTCGGAGAAGAACAGATAGCAGTTCACCGATCCGCAGATCACCCAGAAGTCGATCCACTGGCCGTTGCCCTTGTTCTGCGTGACGATCGCCGGCTCGCCGTTGGGGAAGAAGTTGGCCGGCCTGGTCCAGGTGCCGGGCTGGCTGGGGTCGGCGGCGGTGGAGAACGACGGCGGCCCGGTCTGGTAGACGAGGTACCAGCGGTTCTGCGGGGCGAAGAAGAAGAGCTCCGGCGCGGCCCGGTAGCCGTTGCCGATGTTGGGATTGTTGTTCAGGTAGAACTGCGGCGCGGACGCGGCCTGCGACCAGTCGCTGAAGTTGAGGTACACCAGGCTGTACTGCTGGTTGGTGTTGACCGTGGAGGCGTAGACGTGCCAGCGGTTGTTCCACCGGACGACCGTCGGGTCCTTGATGGACACCAGGTTGTGCGTGGCGTCCGAGCGCGGGCTGATCAGCACGTTGCTGGAGCTCCACCGGAAGCTGGTGGGCAGCGCCGCCGAGGCGCTGGAGACCACGGTGCTCAGGGTGGCCAGGGCCACGAGGGCGGCGACGAGCGTGCGTTGCCAGCGCCGGATGCGGGTGGTATGCATGAGCACCTCCGGTCGGTGTGGATTCCCAATGACAGGAAACCGCTGAACCGGTCCAGTGCCCAGGGGTGTGCGGCATTGTCCACAAACAGGACTTAATTCTCCACGCTAATTCTGGCTGACGAGGGTTATTCACAACGCCGGCCGCGACGGTGGGCCGCCGGGTGGTGTTCGCCACCGGCCGCGACGGCAGGCCGGAGGTCTGCCCGAGCGGTCGGCCAGCAACCAGCCCAGCCAATGGTGACCACAGACGCGAACACCGCACGGCACGCTGGCCCGCCCGAGTGGTCGGCCCTACCCACCAGCCAACTGAACCCA
>NZ_DASYTH010000146.1:0-44457 GCF_036002505.1 Actinophytocola sp. | reverse complement strand
TCTTCCAGCGGGGCGTAGCGGCGCCACAGAAGAGGCTGGCCCGGCCGCGGCACGCATTCGTACCAACGTGGATCCTCTCCCACGGCGAACGCGGGCAGCAGATGGCGCATCCCGATGCTGGCGAGATCTTCGGGCGGCACCTCGGTTGCCCCGGGAAGCCAGTCCGCGACCATATCAGACAGGGCGAGCAGAAAAGCAACGGCACACGGATTGGTCGGCGCCAGGAGGATCTCGCCAGTTTCTGGATCCGTCACGGAATCGCACAACAGCAGCCGTTCGTACTCTGCTTCGAACTGGCTTCCGGCCGAGAGAGATTGCAGGAGCGACACGTAGGCGTCGCAGTAGCGCTCGGCTTCGGCGCGCGCCGTGCCCGCGCCCACTGCGTGTACGGATCCGACGTCGTGCAGGGCCGCGAACAATTCGGTTCTGCTGCGTATGAACTCCTGCAGCTTGCCCCCGTCGAGGCGGTCCAAGCGGAGGCGCTCCAGCCTGCTGTCAGGTTCCACACGCAGCCCGGCGCTGGTCCGGACAATCTCGAATGCGAGGGTTGCCGGCATATCCAGGATCTGTTTCTCCACCGCGAGACCGCTAGCCGCGCCGAGGTCCTGGTCCTCGAGGAAGTATGCCTCGCTCCCCGGGAACTGGATCACTCCCCGGCTGCCCGGCACGCTGAATCGGGGATCCCTCATCCGCTCTGCCGCGCCGAGCTTGGCGAGGTCGAGAACGGCGTGGGGAACCGACCGCGCGATACGCACCGGAGTCGGAGATTCGCCATCGCCATCGTCATCTGCCGCGTCATCTGCCGCGTCCGCTCCGGGGCTGGCGACGATGGCGACCGGGCTGTCGGGTTCCTCCTCCTTGTTGGGATCTTCGGTGGCGTCGGCGGGCCGGTCACCAGGGGCAGAACCTCCGGGCGGAGACCAGCGGATGGGCCCGTCGATGACCGTGCCGCCGACGACAAGCAGGGGAAGGATGTGCGTCTCGCCGTCCAGGTGTGCTTCAGTCTCGGCTGGCTGCCGGGCTGCCTCGTCTTCGCCACGGATCTCGGGGTAGCCGACGACAACGCCTTCCGGGGACATGGCGATCACATCCGAGTCACCCTCGCAGCGGAAGACCCGGTTGTGGATGTCGAGGTCAAGGCGGGACTCGATCGGAAACCAGGTTCCCTGCCCCCGGTAGACAGCGAGGCGAATCTCGCTGCCAGTGCGTGGCAGGCGCAGCGTGCCGAAGCGCCATCCAGTGTGCCCAGCGGGAACGGTGACGGACTGGCGTTGGAGATCGACTGGGAGGACCTGAGCAGACTCGCCTGCCCAGATGAGTTCAGCGGTCTCGGAGGCGGCTTCGGCACCTCGGATCCCTACGGTGAAGCGGTCTCCTTCCGGCAGCCAAACAGCCGCCGCGCTGTCCCGTGTCCGCGCAGCGGCGCCGCCGACAACGAGAGGACGCGCGAAGTCAAGATCAGGCCTGCGTGAAGCCTCAGTCCCGAGGAACAGGTCCAGGGAGAGAGCGGAGAAGTCCAGCCCGAATGGGCGGCGGGCGGTTAGTACTCTCTCCGAGGTGTACGGGTCGCGTACCGTGCGGTTCAGCTCGGACCGGAGGTCGCGCCCCGGGGAGAGCCTTGCGGTGAGCCAGCTTCGCCACCGGGCCGATAGGGCGAGCCGCCGAGGCGCAGACTGCGGCATGATCTGCGGATCGGGCAGGTAACACGGCAATTCGGCCAACGCGCTGCCCAGCACCTCGTAGTCGGAGGTAGAGGCCACTTCGGCGAGTTCGGCAAGCACACCCAAGATGCGGGCGTCGTGCGGAACGCGGTCGTACCTCACTAGGTCGTCGGCGACAGCGGCAAGCACGGGGTCCGCTCCGGCACCGCCCACAGCAGCCTGGAGGGCGTTGGACCAGTCAAGTGCGCTCAGGCGGCGGCCGTCGCGGGCTGCGGTGCGGACGGTCTCGATCGGATCAGCGTCCAGAATCAGCAGCGCCGTCGGTGATGTGCTGGCGCTGCGGGCTGCGAACTCATCGCGCAGCAGGGCGGCGAAACCGGCCGACCCAGCGTTGCGGCCTGGTGCACCGACCAGGTAGGGGACCAACAGAGTGCGGCCCGCTCTGATGCCCTCGAGGTCGAACTTTCCATGTGGCGTGCTGACAGTGACCGTGTCCGTGTCTGTGGCATTGGTCCACAGGCCGTCGAAAACCTGCTGCGGGGTAAGGCCGTACCAGCTGGGAAGGTGCAGGCGTTCGTGGCTGCGCCAGTTGGCTGCCTCCTCGAGGATGGCCTGCGCGGCGATAGCGGCAGCGCGGGTGAGGTGGTGGTCAGTGGGTGTCGTGGACATATGCGGCCTCGCCGGCGTCGGAGTATCGAATCAGGAGTCCCAGCCGTTCGAGCGAGTCGGCAAGCCGGTCCTTCTCGAGCTCGTGCTGGGGTGCGAGCCCGTATTTCCGAAGGCCGAGCAGGAAGTCGCCGAACGGCAACGTGCGTCTGGCGCAGACGATGCGGACCAGCAGCACCAGCATCGCTTCGTCGATCTCGTAGAAGGTGTACGGCCCGTTGCGGCCAAGCAAACGGCCGACCGGGTCGGCCGCAAGCAACTGGTTGACGATGTCCCGCGACTGGTGGCGCAGGTCCTTGCCCCGCATGAGCAGCACGTCCTGCCGAAGGGCGTGTGCGCCGGGCTCCGGCGCAGCCGCGTCCCACAGTTCGTGTGCGTCCGCCGACGGGCGGTGGCTGGCGTGGTGCAGCACGGCAGCTGCGGCGCATCCGGCATTGAACTGGGAACGCAGGTCGCTGTCCACCCTGAGCGCGCCGGCCAGGCCGGCGAGATCGCGCTGCTGCGGTTCGGGACCACCGAGCGCATGCCAGATTCGGGTGGCGAGGTTGACGGTGACCAGCGTGGCCGGCAACGCGAGCAGCCGCATCCCGTCCAACTCGGAATAGGACGTGTGGCAGGGATCGCGGAGGCTAACCGGCTGGAAGGCACCCGTCCCCAGCCGGAACCTGATCGAGCCGGCAAGCGGGCAGCCCAGCAGTCCCGCCGAACAGCAGCCGACCGGCTGTTCGGCGGGTGGCGACAGATCACCGGCGGCGGCGATGACATGATCCAGCTGCAACCCGCGCACCAGCGCAAGACGGTAAAACAAGACAGTCACGTGCAGGCTGACCAGTAGTGTCACCCACTCGACCGCATCGGTTCTCGACAGTTTGCTGTCCAACACAGTGCGGAGATCGTCGGCGAACTGGGACAGCGCAGGCTGGCAGAACGCTCCCGCCGCGAAATCGTCATCGAGCTGCGTCCGGTAGCGAGACACGAGATGATCCGCATTTGCGGTGGCCCGTCCCGACCCGCCGATATCCCGTGCGCGGTCAAGAAAGAGGATGTCCAAGCGGTTCAGCGCACTGTCGTCGTTAAGCAGGTCGAACAACCTCTGAATCAGAGCTTTGTCGGGACTCTGGCCGTTCCACAACAGGAACGGCAGCAGAACCCCGCTGAACAGCCGGTAGCCGGCTGGTGCCGATTTCCCGCTGCCCATGCTTGTCTTGCTGTGGCGGAAGGCGTGCACGAGATCGGTATGCATAGGCAGCAGGACCCGAGCGTCCCTTGTACGGGAGAAAAAGCGAGCGTTCAGGGCCTTTCCGATAATCTGGGCCGCGTTGGGATCCCGCAGAACCGGCACAAGGCTACCCTCAAGGCCATTCAGCAGTTCGGCGTCCAGCGCACGCCCCGTGCCGTTATCCGGCATCGCATCCTGGAGCATTCTCCACAGGAGCTTCTCCCGGACGTCGGCACGTGGCACGGTCGGCAGCGCGCCCTCGGTGCCCAGCAACTCTTCGCGCTCCCCCTCCAACCGCCACGGCGGCTCTCCTGGCAAGGGGTCATTGCGCGCGGGCAGGCGAACTGGACGTCCCGCGACTGTGAGACGGTCGTCCGAGTCTAGATCCACACGCACGCCTGTGCGCTTGCTGACGATTGCCAGGGCTGAACGCACCTCACCGAGGTCGATGATCTTCGGTTTGCGGGTCGGCTTTGTCATGACGGATAAACCTCGCTCGCTCGCAGGGTCTCCTTGCCCAAGAGGGATTGGCGGGCGATCCGGAAAGCCCTGCCCGACTCCAGGTCCGACACGAGCAGAGGGCGGCTTGGGTCGGTGGATCCGAGCCTCCCAATCTCCTCGAGTGCGCGCCGAAGCCCGTGGAACCGCTCAAGGTCAACCGAACTGGCCACGGCTCCGTTCCGTGCCTGTTGCAGCAGCGTCCATAGTGGGTAGGTGATCTGCACGGCCTGTCCTCCCAGGTCGACGTGCAGTCCCAGCGGCCGGTAGCTAACTGCACGGGAACCAATACCATTGGACCGCCACGCCGGATCCCGTCTGATCCCTAAGCACATTTCCGTGGCCGTATCGTCGAGAAGCGAGGCCTTCACCAGCACAGCTGTCTCTCCTTCTGCGCTGTCAGTGGGGAAGAAGGTCTCCGGGCCGACGCTCAGACCGAACGCGCGCGCCAGCCCATCTGCCAGGGTGTCCCGCATCTCCAGCAGTTCGTCGTCCACTATCTCGCGTTCGACTGCGGCGAGGATCCTGCGGAACTCGTCGACGGACGACTCGTCCTCGTCTCGCAAATAGCCACCTAGCCACGCAGCACGCGCCAGGTAACGGCCGGACAATTCCAGGCGCCCTTGCTCTACAGCCTGAGCCAGGCGCTCCACTGCCAACCGCGTACCGGGCCGGTCGGACCCGATCCAGTCGCGCAGCCGGCGCGCGTCCTCCGGCGGAGAGATTCCTGCGCTAGCGATGATGTCATGCGCCTGGGATGACGGGGTGAAGGACTCGTCCAAGCGGGCGACGCGCACGGCGAGATCTCCGTCAGGATGGTCTAGGGGCCGAGCTACGACGAGACCGTCCAGTAGCTGTTCTGCAGCGTCGCCGCCGCCTTTCGAAGCGAGCGAGGCGGCCTCGTCGCAAGGGTCGTTTCTGCGGGCTGAGGCCCCGAGTGCCAGACCGGCCAGGAAGTCCCACAGGTCGCGCGGGGCGATTTCCCTGCCGCGCTTGAGCGCGACGGTGCCGAGGGTGCGGTCGAGGACGTCAACGGCCGTCGGCGAGCTGATGATCTCCAGGTTCGCGCGGGGATAGCACCATTCCCTCACCAAGCACGTCTCGCAGCGTTCGGCGCCGCGGAGCAGCCCGTCGGGCTTCGCTGGATCCAGAGATTCCAGCATCGGGCGAAGCAGCGAGCCTGGAGAGCCGGCTGTCGGCCGGTGGTCGAGGTTGACCACCAGAACAGCGTCTTCCAGCCAGTCTGGCCGGCTCCCCACGGACTTCGCGCCAGGAACACCGAGGCGTTCCAGCAAGTATTCCTTGAGAGCACTGAGGGGATGTCCGCCCGGCCGACGCTCGGCATCGGAGAAGAACTTCAAGACCATGCCGGTGTTCATTGCGATCAGCCGA
The DNA here is from genome assembly GCF_036002505.1 of Actinophytocola sp. Taxonomy (GTDB): domain Bacteria; phylum Actinomycetota; class Actinomycetes; order Mycobacteriales; family Pseudonocardiaceae; genus DASYTH01. The sequence continues at coordinate 39,021 of NZ_DASYTH010000146.1, read as the reverse complement.
GTTGGCCCGCCCGGCCGTTGGCTGCCGTCGGCGAACGGAGCGAAGAAGCCGAGTAACCGGTCGGCCTGCTCGGTGTCTGGGGACTCCGCGTGCGTGGCGTCGGTGATGGTTTGGCCGAGTTGGCCGCCGCAACGCTCATGCAGAACTTGGATCAGATGGCTCTTGCCGCTGCCCGCGGAACCGCTGAGCACCACTAGATCTGGGGGCTGCGGTGCCTCGAGCAGTGCAGCGATGCGCTCCTCTGAGGCACTGCGGACATAGGCACGCTGCTGCAGTTCGCTCAGCCGCCCGGCGCTGACCACCGCGCCGGGCGAGGAAGCACGCATGTCGCGGAGTTCCGCCAGCGGACTGGTCAGGGTCCGGTCGAATGGCTCAGGCTGTGTCACAGTTCAGCTCCGCTCTCAAGACCGAAGGTCTCCTCGGCGTAGATGTCGAGGGTTCGCTCCTCGCCGAGCCGCCGGATCGCCAGCCAGAGCGGCACGCCCAGTTCCCGGGCGAGCGCGCCGGCAATATCGGTTCCACCGACAGCCCAAGAATCTCGTCTGGCCATGACACGCCGCGCGACGCGATCGAGCAGCCCCGGGGGAGCCAGCAGCCAGCACGCCAGATCGGTGGCGGTATCCTCTTGTGGTTCAGTTCGCCGGGGATAGGCGCAGGCATGCGAGTTCAGCGCGACATGTGCGACGGCATGTGCAACCAAGAAGCGGAAACTCACTGGCTGGTCCGGTTCATCGGCGACGGCAATCGCATTACGTTCGATGAACTCAACGGCGCAACCGCCAGTAGCACGTCTCCGTGTAACGCGGAGTCCGACATGTCCCGTCAGGGCCTGCAGCTCAATCCTGTCCGATCTCTCCGCTCCGGCATCCCTGAGGAGCACGGCGCCGACTTCTCCCAAATGGATCTGGCGCACAAGCGGCAGCGTGCGGCTCAACGCGTCAACCCGAAATGCCGAATGCCAGCGCGCCAGTTCCAACTCAGCATGCGGCGGCAAGCATCGTGCTGCTGCCCATATCGAATGGTCATTGGTCGTCGCCACAATACGGTCCAGGACGTCCCGCCTGACAGACGAGCGCTCGCCGCTTTCGATCCGGCTGAGATGACTGGTGGTCACACCAATCCGGCGGGCCAACTCGGACATCGACAGGCCGCATGCGTCCCGTGCACGGCGGACCGAACTGGCCAGGTCGTGCCCGCTGGCCACGCTGAAGGGACGGGCGACACTGCGCTGCGACGGTTCCGCTGCGTTGAGAGTCACGGACACAAGTATTCACCGAATCGCCTCAGTCGAGGCAGGCGGCTGTGTTGCTCGTTGCGCAAAAGGCAAATTGTGTCAGTCCGTAGTCGAATGACTACCTAGGGTCAGAGTGTGCTGCAGGTGCACGCCACCCGCAAGCCCCCGGCCACACGCCGTCGTGTCACAGGCCGGCAGGTGTGGGTATAACTACTGGGTGCGCCAAGATCCAACCGTCGAAGTTAGCGTGGTCCGAGTGGGGGACGAGCAGTGATGACCAGCGACGAGCCGAGAAACCGCTTGTCATGAGGTCGCAGTCCTGTTGGAGTGCCCCGGCAGGACTCGAACCTGCGCTTGTTCAGCGCGGCATCTCGCGAGTGAGCGAGCCTGGATGTCGATCTTCATTCCGTCCCGGGTTCCGCCTAGGAGACGCCACGGAGACGCCATCAGACCGAAGTGGACGGTCCGGGAAGTTCCCAGAGATTGCCTGAAACGGCAAAACCGCAGGTCAACTGTGATGTTGGCCTGCGGTTTGCGGGTGCGCCGCCAGGGACTCGAACCCCGAACCCGCTGGTTAAGAGCCAGCTGCTCTGCCAGTTGAGCTAGCGGCGCCCTCTGGACGGCGGAACCGTAGCACAGGGGAGGGGTGGGGTTGAAATCGGATAGGGGTGTGGGTACGGCAGGATGGTGGGCGGTACGGACTACCGGTGAGAGCAGATCGGACGAGTGGGATGACCGTGGGGATCGGCGCCGTTACGTCTGGTTGGGCGCGTGTGTGGTTGGGGGTGGTCGGGGTGCTCGTCGCGGGGTGTACGAGTGCGCCGGCGCAGGGGTCGGGGGGTGGTGGGGCTCCGAGTAGTTCGAGTGTGGCGTCGTCGAGTGCGGTGCCGGCGCGGACGGCTGTGGTGTTGGCGTTGGTGCCGCAGAACGGGGTGGGGGATGTGGCGCCGGGGGAGCCGGTGACGGTGGGGGCTACCGGGGGGAAGGTGACCGAGGTCGTGGTGACCGGGGCGGACGGGCGGGTGGTGGCGGGGCAGCTCGCCGCGGACGGGAGTTCCTGGCGGTCGACGGAGGCGTTGGGGTACGGGAAGTCGTATACGACGAAGGCGACCGGGGAGGGGACGGACGGCAAGGCGATGACGGTGACGTCGACGTTCGCCACCGCGAAGCCGCGGCGGCAGGTGGGGCTGTCGATGAATCCGTTGGACGGGCAGACGGTGGGGGTGGGGCAGCCGTTGGCCTTCTACTTCGACACGGCGGTGGATCGCGCGGCGGCGCAGCGGGCCATTCAGATCACCACCTCGCCGGCGACGGAGGGTGGGTTCTACTGGTTCAGTGACCGGGAGGTGCACTGGCGGCCGCGGGATTACTGGAAGACGGGGACGACGGTCACGATCAACGCGGCGATGTACGGGAAGAGCCTGGGGAACGGGCTGTACGGGCGGGAGGACCGGCACGCCACGGTCGCGATCGGGAACTCGGTGATCGCGCTGGCGGACGGGGCGGCGCACCAGATGACCGTGTCGATCAACGGGGTGGTGGCGCGGACGATTCCGATCTCGATGGGGAAGAAGGGGCACGAGACGCCGCACGGCACCTATGTGCTGATGAGTGAGCACACGAACTACGTGATGGACTCGTCGACGTACGGGGTGCCGGTCGACTCGCCGCAGGGGTACCGGACCAAGATCGCTTACGCGAGCCGGATGTCGAACAGCGGGGTGTTCTACCACTCGGCGCCGTGGTCGGTGCGGCAGCAGGGGCACAGCAACGTCAGCCACGGCTGCCTCAACATGTCCACCGAGAACGCCGCGTGGATGCAGAGCATCGCGCAGAAGGGCGACGTCGTGATCGTGCAGAACAGCGGCGGGCCCAACCTCGAGGTATGGGACGGCCTCGGCGACTGGCAGCTCACCTGGGAGCAGTGGCAGACCGGGGGCAAGACCTAACCCAATTCAGCGCGTGAACGGCGCACGCTACGATGTGCGCGCATGCGCGTGAAGTAACGTGTATTTGCAGGCATGGTGGGTGTAGCTCAGCTGGTAGAGCACCTGGTTGTGGTCCAGGATGTCGCGGGTTCGAGTCCCGTCACTCACCCCAATCCCTAACGGGGCTGCGCCCCAGCCCGACGAGGCATGTCTGGGTCGGTTTGGCGGTGGCGGCTCCGGTCGGCGGGGTGACGGTGCCCGAGGGCCCGTTGTGGTACCGCTGGTTGGCGGTGGTTGGCTCGGTGAGCCGCCCGTTCCGACCGGAGCCTGTCATGACGTTACCGCGCACGGTGTCTGAGGTGTTGTCCGAGCACGTCAGGTTCGAAATCGAGTGCATCGACCGGATGTATCTCAACGTGTACGTGCCGCAGTTGCAGCACACCGGCGGGTTGTTGGGCTATGTGCATCGGCAGTTGGGGTTGCCGATTGCCTCGACCGCTCCGCTGGCCAAGATCACCGACAGGTTCAGCGACGCGGTTCGCCGCTTCGCTCGTGATCGGCGGGTGCCGTGGGTGGATTTCGTCAAGGGGCAGCGCAAGGACGATGTGATGCAGGAGTACCTGGCCGGTTTCCCCGGGACTGAGGGGGTGGTGTTCATCGGGCGGGCGCAGGAGAAGACCCGGCTGTTTCGCACCGAGAAGCGCCGCGACACCGCGGGCAACTCCTATCCGTGGATCGTCAAGACCACGGGCCTGGTCAACCAGTTCTACTTCTACTGTGTCGACGCCGAGTTCGGTCCGTTCTTTCTGAAGTTCTGCTCCTACTTTCCCTACAACGCCAAGCTGTGTCTCAACGGTCACCACTGGGCGCAGCGGCAGGCCACCCGGGCGGGGATCGGCTTCACCGCCCTGGACAACGCCTTCGCCGCGGTCGACGACCCCGCTGCGGTGCAGGCCGTCTGCGACCAGTTGGGACCCGACAAGATCGACGCGCTGCTGCGCAAGTGGCTGGCGATCCTGCCGCACCCGTTCAGTCCCGCTGACCGGGCCGCCGGCTACCGCTATGACTTGTCCATGCTGCAGGTCGAGTTCTCCCTGACCCAGATGCTCGACCGGCCTGTGTCGGGGCGGATCTTCTTCGAGCAGGTCATCCGCGACAATCTCGACATCGGCCGCCCGGACCAGGTCAGCCTGGTCTTCAACCGGCGGCTGATGAGCAAGGGGCCCCGCGCCACCCCGGGCCGGTTTCGCACCCGGGTGATCACCGAAGGCGTCACCCCGAGCCTGCACGTGGACTACAAGCACGCCACGATCAAGCAGTACCACAAGGAAGGTAGGGCGCTGCGCACCGAAACCACCATTAACGACACCCGCGACTTCCGGATCGGGAAACGGCTGACCAATCTGCCCGCCCTGCGGGAGATCGGCTTCTCCGCCAACCGGCGCCTGCTCGGCGTCCAACAACTCAGCCACGACCCCACCCAAGGTGCCGCGGTGTTCGCCGCGGTCACCAACCCGATCCTCACCCCCACCGGCACCCGCATCGCCGGGCTGCGCTTCGCCGACCCCCGCGCCCACGCCCTGCTCAGCGCCCTGCTGGTCTTCCGGCTGCTGCCCCACGGGTTCCACAACCGCGACCTACGCAGCCTGCTCACCGAACTCCTCGGCCACCCACCCGGCCACATCTCCGCCGGACAGATCAGCTACGACCTCCGCCGGCTCCGCACCCACGGCTTGATCACCAGAATCCCGCACACCCACCGCTACCACGTCACCAACACCGGACTACACCACGCCCTGTTCCTCACCCGCACCCACGACCGGCTCCTGCGCACCGGCCTGGCCCACCTCACCGACCCCCAACCCGGCCCACTGCACAGCGCCAACCGCCACTACCAAACCGCCATCGACCACCTCACCCGACAATCCGGCCTGGCAACATGAAACTTGACCCGATCTTGCCGGCTTCGCTGGCCCAAGCCCTCTAGGCGGAGCCTCCATCGCGCAGGACGATGTCGGCGATGGCCTTGGCTTCTTCGCTGGAGGGGCCAGGGGCGGCGACGAACGCTGTGCGGCGGTAGTAGATCAGTTCGCGGATCGACTCCTTGATGTCGGCGAGGGCGCGGTGGGCGAGGCCCTTGTCGGGCTGGGCGTAGTAGATCCGGGGGTACCAGCGGCGGCACAGTTCCTTGATCGAGGACACGTCGACCATGCGGTAGTGCAGGTGGTTGTCCAGGGTGGGCATGTCGCGGGCGATGAAGCCGCGGTCGGTGGCGATGGAGTTGCCGCAGAGCGGGGCCGTTCTGGGCTCGGGGACGTGGGTGCGGACGTAGTCGAGGACCTGGCGTTCGGCTTCGTCGACGGTGACCGTGGAGCGGCGCACCTCCTCGGTGAGACCGGAGCGGGCGTGCATCTCGCGGACGACGTCCGGCATGCCGTCGAGGAGCGCGTCGTCGGCGTGGATGACGAGGTCGACGCCGTCGCCGAGGATGTTCAGGTCCGCGTCGGTGACCAGCGCGGCGATCTCGACCAGGGCGTCCTTGCCAAGATCGAGACCGGTCATCTCGCAATCGATCCACACCAGGTTGTCAGGCACCGGACGAGCTTAGCCGGACAGGCGCCCTGCCAGCGCGAACCCGCTCGGGCTGCGGATTCCGAAAGCGCGACTAGGCTTCCGCGCGAGGTGTCGAGTGAAAGGGAGTGCGCGTGACCGAGGTGAAGCCCAGCGCCGCCCAGGAGATCGCCGCCGGGTACGCGACGTCCGGCAGGGCGGTCGAGCTGGGCGCGGTCGTGGTCGGCGACCAGGCCGACAGCGCGGCTCGCGTGCGGATCCCGCTGTCGATGATCAACCGGCACGGGCTGGTGGCCGGCGCGACCGGCACCGGGAAGACCAAGACGTTGCAGCTCGTCGCCGAGCAGCTCGCCCTCGCCGGCGTGCCCGCGGTGCTGGCCGACATGAAGGGCGACCTCTCCGGGCTCTCCCGGCCGGGCACCGCGAACGACCGGATCACCCAGCGCGCCAAGGACACCGGCGACGACTGGCAGGCGACCCGCTTCCCGGTCCAGTTCGTGTCACTGGGCACCAGCGGCAACGCGGTCCCGATCCGCGCCTCGATCACCAGCTTCGGGCCGATCCTGCTGGCCAAGGTGCTCGGGCTGAACGACACCCAGGAGTCGACCCTCGGGCTGATCTTCCACTGGGCGGACAAGAAGGGCCTGCCGCTGCTGGACACCAAGGACCTGCGGGCGGTGATCACGCACCTGACCAGCGATGCCGGCAAGGCCGATCTGGAAGGCATCGGCGGGGTGTCCTCGGCGACGGCCGGGGTGATCCTCCGCGCGCTGTCGAACCTGGAGGCGCAGGGCGGCGAGGAGTTCTTCGGCGAGCCGGAGCTCGCGGTCGGCGACCTGATCCGGCAGGTGGACGGCAAGGGCGTGCTGACCCTGATCGAGCTGGCCAACCTCACCGCCAAGCCCGCGCTGTTCTCCACGTTCCTGATGTGGCTGCTGGCCGAGCTGTTCGAGGAGCTGCCCGAGGAGGGCGACGTCGAGCAGCCCAAGCTGGTGTTCTTCTTCGACGAGGCGCACCTGCTGTTCCACGACGCGTCGAAGGCGTTTCTCGACCGGATCGAGCAGACCGTGAAGCTCATCCGGTCCAAGGGCGTCGGCGTGTTCTTCTGCACCCAGCTCCCCACCGACATCCCGGGCGCCGTGCTCTCCCAGCTCGGTGCGCGCGTGCAGCACGCCCTGCGCGCGTTCACCCCGGAGGATCAGCAGGCGCTGGCGAAGACCGTCAAGACCTACCCGACCACGCCGCACTACGAGCTGGACAAGGCGCTCACCGGGCTCGGCACCGGCGAGGCGATCGTGACCGTGCTGTCCGAGAAGGGCGCGCCGACGCCGGTGGCCTGGACCCGGCTGCGTGCCCCGCGGTCGCTGATGGACACCATCGGCGACGAGGCGATCAAGCAGGCCGCGGAGTCCTCGGAGCTGCACGGGAAGTACGGGCAGACGGTGGACCGCGAGTCGGCCTACGAGCTGATGGCGAACAAGGCGCCGGCTCCGGAACAGGAGCAGGAGGCCGAACGGCCCGAGCCGGAGAAGGACGAGCCGGGGTTCATGGAGAAGGTGCTGGGCAACCCGGCGGTGAAGTCGTTCATGCGCTCCGCGGCCAGCGCGCTGGGCCGGGAGATCACGCGTGGCATGTTCGGCAACCGCCGGCGTCGCTGATCAACTCAACCCCTAGCGGGAACGCCGGTCAGCGTTCAGGCTTGTCCTCATGGGTAAGGACGTCGAGCAGACCGAGTTCACCCGGGCGGACCGGCAGCGGTTCCGGCAGAAGATCCGGCTCTGCCTGGACGTGTTCGCCCAGATGCTGTCCGAGTCGCGGTTCGACGTGGGGCCGATGGCCGGTCTGGAGATCGAGCTGAACCTGGTCGACGACGCGGGCGACCCGACCATGCGCAACGCCGCGGTGCTCGAGGCCATCGCCGACCCCGCGTTCCAGACCGAGCTCGGCCAGTTCAACATCGAGATCAACCTGCCGCCGCGCAAGCTCGGGCCGGGCGGGCTGCTCACCTTCGAGGAGGAGGTGCGCGACAGCCTCAACGCCGCGGAGTCGCACGCCAACACGGTGGACGCGCACATCGTCATGATCGGCATCCTGCCCACGTTGCGGCGCCGGCACATGAGCTGGGAGACGCTGTCCGCCAACCCGCGCTACACGCTGCTCAACGAGCAGATCTTCGCCGCCCGCGGGGAGGACCTGGAGATCAACATATCCGGCGGGGAGCGGCTGGTGACCACGGCCGACACGATCGCCCCGGAGAGCGCGTGCACCAGCGTGCAATACCACACGCAGGTGGCGCCGGAGTCGTTCGACCGGTACTGGAACGCCAGCCAGGCCGTCGCCGGGATCCAGATCGCCCTGGGCGCGAACTCGCCGTACCTGTTCGGCAAGCAGCTCTGGGCGGAGACCCGGATCGCGCTGTTCGAGCAGGCCACCGACACCCGGCCGGACGAGCTGAAGGCGCAGGGCGTGCGGCCACGCGTGTGGTTCGGCGACCGGTGGATCACCTCGATCTTCGACCTGTTCGAGGAGAACGTGCGGTACTACTCGGCGCTGCTGCCGCTGTGCGACGACGAGGACCCGGCCGAGGTGCTCGCCCACGGGGACACCCCGGAGCTCGGCGAGCTGCGGCTGCACAACGGCACGATCTACCGGTGGAACCGGCCGATCTACGACGTGGTGTACGGCCGGCCGCACCTGCGGGTGGAGAACCGGGTGCTGCCCGCCGGGCCAACCGTGGTGGACACGCTGGCGAACGGCGCGCTGTACTACGGGCTGGTGCGCGCCCTGGTGGACCAGGACCGTCCGGTGTGGACACAGATGAGCTTCTCCGCGGCGGAGGACAACTTCCACGCGGCGGCGAAGGGCGGCATCGACGCGCGGGTGTACTGGCCGGGAATCGGGGAGGTGCCGGTGACCGAGCTGGTGCTGCGCCGGCTTTTGCCGATGGCGCATGAGGGCCTCGACGCCTGGGGTGTCTCTGCGGAGGACCGCGACCGCCTGCTCGGTGTGATCGAGCAACGCTGCATCAGCGGCCGGAACGGCGCGAGCTGGCAGATCGACACGGTGCGCCGGCTCGAGGAGACCACGATGGTCAACCGCGAACGCGCGCTCCGCGAGATGACCCGCCGCTACGCCTCCCACATGCACACCAACGAACCCGTCCACACCTGGCCCGCGGTCTAGGGGATCCGGCGAGTCCCCGTTTCCAGCACGCGAGTCCCCGGTTCGAGCACCCGAGATTCCTGGTTCCGAACCGCGAATTCGCGGTCCTGAGCCGGGGACTCGCGGTCCTGAAGTGGGGACTCGCCGGGTTAGTGATCAGTGTTGAGGGAGGCGTCGACGACGGCGTCGCGTAAGGCCGCGCGCAGGCGGCCGACGTCGAGCGGGGAGAGGATCGCGGTCTCGCCGGGCGGGGCCACGAGCACGACCTGGCCTTTTCTGGCGATCACCTGCAGGTCGCGCCGCCGCCCCGCGATATCGCGGCACGTGATCCACCACTCCCTGTGGCTGCTCACGCCGTCACCTCGCAAGCTCGGTGATGGTGGACCCCGTCTCCTCGCAAGCTCGGCGACGGGGCAGTGCCCAATCGTTCGCTCGCAGGCTCGCTCACCGCGACCACCCTTCACGACCTGAACTACTTGGCACCCTGCCACCTACTGACGAGGAAACGAGTGCACCCTCGGACCGTGACGGCGAAGTGAACGGCTTTTCGGATCCGTTTCCAGCACGTCATCTGCGGGGGTACTAGCGTTGGGATCTCGTTCGAATCGCCGCACGGAAGGCTGGAGCATGGCCGAGCCACAGCGCATCGTCATCGTCGGATCCGGGCTGGCCGGGGCCTCGGCGGCCGGCGCGCTCCGAACTTCGGGTTTCTCCGGCGAGGTCACGCTGATCGGCCAGGAGCCGCACCGCCCGTACGAGCTGCCCCCGCTCTCCAAGGGGATCCTGCTCGGCGACACCGACACCCCGGACTGGGTGCACGACGAGGACTTCTACGCCAAGCACGACATCCAAGTGGCGTCACGGACCGAGGCGCGCGAGGTCCTCCTCGGCGACCGGGTCGTGGTCGACGACACCGGCACCCGGCACCCCTTCGACCGGCTGCTGCTGGCCACCGGCTCCCGGCCGCGCATGCCCAGCCTCCCCGGCGCCGACCTGGCGGGCATCCGCACCCTGCGCACCCTCGACGACTCCCTGGCGCTGCGGGAGACGCTCACCGCCGGCACCCGCGTGGTGATCATCGGCGGCGGCTGGATCGGCTGCGAGGTGGCCGCGGCCGCCCGCAAGCACGAGGCCGAGGTGACCATCGTGGAGCGCCTTCCCCTGCCGCTGCACCCGATCCTCGGCGACACGGTGGCCGCGGTGTTCCGCGACCTGCACGCCCAGCAGGGGGTGACCTGGAAGCTTGGCGTCGGGCTGGCCGAGTTCACCGGCGACGGCGGCCGGGTCACCGGCGTCCGGCTCGACGACGGCACGCAACTCCCGGCGGACGTGGTCATCGTGGCCATCGGCGCGGTGCCCCGGGTGGAGCTGGCCCACGCCGCCGGCCTGGAGCTGTCCGACTCGGTACCCGGCGGCGGCGTGGACACCGACGCGGCCCTGCGCACCTCGGCGCCCGGCGTGTTCGCCGCCGGGGACATCGCCGCGCACTTCCATCCGCGGTACGAGCGGCGGCTGCGGGTGGAGCACTGGGCCAACGCCAAGGACCAGGGCGCCCACGTGGCCGGGAACCTGCTGGGCGGCGCCGAGCCGTACACCGCCAGCCCGTTCTTCTTCTCCGACCAGTACGACCTCGGCATGGAGGTGCGCGGCCTGGCCAACCCGTTCCGCGACGACCTGGTGGTCCGCGGCGACCTGGCGGCCCGCGAGTTCATCGCGTTCTGGTTGCGCGACGGCGCGGTGCACGCCGCCGTGAACGTGAACATGTGGGACGACGGCGACGCGCTGCAGTCCTTGGTGGACAACCAGACCAAGGCCGACGCCAAGCAGCTCCAGGACGCCGATCTGGCGAGCCTGGCCGGCTGAAAACAACAGCGCGCCTGCTCGCGCTTCGCACCGTCCAGGTGGCACACTGTTGCCTTTCCGGCGCAGGGCGGGCGCGGGAGGGGTAATGGCCGAGCAGCTGGAGGCCGTGCTGGTGCGCGCGGCACAACTCACCACGTCCGGCCGCCCGCGTGCGGCCATCGAGCTGCTGCGACCGATGCTGACGGCGCACCCGGAGCACGCCGCGGCCTGGTGCCGGCTGTCCGTCGCCTGCCTCGACGCCGGCGCGCTCGACGAGGCGCTGGACGCGGCCAAGCGGGCGATCATGCTGGGCGAGCGGTCGTGGGCGCACCGGCTGGCCAGCCTCGCGCTGGTGGAGCTCGAACGGTATCCCGAGGCGGTGGCCAGCGCCCGCGAGGCGGCCCGCCGGGAGCCGATGGACTGGCGCTGCCACGTGACGCTGGCCGAGGCACTGGGCCCCACGGCGCCCGGCGGCGCGGTGGTGGCCGCCCGGCGTGCGGTGCACCTGGCGCCGAACGAGGTGCGCCCGCACGAGGTGCTCGGCGACGCGGCCGCGCGGACCGGTGACGTGCCGATGGCCCGGCGGGCGTACCGGGACGCGCTGCGGCTCGACCCCGGCAACGGGCACGTCCAGGCCGGCCTCGCCCGGCTCAGCGAGCGCCCGGCGCCGGTCGCGGAGCAGCCGGTGCGCCGGCCGGTCCGGTTCGGGCGGGTGCAGCGGGTCGCCGTGTGGCTGCTGGTGCGCCGGGTCGCGATGTGGCTCGCGGTCGGGTCGTTCCTGCTGCTGGTCGCCGGGCTGCCGCGGCCGAGCCCGCTGCTGGGCTGGCTCGGTCTGGGCCTGCTGCTGTTCGTGCCGGGCGTGGCGGCGCACGGCTGGCTCCGGCTGCCGGCCGGGTCCCGGGTGGGCCTCGGGGTGCTGCGCCGGGTCGAGCCGCTGGCGCCGATCGCGGTGGTGTCGCTGTGCGTGTCGATGCTCCTGCTGCTCGTGTGGACGGGCGCGCTTGTGTTGGGGGCACAGGGAATGGGCCTGCTGGGCGGGGTGCTGGCCGGCGCGCTGGGACCGGCCGCGCTCGGTTGGGTGTGTCTGTGGCGATTGATGTCCCACACTCGCTAGGGTGCGTCGTCACCATGACCGGGGAGAGGGGCATTGCATGTTGCGGTTCGGGGTGTTCTTAGCCGTCATCGGGTTCGGGTCGTCGGTGCTGCATTTCACCGACGTGCAGTTCCGGCTCGTCATGTGGGCCGAGGAGGGGCAGCCCGCGCTGGGTCTGGGCATCGGCGCGGTGGGCGTGCTGATCGCGGTGCTCCCGGCGGTGCTGCGCCGGCGCCCGCAGGAGCAGCAGCAGCCACAGCAGCCGCCGCGGCAGCAGGTGTACGCGGCGCCGACCCAGCCGTTCCCGCAGCCGCCCCGGCAGCCGTTCGTCCAGGCGCAGACGCCGTACCCGCCGCAGATGCCCCGGCGCGGCCCGGTGCCGCAGTTCCCGCCGCGACCGCCGGCGCAGTACGGCCCGCCGGCCGGCCACGCCGCCCCCCGCGACCGATGAGCAGCCCGTTCGGCGCCTACCAGAGCGAGATCTACCTGCGGGGTCTGGCCGGCCAGGTCCCGGCGTTCACCACGGACACCGCGAGGCTGGAGGACGCGGCGCGCGGCCGGATGGAGCCGGGACCGTTCGGTTACGTGGCCGGCGGCGCCGGGTCGGGGGCCACGGTGCGGGCCAACCGGGAGGCGTTCGACCGCTGGCGGCTCATGCCCCGGATGCTGACCGGCGCCACCGACCGGGAGCTCGGCACGACCGTGCTCGGCACCGCGATGCCGGCCCCGGTGCTGCTCGCACCCGTTGGCGCGCAGTCGATTCTGCACCCCGACGGCGAGCTGGCGACGGCGCGGGCGGCCGCGGCGCTCGGCCTGACCATGGTCCTCTCGACGGCCGCGTCGAACACCATCGAGGATGTCGCGGCGGCGGGCGCGGACGGTTCCCGGTGGTTCCAGCTCTACTGGCCCAACGACGACGACGTCACGATCAGCCTGCTGCAGCGGGCGAAGTCGGCCGGCTTCACCGTGCTGGTGGTCACCCTGGACACCTGGACGCTGGCCTGGCGCCCGGCCGACCTGGACCACTCCTACCTGCCGTTCCTCCGCGGCATCGGCACCGCGATCCCGTTCTCCGACCCGGCTTTCCTTGCCGGCCTTGAGAAAACTCCGGAGGAGGACCCGCAGTCGGCCATCCTGCGCTGGGTTCCCATGTTCACCGGCACCGACAAGCGCTGGGACCGACTCCCGTTCCTCCGCGAGCACTGGTCCGGTCCGATCGTCCTCAAAGGAATCCAGCACGCCCGCGACGCCCGCCGCGCGGTTGACTCCGGCGTCGACGGGATCATCGTCTCCAACCACGGCGGTCGCCAGGTCGACGGCGCGGTCGGCGCCCTCGACGTCCTCCCCGAGATCGCCGCCGCCGTGGGCGACCGCCTGACGGTCCTGTTCGACTCCGGCATCCGCACCGGCGCCGACGTCGTGAAGGCGCTTTCCCTGGGCGCCAAGGCCGTTCTCGTCGGCCGCCCCTACGCCTACGGCCTGGCCATGGACGGCGAAAGCGGCGTCCGCCACGCCCTGCGCAGCATCCTGGCCGACTTCGACCTGACCATGGGCCTGTCCGGCCACCGCACCCTCGCCGATCTCTCCCCGGACACCCTGCGCCGGACGTGATCACTTCGCGTCGGCGTAGCAGTCGACAATGTTGGCCTGTAACGGGAATCGGACGGGTGTGGCGCCGAACACGAGCCGGGTCGCCTCCTGTGCCGCACTGTCTACTTCGGACGCGACCAGTTCGGCCAGGTCAACTGGGCAGTGGACGAGGACCTCGTCGTGCTGGAAGAAGACGATCTGGGCGTCGGTGGGCAGGAGGCGGCGGCGCAGGGCGGCCAGCACCGTCAGGGCCCAGTCGGCGGCGCTGGCCTGGACGACGAAGTTGCGGGTGAAGCGGCCCCAGTTGCGGGCGGCCTGGCGGGAGCGGGTTTCGGTGGCTTCGTCGGGGGAGCCGATGAGGGCACGCCAGGAGGCGCTCGGTGGCGGGCTGGTGCGGCCGAGGCGGGAGCGGACCACCTCGCCGGCCTCGCCGGCGCGGGCGGCGCGCTCGACGTAGTCGACGGCGGCCGGGAAACGCTTGCGCAGCACGGCGAGCAGCGGGCCGGCGCCGCCGGCGGTGCCGCCGTACATGGCGGAGAGCATGGCGGTCTTGGCCCGGGCGCGGTCGCCGTCGAAGGCGTCGGCGGCGAGGCTGGTGTAGAGGTCGGACGAGGCGGAGACCTCGGCGAACCGGTGGTCGCCGGCGAGCGCGGCGAGGACCCGGGGCTCGAGCTGGGCGGCGTCGGCGACCACGAGAGACCAGCCGGGGTCGGCGCGGACGGCGGTGCGCAGCGCCTTCGGCAGCTGCAGGGCGGCGCCGCCGCGGGTGGCCCAGCGGCCGGACACCACGCCGCCGACGACGTAGTCCGGGCGGAACCGGCCGCCGTGCACCCAGGCGTCCAGCCAGGTCCAGCCGGTCGCCACCCACAGCCGGGCCAGCTCCTTGTACTGCAGCAGCGGCGCCACGGCGGGGTGGTCGACCTCGCGCAGCACCCAGGCCCGGCTGGACGGCACCTCGATGCCGGCCCGCTTGAACGCCTTCACGACGCTGCCCGGCGCGTCCGGGTTGACCGGGTACCCGCCGAACGCCGCGGTGATCTCCTCGGCCAGTTCGACCAGCCGGGCGGGACGGCCCCCGGCCGACGGGCGCGGGCCGAGCAGCTCGACCAGCAGCGCGTCGTGCACGTCGGCGCGCCACGGCAGGCCGTGGTGGGTCATCTCGGCGGCGGCCAGTGCACCGGCCGACTCGGCGGCGACCAGCAGCCGCAGCCGGTCCGGGTGCGGGTCGGCCGCGATCCGGCGCTGCTGGTCGGCGTACACCTCGGCGGCCGCGTCCAGACCCCCGGCCGGCACCGTGCCCCGGTCGACCTCGAACAGCGCGAGCGTCTCGCCGCGCCCGGGCGGCGGCGGATCGGGCGGCTCGGGCAGCCCGCGCGGCCGGGCCCAGGCCGCCGCCAGGTTCCGCGGCCGTCCGCCGTCTCCTGCGCAGGCCAGCAGGATGCCCTCGGTCAGCGCCAGGTCGTGGCACCGTCCCAACCGGACACCGGCGCGCAGCAGCGCCGGGTAGAGCTCCTCGGCCGCCGGCAGGATCCAGCGCGGTGCGTGCGCCCGCTCCAGCTCGGCCATGGTCGCGGCGAGGTGTGGCACCCGCCCGTCCAGCCCGGCGCCGCGCACCAGCCCCGCGCCGCCCGGCTCCGGCACCACCGTGACCTCGCCGATCTCCACGCACGCATTCTCCGCGACACCACTGACAGTTGACCGCGACGCGGGTCCGGCACGAATTTCCTGGGCCCTCTCCTCTCCGCGGACTGTTCGTTCGAACGAACAGTCCACGGAGAGGAGAAGGCCCCTGGAAACCGGGGGTCGTGCCGAGCCCGGCTCCGGTTGACGATCTCGGCGAGCCTGAGGCACGGTGCAACAAAAGGACGGAGGCGATGTGGTGTCGATGTCGACCTATCTCGAGCAGGCCAAGGAGCTGGCCGGACGGGTGCCGACGGCGGTGCGGAGCCTCGACGTGCTGAGAAGGTCCGGGCTGCTGCACCTGTCGCGGCCGGACCTTGTGCTGCGCGGGCTGGTCGCGGTCCGGCAGACGGGACCCATCGCCGGCGCGGTGCGCAACGCCGCGGCCCGGGACCACCGCGCGGTGGGGCTGGTGGACGAGCTCGGCCCGCTCACCTTCCAGCAGCTCGACCTGCGGTCCAACGCGCTGGCCCGGGCCCTGGCCGCCAAGGGGATCGGGGTGGGCTCGACGATCGGGCTGCTCGCCCGGGACCACCGGGGCGCGGTCGACACCATGATCGCCGCCGGCAAGCTCGGTGCCCGGCTGCTGCTGATGAACACCGGGTTCGCCAGGCCGCAACTCGTGGACGTCGCCCAGCGGGAGGGCGTCTCGGCGTTCATCCACGACGAGGAGTTCACCGAGCTCGCCACGGCGCTGCCCGGCGACCTGCCGCGGTTCCTGGCCTGGGTGGACTCCGGGCCGCCGGCCACCACCTCGCTCGAGGAGCTGATCGCCAGCACCGGCGATCGCCCGGTGCCGGCGCCTGGCGAGTCCGGCGGCCTGGTGCTGCTCACCTCGGGCACCACCGGGACCCCGAAGGGCGCGCAGCGCAAGGTGAGCAACCCGCTCATCGCCGCCCAGTTCCTGGACCGGATCCCGTTGCGCGCCAATGAGTGCACCATGATGGCCGCGCCGCTGTTCCACGGCACCGGGCTGTCCCAGTTCATCGTGTCGTTCGGGCTGGGCTGCACGGTGGTGCTGCGCCGCTGGTTCGACGCGGAGGCGACGCTGGCCGCGGTGGCGGACAACCGCGCCACCGCGCTGGTGCTGGTGCCGACCATGCTGCAGCGCATCCTCGACCTGGGGCCGGTCGTGCTGGCCCGGTACGACACGTCGTCGCTGCGCATCATCTTCTCCGCCGGCTCGGCGCTGTCCCCGGAGCTCGGCAACCGGGCGGTCCGCGCGTTCGGCGACGTGGTCTACAACCTGTACGGCTCCACCGAGGTGGCGGTGGCGACGGTGGCCACGCCGGAGGACTGGCGGGCCGCGCCGGGCACGGTCGGCCGGCCGCCGGTCGGCTGCCGGGTGGCGCTCTACGACGAGTCGGACCGCCGGGTCACCGAGCCGAACGCGCTGGGCCGGGTTTTCGTCGGCAGCGGGCTGAGCTTCGAGGGTTACACCGACGGGCGGCACAAGAAGATCATCGACGGGCTGCTGTCCAGCGGCGACGTGGGGCATTTCGACGAGGGCGGGCGGCTGTTCATCGACGGCCGGGATGACGACATGATCGTCTCCGGTGGGGAGAACGTGTTCCCCGGTGAGATCGAGAACCTGCTCGCCGAGCACGAGGCCGTGGTCGAAGCCGCGGTCGTCGGCGTCCCCGACGACGAGTTCGGCCAGCGGCTGTGCGCCTTCGTGGTCCTCCACGAAAAGTCCACGGTGGACGAATCCGAGCTGAAGTCCTACGTCCGGGCCAACCTCGCCCGGTTCAAGGTTCCGCGCGAGGTGGTGTTCCTGGCCGAGTTGCCCCGCAACGCCACCGGCAAGCTCCTCCGCAACAAGCTGATCGAACTCAGTTGAGCGTTGGTGGGAACACGTCATCTCACCATGACGATGGAGCGGCTTCAGCGTGGCAGCGGCGCGATGGAATCGTATTGCGTAGCGCGCTCTCGACTCTGGACACGGTGTCGCCAAGCGAGCGCCGCCAGCCGGGCTATCAGCAGGCGTGGGAACTTGTTACCCCTGCCGGGAAGGATAGGCAGTGATGCCGGCGAGAACGGCCTTTCGTCGTTATGATTCAGCATCGGCCGAGAATGTCCTTGCCGTCATCGTTGGACCTTTGTATGAGGCCAGCCATGGCGATGTCATCGCTAATCCGTTCTACTCGGCGGAGAGGTTCATCGAGCGCGTGCGTGGCTACTTGGTTGCACCGGGTTTCGCCTTGGTGGTGGCCTACATCGGGGACGTTCCTGTCGGGCAGGCGTTCGGCTATGCCCTCCCGCCGAACGCCCGGTGGTGGCAAGGCCTCACTACTCCGGTGCCAGAGGGATTCATCGAAGAGACCGGGACACGGACGTTCGCCCTCAATGAGCTGATGGTTGTGCCCGATTGGCAGGGAAAAGGCGTAGCACACGCCCTGCCCGACGAACTGCTCGGCAGCCGTCGGGAAGAGCGAGCCACGCTTCTGGTCCGGGAGGACAATGCGGCCGCTCAAACAGCGTATACGCGGTGGGGATGGCAGAAGGTCGGCAAGCTCCAGCCTTATGCCGATTCACCACATTTCGACGCGATGGTCTTGTATCTCGACACGGGCAGCGCTCGTTGATGTCGCAACAAGCCGATGGCGCCAGCCGAGCGCTAGGGTTGGCGGCATGGATCTTGACAAGGCGCGGGACTTCCTGCGCGCCAACCACCGTGCCGTGCTGGCCACCCTGCGATCCAATGGGACGCCGCAGCTCTCGCCGGTGACGCTGGGGATCGACGGCGAGGGTTACGCGGTGATCTCCACCCGGGAGACCGCGTACAAGGTGAAGAACCTGCGACGCGACCCGCGGGCCTGGGTGTGCGCGCTCAACGACCAGTTCTTCGGCCAGTGGATCCAGGCCGAGGGGCCGGTGGAGATCGTCTCGCTGCCCGACGCGATGGACGGGCTGGTGGACTACTACCGGTCGATCTCCGGCGAGCACCCGGACTGGGACGACTACCGCGCGGCGATGGTGCGGGACCAGCGCTGCCTGATCCGGATCCGGATCGACCGCGCCGGCCCCGACCGCCAGGGGTGAGCCCGGCTCATCATCGGCAAGGGGTTCAGCAGCGGGTGAGACCGGCGGCCGGGCCGGCCTGGAATGTGGCGAACGCGTTGTCCCCGGGGAAGGCGTCACTGAACCGGAACGCGCCACTCGGCTCCTGCAGCTGCAGCAGCCGCTCCACCGGGTCGATCCCGCCGACCTCCCAGCGGCGCAGGTTCTGCCCGGCGGCCAGCAGCGCCGGGATCACCAGGCCGGTGGAGTTCGCGTCGCTCGCGTTCCCGAACACCGTGGAGAAGGTGAACCCGCCCTCCGGGGCGAGCTGCGTACGCAGGTACCCCAGCGCCCGGGTGACCGGCGCGCCGGACCGGCCGTTCAGGATGAGCGCGATGATCGCGACCGCGGTGGTGTTGGTGTCGGTGTTCTGCGGCGGCAGGTAGGCGCTCCACCCGCCGTCGGCCTGCTGCTGGGCGAGCAGTGCCTGGATCGCGGCCGCCGGCACCCGCTGGCCGGCCGCGCGCAGGGCGATCAGCGCGTAGTGGTTGCCGGTGGGGTTGGCGTCGTAGAGCCCGGTGGCCGGGTCGAACGCGTTCCGCACCCGGGCCAGGTAGTCGAAACCGTTCGGCGCCACGGTGGAGCGCCGGGCGAGGATCAGCGCCAGCAGGAACTTCGCGGCCGTGCCGGTGCTGTCCAGGCTGCCGGTCTGCGTGTAGATCCAGTCGATCGCCGAGTTGCCGCCGGTGCGCACCCGTGACGGGTTCACGCCGGAGGCGACCAGCGCGTACACCGCGTCGGCGGTGGAGCTCTGCCCGATGCTCGGGAACGAGCCGTCGGGCCGCTGCTGGGTTCGGATGTAGCCGACCATCCGGTCGATCGCGGCGCCCGGGGTACAGGTAGGCAACCCTGCGGAAATGGCCGGGGCCGCGCTGGCGTCGGGGATCGGCACCGCGACGCCGGCCGCGAGGATCATGAGGACTACCAACAGTCTTCGCATCAGGAGTTCCTTGTGTTGGCGGCGAGAGAGAGCGACGTTACCCTCGATGAGCACGGTTCTGCAACTGGCGATCTGCAATTTGTAACGGCGGTCGGGAGCGAGCGATCTGGATTACTGACAGGCTCCTCCGACGTTACATGGCACGGAGAAAGATCATGTTTCGGGCGATTGTCGCGAGCCACGCGACAAGCTGGCATGACGGCGGTGTTGCCATTCTCATGTCACCCGGTGAGCTGCTGGCCCTCGCCTCCGAACGGGTCGGCGAACGGTACAAGCACAGCTGGAACTCCAAGCTCGCCTACGACTATCTCAAGGAACGGCTGCCCGGGCATGAGTTCGGCGGCGACGGGGACCATTTTGTTGATTCGGCCGGCGGCCTCGAGACAGATAACCACCACCTGTACCACGCGGCCAGTGCATTTTATGGGTCGGGCTTTACCGACGCCGCGATCCTCGTCGTTGACGGGCAGGGACCGGCCGGTGACCACCTTTCCACGACGACCATCTGGGACGGGCGGTGCGGAAGAATTAACCAGGTCGACGATCTGAACAGCGATCCCGGGCCATTCGCGGCACGCTCGATCGGCCATTTCTACACCGCGGTCACCGCACTGGCCGGCTTCGGTGAGCTTTTTGCTGAAGGAAAGGCGATGGCGCTGGCCGCATACGGCGGCCCGTCGCCGTACCTGGATCTCTTTCGGGAATACGTCCGTACGCGGCCGGACGGCGCGTTCGACGTCAACCCGTTGCTCACCCGCAGCATTCTGGGCCACACGCTCGGGCCGAAGTTCTACGGCTGGCCGGGGCCGTCCGCCGAGCAGGCCGCGGTCTGGCGGGAGCTCAACGCCCTCCGCCAGGCGCCGCCCGGGGCGTGCTGGCCGACTCAGGACGACATGGACATCGTGTTCGCGGGTCAGGCGGTGCTGGAGAACGTGTTGGTGGGTCTGGCCGGACGGGCGCGGGAGCGCACCGGAAGAACCCGGCTCTGCCTCGCCGGCGGGGTGGCGCTGAACTGCGTTGCGAACGAGCGGATCCGGCGGTCGGGGCTCTTCGACGAGGTGTTCGTGGTGCCCGCGCCGGGGGATGACGGGCAGGCGGTGGGCAAGCTCTACGCGCTGCTCGCAGCCCGGGGCATGGACTGCCCGCCGCTCGATTCGGTGTATCTCGGCCCCGACTACACCGAGCGTGAGATCGCGGATGCGATCCGCTGCCACGGTACTGACTTCACCACCGCCGGGCCGCAAGGTGCCGAGTTGCTGCCGCGACTGTGCGCCGGGATTCTCGCCCGGGGCAACGTGGTCGGCTGGTTCCAGGGCCGGTCGGAACTGGGCCCGCGAGCGCTGGGGCACCGGAGCATCCTGGCCGATCCGCGCCGGCTGCAGATGCGCGACCGGGTGAACCGGATCAAAGGTCGCGAGTGGTTCCGGCCGATCGCTCCGATCGTGCCCGTCGAGGTGGCGGCGGAGTACTTCGAGCTGACCGGGCCGTCACCGGTGATGGCGTTCGCGGTGGCGGTCCGCCCGAAGCGCGCATCCGCCATCCCGGCGGCGGTGCACGTCGACGGCACCGCACGGGTGCAGACGCTCGCCGCGGGGCAGGAACCACTGGTGCACCGGCTACTGCTCGAATTCGGCCGGCTCACCGACACGCCGGTCCTGCTCAACACCTCGTTCAACGGGCCGGACGAGCCCATTGTTGAAACACCGGTCGACGCGATACGCACCGCGGTGCGCCTCAATTTGAACTACCTGGTATTGGGAGATCATATCCTCGAACGCACGCCTCGATCAGTAATGTAGAACTGTCTGCTAGGATGGGCGCCGATGAAGAAACTGAGAGGTGACCAATCGGAAACCCTGTTCGAACTTGGGACAGGGCGTGAACCGGACTCGGTTATCGGTCACTACCATCAGAATTGGCCGGTCAACCCTCCGTTGCCACGCGCGCGCGGCGCAACCGTCGGTCTGCTCCAGTACGCCCCGCAACTACGCTCGGCGGACGGCAATGTCGGTTTCATCAGTGCGCACCTCGCCGGCGTGCGCGACGCGACCATCGTCCTCCCAGAGTTCTTCCTGGGCAGCTACACCCAGTTCGAGCGCGATGTCATGGATCGCACCGCGCTCGCCGGCCTGCTCCATCCCCTGCAGCTGCTCTCGCGGAGTAACCGGGTCAACCTGATCGGTAGCCTGCCCGTGCGCAAAGCCGATCATGCCGCGAACAATGTTGTCATCATCCAGAACGGCACCACGCGGTTCTCGGTGCAGGACAAGAGTCACCTATTCGGGAAGGAGGAAGGTAATTTCGCACCGGGTGGCTACCGCGGAATGACCCTGGTAGACGGGCTCAGCGTATCGATTCAGATCTGCATGGACATCGTCGATCCACTGCCGGTCCGCCATGCCGTGGCGAGTGGCGCACGCGTCGTGGCCGGCCCGTCCACGGTCAGCGTTGATTTCCTGCGCACGATTCACAAAGCCCGGGCCCTGGAGAATCAGGTGGTCAGCGTCTTCTGCAACCGCATCGGCGAGGACCTCGACGGCATCATCTATCTCGGCCGCAGCACACTGTTCTTCCCGGACGGCTCCGAACTCGCCGCGCCGAGGAGGGAGGAGCAGCTGCTCACCGCCACCGTCGACCTCGATCAGGTGGTCGGCTACCTGGAAAAGTTCGGCCGGTCCTCGGCCGGCCCGGGGTAGTGGGCGATGACGTCGCGGCCGAACCGGGCCATCTCGGTGTGCTGCGGGGAGAACTGCAGCAGCATCAGGTCGACGCCGGCGGCTTCGTAGTCGCGGATCCGCTCGGTGATCTGCTTGGGGGTGCCGACCAGCCCGGCGCGCAGCCCGCGGTTGGACACGCTGTACTCGCGCAGCGACACCTCGGACTCCAGGTGCGAGCCCTCGATGAAGTCGCGGTACGAGGCGTAGGCCTCCGGCGAGGAGCGCACGTCGAGGATGCGTTCCAGCTCGGCGTCCGCCTCCGACTCGGTGTCGCGGCAGATGACGTAGCCGGAGACGCCGAAGATCATGGGTGGGCGGCCGGCAGCGGCCCGGCGGGTGTTGAGGTCGGCCACCTTGGCGGCGATCACCTCGGGCGGGTCGCCGTGCATCACGTAGGCGTCGCCGTGGGTGGAGATGACCTCCTTGGCCTTGGGCGACTCGCCTCCCATGTAGACGGTGGGTACCCGGGACGGCTTGGGCTCAAGCACGGTTTCCTCGTACCGGTACAGGGAACCGTGGTGGGTCACGGTGTCCTCGGTGAGCAGCCGGCGCAGGGCGGTGAGCCACTCCTCGGTGCGGGCGTAGCGGGCGTCGTGCACGTCGAACGGGGCGCCGTACTGGCTGGCCTCGTCCTTCCACCACGAGGAGACCACGTTGAGGCTGAGCCGGCCGGGCGCGATGAGGTCCAGTGTGGACAGTGCCTTGGCGGTGGCCGCGGGGGAGTGGTAGTTCGGCCGCACCGCGAGCATCAGCTCCTGGGTGGCGGTGACCGCGGCCACGGCCGGGGCGAGGGTCCAGGCGTCCAGCGCCGGGGCCCGGTGTCCCTTGATGTCGTTGAGGTTCAGCTCGGCGATCAGGGTCAGGTCGAACCCGTGCCGCTCGCTGGCCGCGACCAGGTGCCGGATGTAGGGCCAGTCGACGCTCATGCTCTCGTCCGGCACGTTGCGCAGCCACCCGCCGAAGACCGGCATCCAGTATCCGAAGCGCATCACTGCTCCAGGAGTCGGCCGAGGAATTGGGCGATCATACGCGGGCCGGAGCGCGGTGCGGTGGCCTCGACGTCGGGGTTGTAGTTGGTGTTCGTGTTGACGTCGTAGGTGACCAGGCGCCCGTCCGCGGACTCGATGAACTCGAACCCGGCGATCTCGATGCCGTGCGCGGCGGCGAAGTCCAGGTACCGGCCGATCACCGGGTGGTCGAAGTCCTTGCGCAGCGCGAAAAGCGGCGGGTCGTCGTCGACCGCGCAGGCGTCGGCGGGGCAGAGCTCGAACCCGCCGCGCCCCACGTCGGCGGTGATCGCGTAGACGAGCTCGCCGCCGACCAGCTCGACCCGGGTGATGAACGGCTCGGCCGGCCGGACGTACTCCTGCAGCAGCGTGATCCCGTCGACCGGCGGCTGGTAGCCCGGTGACTCCAGGTACTCGGCGTACTCCTCGACGCTGTCGAAGCGCTTCACCCCGAGCCCCTTGCCGCCCTGGTTGTGCTTGCTCACGAACGGCGCCGGGAGCTTGCGGGCGGCGGCCAGCAGGTCGCCGGACCCGACCACGGCCAGCGTGTACGGCACGTCGAACCCGGCCGCCTCCAGCGCGGTGAGCTGGTCGATTTTGCTCACCTCCAGTTCGAGCACCCGCCGCCCGTTCACCACCCGGGCGCCGGAGGCCTCCAGCCAGGCCAGCACCGCCCGGGTGTGGTCCTTGGCGTGCACGTGCCCGCGGGTGTGGGCGGAGGCGCTCATCCGGGACCAGAACACGCCGGGCGGCGGCACCGCGTTCAGATCGAGCGTGCCGTCGCCGAGCAGCCACGGCTCGTGCGGCACCCCCTCGGCGTCGAACGCCGCGGCGAACGGCGGGTACCAGTCCGGGTTCTCATGCAGCACATACACCGTCGACGGCTGACGCCTCATGGTGCTCCCGTCACGCTCCGTGTCTCTTGGGTATTACTCGATAGTAGGGGTAACTTCGGGGCAACGCCCACCTGACAGGAGCACTCATGGACTTCGCGCATTCGGCAAAGGCGGCGGACTACATCCAGCGGGTCGGTGAGTTCATCCGGACCGAGATCGAGCCGGTCGAGCCCGAGTACCTGCGCACCCTGCACGCCCAGGAGAACCCGTACGTGGTGCTCCCGGTCATCGAGGAGCTCAAGGCCAAGGCCCGCGGGCAGGGCCTGTGGAACCTGTTCCTGCCGGGCACCGGGCGCGGTGCCGGACTGTCCAATGTGGAGTACGCGCCGCTGGCCGAGCTGATGGGCCGTTCGTTCATCGCGCCGGAGATCTTCAACTGCAGCGCGCCGGACACCGGCAACATGGAGGTGCTGCACCTCTACGGCAGCCCGGCGCAGCAGGAGCAGTGGCTGGAACCGTTGCTGCGCGGGGAGATCCGCTCGGTGTTCTGCATGACCGAGCCGGAGGTGGCCTCCTCCGACGCCACCAACATGGCCGCCACCGCGATCGTCAAGGACGACCAGATCGTCCTCAATGGACGGAAGTGGTTCTCCAGCGGGATCGGGCACCCGAACTGCCGGGTGGCGATCTTCATGGGGCTGACCGACCCGGACGCGCCGCGGCACGCCCAGCACTCCATGGTGCTGGTCCCGCTGGACACGCCGGGTGTCGAGGTGAAGCGCATGCTGCCGGTGTTCGGCCGGCACGACGAGCCGTTCGGGCACGGCGAGGTCACGTTCACCGACGTGCGGCTGCCGCTCGACGCGGTGATCGCCGGGCCCGGCCGCGGCTTCGAGATCGCCCAGGGGCGGTTGGGACCCGGGCGGATCCACCACTGCATGCGGCTGATCGGGCTGGCCGAGAAGGCGCTGGAGCTGGGCTGCCGGCGGGCCACCGAGCGGGTGGCGTTCGGCAAGCCGCTGGCCAACCTCGGTGGCAACCGGGAGCGGATCGCGCACGCCCGGATCGCGATCAACCAGGCCCGGCTGCTGGTGCTGGAGACCGCGTGGAAGCTGGACACCGTGGGTCTGCGCGGCGCGCGCAGCGAGGTCTCGCAGATCAAGGTGGTGGTGCCGAACGTGGCCACCCAGGTGATCGACATGGCCATCCAGCTGCACGGTGCGGCCGGCGTGACCGACGACTTCCCGCTGGCCGCGGCCTACACCGGCGCCCGGGCGCTGCGCCTGGCCGACGGCCCGGACGAGGTGCACCTCAACCTCGTGGCCCGCGCGGAACTGGCCGGATACCTCGCGTGAGAGTTTTGGTTACCGGAGCGGGTTCCGGGCTGGGCAAAGCCATGGCGACCCGGTTCGCGCGGGCGGGCTGGCGCGTTCTGGTGTCCGATGTGGACGAAGCGGCCGCCGAGTCGGTGGCCAAGGAGCTGGAGGCGAGCTTCCTTCGTTTGGACGTCACGGACAACGCGACGTGGCTGGCCGCCCTGCAGTGGTGCGAGCGGGAGTGGGACGGGCTGGACGTCCTGGTCAACAACGCCGGGGTGGCAGCGGGCGGGCCGTTCGAGCAGATCGACCTCATGGACTGGGACTGGATCCTGAACATCAACCTCAAGGGCGTGGTGCGCGGCTGCCGGATGTTCGTGCCGCTGTTCAAGAAGCAGGGTTCCGGGCACCTGGTGAACGTGGCCTCGCTGGCGGGGTTCATGAACCTGCCGGCGATGAGCTCGTACAACGTCACCAAGGCTGGCGTGATCTCGCTGTCGGAGACGCTGCGGCACGAGCTGGCGCCGTACGGGATCACCACGACCGTGGTCTGCCCGGGCTACGTCAAGACCAACCTCGGCGACCGGATCCGCGGCACCAACCCGGCCGTGGCGAAGCTCAACCAGAAGCTGATGGAGACCTCCACGGTGACCCCGGAGGACGTCGCCGAGCAGGTGTTCGACGCGGTGGCGCGCAAGCGGTTCCTGGTGCTGACGCACAAGGAGGGGCGCCGGTCGACCAGGCTCAAGCGGTACCTGCCGGGCCTGGTGGACCGCGAGGTGCGCCGGTACTGGGACAGGTTCCGGAAGGTGCTGGAGGGCGGCGCGTGACACTCGTTGATCAGCCGGGCGAGGTGCGCGAGGAGGACGGTTTCGACACGGCCGCGGTGCACGGCTGGCTTTCGTCTCATGTGGACGGATTGAGCGGACTGCCGGAGGTGCGGCAGTTTCCCGGTGGCGCGTCGAACCTGACCTACCTGCTCCGCTACCCGGACCGGGAGCTGATCCTGCGCCGGCCGCCGGTGGGGAAGAAGGCTCGCTCGGCGCACGACATGAAGCGGGAGTACCGGGTGCAGCGCCAGCTCCTCCCGGTGTACCCGTACGTGCCGAAGGTGCTCGCGCTGTGCGAGGACGACGGTGTGCTCGGCTCGGATTTCTATGTGATGGAGCGGATTCCGGGCATCATCCTGCGCGGCGACCTGCCGGCCGGGATGACGCTCCCGCCGGACCGGGCGCACTCGCTGGCGTTGGAGATCATCGACCGGCTGATCGAGCTGCACCAGGTCGATCCGGAGATGGCCGGGCTCGCCGACCTGGGCAAGGGCAAGGGTTACGTGGAGCGCCAGGTGCGCGGCTGGTCGGAGCGGTTCCGTGCGGCCCGCACCGAGAACGTGCCGGAGTTCACCGAGGTCATGGCCTGGCTGGAGGAGAACCGGCCGGACGATGTGCGGATCTGCGTCATCCACAACGACTTCCGGTTCGACAACCTCATCCTGGACGGCCCGGACACGCTCCAGGTGGTGGGCGTGCTGGACTGGGAGATGGCCACGCTCGGCGACGCGCTGATGGATCTCGCCGGGGTGGTCGCCTACTGGGTGCAGGCCGACGACGACGAGGTGGCGCACCGCTCCCGCAAGCAGCCCACGCACCTGCCGGGCATGCCGACCCGCGCGGAGATCGTCGGCTACTACTGCTCGAAGATGGGGCTCTCCGCGGGGAACTGGACGTTCTACGAGGTGTTCGGGCTCTTCCGGCTGGCGGTGATCATGCAGCAGATCTACTACCGGTACCACCACGGGCAGACGCACAACCCGGCGTTCAAGGATCTCTGGATGTACGCGGGATACCTGGAATGGCGCTGCCGCCAGGCGATGGAGCGCTGATGCCCACGGCTTACCTGATCCGGCACGGGCAGGCGTCGTTCGGTGCGGACGACTACGACGTGCTGTCGCCGGTGGGGGAGCAGCAGTCCAAAGTGCTCGGTGAGGAGCTTCGGCGCCGCGATGTCCGCGTGGACAAGGCGTGTTCCGGCACGCTCCGCCGGCACCGGGGCACCGTGTCGGCCTGCCTGTCCGTGGCCGGGGTGGATCTGCCGGTGGTCGAGGATCCGAGATGGAACGAGTACGACCACCTCGAGCTGGTGCAGCAGTCCGTGGACCGGCCACTGTCCACACGGGAGTTCCAGGCGCTGCTCGAGGAGTCGTTGCTGGGCTGGATGACGGGCGGCGGGGCGGGCTGGCCGGCGTTCCGGGACGGTGCCCGCGCGGCGCTTTCCGAGTTGTTCGCCGGGCTCGGCAAGGGCGGCACGGCGCTGGTGTTCACCTCCGGCGGGGTGATCTCGGCGATCTGCGCCGTGCTGCTCGGCCTGCCGCCACAGGGTTTCCTGGCGCTCAACCGGACCATGGTGAACGCCAGCCTGACCAAGCTGGTGCACGGCCGGTCCGGCACCTCGCTGGTGTCCTGGAACGAGCACGCGCATTTCGAGGGGGCGAACCGGGAGTTGCTGAGCTACCGCTAGTGAGCGAGCTTGCGAGCGAACCATGGGCAAACGAGTAAGGAGGGCACATGCGTCGTCCGAGTATCGAACCGGTTGTCTGGCAGCCGCCGCGGCCGCGGTCCCGTCCCGCCCGGAACACGTTGCCCGCGCTGACCGTGCTGGCGGTGAACGGGTTGGGCACCGAGGACGTCGTGGTCGACGAGAAGGGCAACGTGTTCACCGGCGTGGCGGACGGCCGGATCCTGCGGCTCACCGCGGACGGCCGGCGCCTGGACACGATCGCCGACACCGGCGGCCGGCCGCTGGGCCTGGAACTGTACCCGGACGGGCGGTTGCTGGTCTGCGATGCGGCGAAGGGGCTGCTGCTGGCCGACCGGGCGAGCGGGGAGATCGAGACGCTGGTCCCGCGCGGGCCGGACCTGCGGGTGTGCAACAACGCCGCAGTCACCGGGGACGGGACGATCTACTTCACCGACTCGACGAGCCGCTTCGACCTCGAGCACTACGTGGCCGACCTGATCGAGCACTCGGGCACCGGGCGGCTGCTGCGGCGCAATCCGGACGGGTCGGTCGACACGGTGCTGACCGGTCTGCAGTTCGCCAACGGGGTGGCGCTGGCGCCCGACGAGTCCTACCTGGTCGTCGCGCAGACCGGGGCGTACCGGCTGGACAAGGTGAGGCTGCGGGGTGGGAAGTCCGGCACGGTTTCGGCGCTGGATGGCAATTTGCCCGGTTTTCCGGACAACCTCTCCACCGGCTCCGACGGGTTGATCTGGGTGGCCATGGCAACCCCGCGCGACCCGCTGCTCGACCGGTTGCATCCGTTGCACCCGTCCCTCCGCAAGGCCGTCTGGGCGTTGCCGGAACGCTTGCGTCCCAAGGAGAAGCGCACGGTCTGGGTGCGTGCCGTGGACGGCGCCGACGGCCGGCTGGTGCACGAGTTCTACGGCACGCCCGACGCATTCCACATGGTCACCGGCGTGCGCGAGCGGGACGGCACGGTGTATCTCGGCAGCCTCCAGGAACGCGCCATCGCCACATTCACGCTTGGGTAGACTGATCGGCCTCAAATTCACCCGTTCGTGTATTGGACTTTGAAACGCGTTGGGCAGAGGCTGGATCGTGTGCCGCACCGCGTCAGGATGAGGGTCATGCGCCGCCTTTTTGTCCTCTTTGGACTCATTGGGTCGTTGCTCGTCGCGCTCGTGCCCGTGGCGTCGGCCGGGCCGGTCGTGGTCGGCGGGACGCCGGCGGCCAAGGGGGAGTTCCCGTGGGTGGTGCGGCTGTCCGTGGGGTGCGGCGGTGCGCTGGTGCGCACGGATGTCGTACTGACCGCGGCGCACTGCATGTCCGGGCCGACCGGGGTCAACACCGGGATCATGGTGACCGCGGCCGCGGTCGACCTGGCCGCCGCGGACGCGGTGAAGGTGCACTCGGCCTACGTCTACAAGGCGCCCAAGTATGTGACCTACGACCGGGGCGACGACTGGGCGCTGGTCACGCTTGCTGAACCGGTTGAGGTGCCGGTGCTGCCCCTGGTGTCGGCGGACGGGCACGGTGCCGGCCCGTTCACGATCATGGGTTGGGGCGCGGACCGGGAGGGCGGGGAGCAGCAGCGGTTCCTGCTCAAGGCGCAGGTGCCCGCGGTCGACGATGCCACCTGCGGCAAGGCGTACCGGGACAGCGGGGCCAACTTCGTCGACGACGCCATGCTCTGCGCGGGGCTGTTCGGGGTCGGCGGCGTGGACACCTGCCAGGGCGACTCCGGCGGACCCATGATCGCCCACCTCGAGGACGGCACGGACGTCCAGGTTGGCATCGTCAGCTGGGGACACGGCTGCGCCCAACCGCAGTTCCCCGGTGTCTACACCCAACTCTCCACATACGCCGCCGAGATCACCAAGGCCCTCGGCGAACTCACCACCGGCGGCTGAACCGTTGGTCGGGTCGGGACGACCGCTGAAGGGAACGATGTTCACGGAGGCTTGATGCCCGGTTTGTCTCCTGGTTTGCTTCCGTGTGTGCGCGAACGTTTCCGTGAGGTCATGACCAGTGGTCCGAAGCCGGTGCTCGGCGGCGAACGCACCGCCGCGTCGCAGCTGGCCATGTATTTCTTCATCCTCGGGCCGTTCGCGGCCCTGGTCGCTGCCGTCCCGCTGACCTGGGGGTGGGGTGTCGGGCCGACCGACCTCGCGCTGGCCGCGGTGTTCTACACGGGCACCTGTCTGGGCGTGACGGTGGGCTTCCACCGCTACTTCACGCACCGCGCATTCAAGGCCAAGCGGCCCATGCGGATCGCGCTGGCCATCGCCGGCAGCATGGCGCTGCAGGGGCCGATCCTGCACTGGGTCGCCGACCATCGCCGCCACCACGCGTTCTCCGACCGCGACGGTGACCCGCACTCGCCGTGGCTGTTCGGCTCGTCCCCGCTGGCCCTGGCGCGCGGCTTCTGGCACGCCCACATGGGATGGATCTTCGACCGGAAGCTCACCAACCAGGAGCGGTTCGCCCCGGACCTGCTGGCGGACAACGACATCCGGCGCGTGCACCGGCAGTTCGGGCTGTGGACCGCGGTCACGATGGCCGCCCCGGCGGTGCTCGGCGGGCTGCTCACCTGGTCCTGGTGGGGGGCGATCACCGCGTTCTTCTGGGCGGGCCTGGTCCGCGTCTCGTTCCTGCACCACGTGACCTGGTCGGTCAACTCCATCTGCCACATGATCGGCAGCCGCCCGTTCACCGCCCGCGACCGCTCCGCCAACTTCTGGCCCCTCGCGATCCTGAGCATGGGCGAGTCCTGGCACAACCTGCACCACGCCGACCCCACCTGCGCCCGGCACGGCGTGCACCGCGGGCAGATCGACATCTCCGCCCGGCTCATCTGGCTCTTCGAACGCTTCGGCTGGGTCACCGACGTCCGCTGGCCCACCCCCACCCGCCTCGCTCAGCTCCGGATCTCGCGAGTCCCCGGTTCCAGCACGCGAGTCCCCACTTCGGGCACGTGAGTTCGCGGTTCCGAACTAGGAACTCGCGGTCCTGAACTGGGGACTCGCGGGTTTAGCGGGCGGCGACGAGGATGGCGGCGGCGGACCAGGCCTGGGGGCGGCAGGCGGAGGGGTAGTGGACGGGCGGGCCCTCGTCAAGGACCGCGTAGAGCTCTGGGGGGCGGTTGTCGAAGTGGCGGGCCGCGCGGAGGAGGCCGTCGGCCAGATGGGCGGCCAGGTCGTGGTGGCCGTCGGCGGTGAGGCCGAGGATGGCGATGGCGGTGTCGTGCGGCCAGATGGAGCCGCAGTGGTAGCTGAGCGGGTTGTAGGCGGCGCTGCGGGTGGTGAGGGTGCGCAGGCCGTAGCCGGTGGTGAGGTCGGGGGCGGCGAGTCGGGCGGCGACCCGGGCGGACTGCTCGGCGGACAGCAGGCCGGTGCCGAGCAGGTGGCCCATGTTGGAGGCGGCGCCGGAGACCGGGACCTTGGCACCGTCGAGGGCGATGGCGGGATAGGGGCCGACCTCGTCACGCAGCCAGAACGCGGCGTGGAACCGGGTACGCAGACGGTCCGCCCAGCTCAGCCATGTGTCGCCATCCGGTAGGCCGAACGCCTCGGCGAGGGCGGCGGCGCCGGCCGCGGCCGCGTAGGCGTAGGCCTGGACCTCGCAGAGTGCGACCGGGGCCGTGGCGTGCCGGCCGTCGAGGTGCCGGATCGCGTCGGCGGAGTCCTTCCAGCCCTGGTTGGCGAGGCCGCCGGGGCTGGACGCGGCGTACTCGAGCAGGCCGTCGCCGTCCGGGTCCGCGGCCGGTCCGGTGATCCAATCCATGGCGCGCACCAGGTTCGGCAGCAGCGCCGTGACCTCGGCGGGCGGCATGCCGGCCCGCCACGCGTCGTGCAGCAGCCGCACCCACAGCGCGGTGGCGTCGATGGTGCCGTAGTAGAGCGGTGGCAGCGTCAGGTCGCCGAACCGCAGCGGGCCGGGCCGCGCCTCGTGCAGGATCTTGCCGGGCGCCTCCTCGGCGGCCGGGTCGAGGCGCACGCCCTGGCGCCGGGCCAGCACCCGCAGGGTCCCAACCGCCAGCCAGGGCGCGACCGGCAGCAGCATCGACGCCGTCCACAGCGCGTCCCGGCCGAACAGCGTCAGGTACCACGGCGCCCCGGCCGCGGCGAACCGGTCGTCCGGTTTCTCCGGGTCGGCCAGCAGCAACGCCTCGAGGTCGGCGAGGTTCGCCGCCACCAGCTCGTCCGGCGACGAAACTGTCCACTGTGGACTCTCGGTGACTGCGACCGGAGCGAACCCGGCCACCGGACCGGGCGAGCACCGTGCCGACAAGGTCACCGACCAGGCGCCGCCGGCCGGCAGCGAGACCTCCCAGCGCAACCCCGCCGCCCCGTCCGCCACGGACGCTGAGTCCGCCGAAGGTGTGCATTGCAACGAAACAGTGACATTTTCGGCCTCCCAGCGCACCCCGTCGGAGTGCAAGAGTGGCGCCACCGGCGAAGTGCGCCCGCCGGACCGGACCGCGTCGATGCCGGCGAGGTCGGTTCCGACCTGTGCCCGGAGCATCAGCGACACCGCGGCGTCGCCGTGGTTGCGCAGCAGCACTTTCTCGGTCAAGCACGCCGGGGAGACCGTGCGCCGCCGGGTAAGGAGGACCTTGGGATCGGCGATCTCCCTGGCAATTCCCCTGATCACGTTGTGGACGATCACCGTCGAGGCGCCCTCACGGTGCACGCTTACCGGCACGACGCGGCCCGCCGCGAGGTCG
Organism: Actinophytocola sp.; assembly: GCF_036002505.1. GTDB lineage: Bacteria > Actinomycetota > Actinomycetes > Mycobacteriales > Pseudonocardiaceae > DASYTH01. The sequence goes on along the minus strand of NZ_DASYTH010000146.1, from coordinate 6,799 downwards.
ACCGACAGCCGGGACAGCGCGCGCCGATCCGTGCTGTACCAGCCCTGCGGGCCACCCGGGGAGACCTGACCGTCCGAACCGGACAGCACAAGATCCGGTGCGTGCGCCAAAGTCACCAGGTCGTGTAATGCCTGCTGATCGGTGCCCACGGATAACTCCTTGAGTCAAGATCGACCGGCCGGGGTTGACAGGGGGCCTTGGGTAGGGACACCCTAGGCCCGCGTTTGACCGGTCAAACGACCGGGGTGAGCGCGGGGCACCACGAAGGGGAAAGATATAAAGGCGGCAGGGGGCCAAGGGAGTCGACGATGACTCAACGGTCGGTCCGGCACCGCGCGGTGACCCTGCGCCAGGTGGCGGCTCGGGCTGCCGTGTCGCGGCAGACCGTGTCCAATGCCATCAACGCGCCGCACCGCCTGGAGCCGGGGACCCTGGCTAAGGTGATCAAGGCCATCGACGACCTGAAGTACCGGCCCAACCGCAGCGCCCGCAGCCTCAGCACGGGCAGCGCCGGGCTGATCGGCTACTGCATCCCGCAGCGCTCGGTCGGCTACGCGAACTCCATGATGGACTCGTTCCTGCACGCGCTGTCCGCGGCGATGGAGGCGGTGGGCCGGCACGTGCTGCTGTTCACCGCACCACCCGGGGCGTCCGGTCTCGCGATGTACGCCGACCTGATCGCCCAGCAGGCGGTCGACGCGTTCGTGCTCTCCGACACCGAGCGCGACGATCCGCGGCACCGCTGGATGAGCGAGCGGGACATCCGGTTCGTCTCGTTCGGACGGACCTGGCCGAAAACCGGTGCGGAACCGGGATCCTGGGTCGACGTGGACGGTGCGGCGGCGTGCTCGACACTGGTCGAGGGGCTGTACGCGCTCGGGCACGGCCGGATCGGGTTCGTCGGGCGCAGCGGCCGGCTGGGTGCCGCCGAGGACCGCCGGCGGGGCTGGCGCGACGCCTGCGTGCGGCGCGGCCTGCCGGTCGCCCGCATGTCGGTGGCCTGCGCCGGGGACACGGTGGCGCACGGCGAGCGGGCCGCGCACGCCCTGCTGGACCGGCCGGATCCGCCGACGGCCATCATGGCGCTCTCCGACGTGTTCGCGTTGGGGGTGATGCGGGCGGTCACCCAGCGCGGTGCCCGGCCGGGGATCGACGTGGCCGTGACCGGGTTCGACGACACACCGCTGGCCGCCGCGGTCACCCCGGGGTTGACCAGCGTCCGCCAGCCGGTCGCCGAGATCGCGGCCACGGCACTGCGCCTGCTGGAGTCACCGCCGGGTGAAACCGAGGGCGTTCTGCTCCCGGCCACGATCATCAGTCGAGCCAGCGCTGATATAAACCCCGCCAACTTGTCGTTGCCGATCTACGGCTCGACGCCAGTTGTCCATCCGGATCGACAGGAGAACGGAACATGATTGTTGGAGCAAGGGCCATACGCGGCGCGACCGTGCTGGCCGCCGCGGTCCTGCTTGCGGCCTGCGGGAACAGCAACTCCGGAAGCAGCAGCGGGGGAGGTGGAGGTAGCTCGTCCGAGCTGACCGGCACCGGCGAGATCACGTTCGCCACCGGCAAGGACACCTCGGGCAACATGCAGAAGCTGGTCGACAAGTGGAACTCCGACCACGCCGACCAGAAGGTGCGCATCGTCGAGCTGCCGGAGTCCGCGGACGGCCAGCGCCAGCAGATGGTGCAGAACGCCCAGGTGAAGTCCGACGCGTACACGATCCTCAACCTGGACGTGGTGTGGACCGCGGAGTTCGCCGCCAACAAGTGGGTCGTCGAACTGCCCCAGAGCGAGTTCCCCGACCTCGACTCGGCGTTCCTCAAGCCGGCCGTGGACACCGCCAAGTACCGCGACAAGCTCTACGCCGTGCCGGTCTACTCCGACGGCGGGCTGCTCTACTACCGCAAGGATCTGCTGGACGCGGCCGGCGTCACCGAGGCGCCGAAAACGCTCAACGACATGATCACGGACTGCGCCAAGGTGAAGGCCACGCCGCAGGGCGCGAACGTCGGCTGCTACGCCGGCCAGTTCGAGAAGTACGAGGGCCTGACGGTGAACTTCGCCGAGGCCGTGCAGTCCGCCGGTGGGTCCATTGTGGACGAAAGTGGCAAGCCCACGGTGAACAGCGCGCAGGCCAAGGCCGGGCTCGAGGCCCTGGTGAACGGTTTCAAGACCGGCGCCATCCCGCAGAAGGCCATCACGTACAAGGAGGAGGAGGGCCGGCGCGCGTTCCAGGCCGGTGAGCTGCTCTTCCACCGGCAGTGGCCGTACCAGTGGGCGAAGGCCAACGCCACCGACGGTTCCTCGCAGGTGGCCGGCAAGTTCAACGTGGCTCCGCTGCCCGGCGCCACCGGCACCGGCAGCTCCACCCTCGGCGGGCACAACTTCGCCATCTCCGCGTTCGCCAAGAACAAGAAGACCGCGCTGGACTTCATCAAGTACTTCACCAGCGAGGAGAGCGAGAAGTCCAACCTGCTGGCCACCTCGCAGGCGCCGACCCGCACCGCGCTCTACGAGGACCAGGCGCTGATCAAGGAGTTCCCGTACCTGCCCACGCTGAAGGCCTCGATCCTGAGTGCCAAGCCGCGGCCGAAGGCGGTCAAGTACGGCGACGTCACTGCCGCCATCCAGGAGAACGCCTACGCGGCGCTGACCGGTACGAAGACGCCTGACCAGGCGCTTTCCGACCTCCAGAAGAAGCTCGAGGAGCTGACCTCGTCGTGATCGCGGTTCCCGGACGGGCGGGCGCGAATCGCGCTCGTCCGTCCGGGTTCCCTTGGACAGCAAGGAGGTCATCGTGACCACAACCGCCGCGCCCGCCCCGCCCGCGGGGAGGGCGAAGCCGGGGTCCGCCCCGAAGATGAGTCCGCAGGGGTCCGGCAAGCTCGCCGCGCTTCTGCTCTCGCCCACATTCGTCGTGCTGGCGGTGGTGATCGCCTACCCCCTGATCGCGGCTCTGCGCGAGTCCCTCTACCGGAAGTGTGAGGGAGTCGACGAGGAAGGGTTCGTCTGCGAGGGCGAGAACTTCGTCGGCATCAAGAACTACACGGCGATCTTCCAGGGCGAGACCGCCGACCGGTTCTGGAACGCCTTCGCCAACACTTCCCTGTTCACCCTGATCTCGGTCTCCATCGAGATCCTGATCGGCGTGTCGATGGCGCTGGTCATGCACCACGCGTTGCGCGGCCGTGGCCTGGTGCGGGCCAGCATCCTGGTGCCGTGGGCCATCCCGACGGCGGTGTCCGCCCTCCTCTGGCAGTGGATCTTCCAGACCGACGGCGTGGCCAATGCGGTCCTCAACCAGCAGATCCTCTGGACCGCCGAGGGCTCGCAGGCGTTCTGGGCGATCGTCATCGCCGACACCTGGAAGACCGCGCCGTTCATCGGGCTGCTGACGCTGGCCGGGCTGCAGATCATCTCGAACGACGTCTACGAGGCCGCCCGGGTGGACGGCGCCAACGCCTGGCGGACGTTCTGGCAGATCACCCTTCCGCTGGTGAAGCCGGCGCTGGTGGTCGCGGTGCTGTTCCGAACCCTGGACGTGCTGCGCATGTTCGACCTGCCGTACGTCATGATCGGCCCGCGGAAGACGTCGGTCGAGACGCTGTCCATGCTGGCCCAGGACGAGGCGACGAACCTGCGCTACGGGCCGGCGGCCGCCTACGCCACCGTGCTGTTCATCTACGTCGTGATCGTCGCGTTCGTGTTCGTCAAGTTGCTCGGCGCGGACGTCATCGGCGAGGCCAGGACCAGGCGGAAGGAAGTCAAACAACGGGCTGCCCGGGCGCCCAAGCTCGAGCCGGCCATGGTGGGAGGCACCCGATGAGCGCCAAACCCCAGACAGGTCGCCGCTGGCTGCTGCACGTCGGCATCGCCGTCATCGTCCTCTACTGCCTCGCCCCGTTCTACTGGATGCTGGCCTCGGCCTTCCGCGAGCCGAACAAGCAGGGCGAGAACACGCTGTTCCCCAGTCCCTTGTCGATGGAGAACTTCAAGGGGGTGTTCCGCGCGGACGTCGGCTTCGGCCGGAACCTGTTGAACAGCGTCGTCGTCGCCGGGATCACCACGATCCTGACCCTGATCCTCGGCACGTTCGCGGCGTACACGATCGCGCGCATGGAGTTCCGCGGCAAGAACCTGGTCGCCGGGGTCATCATCGCCATGTCGATGTTCCCGGTCATCGCGCTGCTCGTGCCGCTGCTGCGGCTGTTCACCGACATCGGGTGGATCAACACCTACCAGGCGATGATCGTGCCCAGCCTGTCGTTCGCGCTCCCGCTGACGGTGTGGGTGCTGGCGACGTTCTTCCGGCAGATGCCGAAGGAACTCGAAGAGGCCGCGATGGTCGACGGGCTCACCCGCGGCCAGGCCTTCCGTAAGATCATCATTCCGCTGGCCGCACCCGGCATGTTCACCACCGCGATCCTCGCGTTCATCGCCACGTGGAACGAGTTCATCATCGCGTTGACCATGGTGAACGAGAAGAGCCTGCAGACCGCGAACGTGGCGGTCTCCAAGTTCACCGGCCTCACCGGGTTCGACTCGCCGTTCGGCACCAAGATGGCCGCGGGCGTGATCCTCACCGTCCCGCTCGTCATCGTCGTGCTGATCTTCCAGCGCCGGATCATCGCCGGCCTCACCGCGGGAGGAGTCAAGTAGTGAAACTTCGCAGCACGAGGATCCTGCTCACTACGGCTGCGCTAACCCTGTCCGTTTGCACCGCCCCGGCCGCAGCCGCGGAGTCCACTGTAGACACAGTGGTCTCCGGCGCCGGGTTGGTGGAGTTATCCGAGACGGCAAGACTGGCCGACCGCCGCTCGCTGGTGACGGGGGACCGGTTCATCGCCCTGGGCGACGAATCCGGCCTGTACCCGGCGAGCGGCTGGCATGTCCGCGGCGAGATGGGCGGTTTCTGGACGCCGCCGGTGAAGCTGCTGGACGGCCTGTGGTTCGGTGTGGACGGTGCCTGGCTCGGCACCGACGTCGGCACCGCCCGCTACATCAGCGGTTGGGGTTACCAGAAGTTCGCCTACCAGCCGCGCGGTGGCGTCCGGGTCGACCGGGTCGACTTCGTGCCGTCAGGGTCACGTGCCGCCGTCATCGGGCTGTCGCTGCGGTCCGACGCGCCGCGCACGGTGAACCTGGCCATGGACGCGCATTCCGAGCTGATGCCGGCCTATCCGTGGGGCTGGACCTCACCGGGCGCCGCCGACGTCAACCTGCCGGACACCGGCTCGTTCGCCGATGGAACGTTGGTGTTCCGGGAGAACGGAACCTCACCGGGCCTCGGTGCGCACGACTACGCGGCGGTGGTCGGCGGTTCGTTGACCCCGACCGGGCACGCGCTCGGTGCCGGGCATCGCGGGCCGCAGGAACCGGCCGTCATGTGCGCGGCGGACGGGTTGATCCCGGCGCGCTGCGACGATTCGCTGACCGGGCACGGCACCGGTGGCCGGCTGGACTACCGGGTCGCGTTGCGTCCCGGCCGCGCGACCACCGTCTGGTTCACCGTGGCCGGCTCGGACCGCGGGCTCGGTGCGGCACAGGCGGAGTTCGCCTCGGCCGCGCGGAATCCCGAGTCCGCGCTGCGGTCCGTTGTAGACAGCCGGCGGGATCTCGCCGGGCGCTCCGTGGTGGACCTGCCGGGTGACCGGCTGCTGCAGCAGAGCGTCGACTGGAGCAAGCAGATGCTGGCGAGCTCCGTGCAGGAGGCCCGTGGCCTGGCGCTGCGGGACGTCGACGAAGGGCGGGCCTACCCGGCCGCGGCCGGCACCGTGGACCGGGCGCGCTGGTACGGTGCCGGATTCCCGGACTATCCCTGGCTCTTCGCCACGGACGGCGAGTACACCGCGTTCGCCGCGGTGGCCGCCGGCCAGTTCGACACGATGAAGTCGCATCTCCGGGCGCTGCGCGACGTGAGCGAGATCGTCAACGCGCACAGCGGCAAGGTCGCTCACGAGGTGGTGTCCACAGGGGACGTCTACTTCGGAGTCAACGCCGACGCCGGAAACACCGACGAGACCGTGAAGTTCCCCAGCACGGTCGCGCTGGTGTGGCGGTGGACCGGCGACAACGCATTCCGCGACGACCTGTACGACTTCGCCGTGCGCAACCTGCGCTACGTCGCCGGCACCCTGGACGCCGACGGCGACGGATGGCCGGAAGGGCTCGGCAACGTCGAGCGCTCCGGCATGGGCGTGGAGAAGCTGGACAACACCGTCTACTACATCCGCGGCCTGCTCGACCTCGCGGACATGGCGGCCGGCAAGCACGACAACGCCACCGCCCGCTGGGCCGGTGACCTCGCGAACTCGCTGCGCACCCGGTTCGAGGCGCAGTGGTGGACCTCCGGCGATGCGCGCAACTATGCCGAGTCCATCGATGATCCGGCCAACCCGGCCAACGACAACACGACGATCTTCCAGCGGCACTGGATCGGTGCCACGCCGATGGAAGTCGAGTTGCCGACCGGACCGCTGGCCGCCGCCGGGCACGCCAACGTGGCGCTGACCCAGCGGGAGCGGGACTGCTACACCGGGCAGTACGGGATGTTCCACACCGGTAGCGGGCCGACCTCGGCCGCGTCCGGCAACCCCGGCCCGTCCTGCGACAGCGTCGTGTCCACAGTGGGCAGTGAGCGTTCGATCTTCTCGCTCAACACCGCGGTGATGGCCGTCGCCGAAGGCAACTTCGGCCGGCTCGGCACGGCGCAGCAGCAGCGCTACACCACGGGCAACGCCCAGATCCAGCTCGACCCGTCGGTCTGGGAGACGCCCGGCGCCATGCCCGAGATCG
>NZ_DASYTH010000145.1:0-14109 GCF_036002505.1 Actinophytocola sp. | reverse complement strand
AGCCGGCGCGCTGCCAGCGCCGCAGCGCAGTGCTCGCCAGGCGCCCCGCCGCCGAGAACGATCACGTCATAGTCACTGCTCGAGGCCATTGTTCCCTCCGTCGGTTGCTGGTGACATCAGGCCGCAGTCGGCCCACGTGCCCCCGTGCGGTACCCGTCCGCGACCCAGTCCGCGATCAGGGAGGCGTACTCGTCGGCTCGAGGTAATCCTCGCCGACCTCCGGCGGCGGCCGATAGCCCTCGATTGTCTCGAGTGCGGCGCCGATGATCGCCTGCGGATGGATCGCACGGAAACATCCAGGTCCGGAGCGGACGCCCACTCCGCCAGCGGACCGCTGAGCCGAATCGGGACGACCGCCGGGCAGGTACCCGACGTGCGCGACGCCGGAGAACGGCAGCAGGCGGCTCGCACACGGTGCAGGGACTGCCCGAGCCAGCCGGGGGTTTAGTTGCCACCGGGGCCTGGTCCGCGTCGCCCTGCACGACCAGCATGGGCATGTCGATCTTGGGCAGGTCGCCGCGGCAGTCGGATTAGCAGCTCAGGGGCTCGCAGTGACGGTCATAGCCATCCGCAGACAGGTGAGCCGACCCTCGGTGGCCGCAGCGTCGGTCAGGTCGAGCCGCTGCGTTGGGCCATGGACGTACATGGCGTCGGTCGTCGGCTATGGGCGTTCTCTCCCTCGCATGGCTATAGTAATTCTTGCTATAATCCGGTCATGCCCAGCCGTGGCGAGGTTCTCCGTGAGGTGATGCTAGAGACAGGCATCACCCAATCCGAGCTGTCTCGGGTCAGCGGGGTGCGTCAGCCCAGCATCAGCCAGTACCTCTCCGGGCGAGGGCACCTGAGCGACGACATGCTCGATCGTCTGCTGTCGTGCATGGGCTACCGCCTGGAGATCGTCCGGCGTCCAGTCAGGCAGGAACTTGATCGCTCGTCCAAGCGCTCCTGGGAACTTCATCGTCGACTCTCGATTCACCTGACGCCCGCGACTTTGAGTGAATGGCGTCCGATCATGCTGCGGAACCTGCAACGCCTGCGGGAGAGCACGCGCGGGCAGCCCCACCTGCGGAATCTGGACCAGTGGCAGCGCCTGATCCAGGACGGCGACCTGCCGAGCCTGCGCCGGGTGATGACCGGGCTCGATACTGACTCGGTGGAGATGCGCGAGGTTTCGCCCATGGGTGGTTTGCTCTCGCAGGAGGAGCGGTCCGAGGTCCTGGGGCTGGTGAGCTGATGCGACGCGACCAGCTCGAGCACGCGATTAGGACGGCGTGCCAGATCATCGGACACGAAGCTGTGGTCGTTGTCGGCTCCCAGTCCATCCTCGGATCCTTTGCCGAGGACGAACTCCCTCAGGAAGCCACCATGTCCATAGAAATCGATATTCTCCCTCTCGTCGACGACGGCGACGAGACCGCTCGACTTGCTGACCTGATCGAAGGTGTCGCTGGCGAGTGGTCGCCGTTCGAGGAGCAGCACGGCTTCAGCATCGACGGGGTAGACCTGGAGACTGCCGTCCTGCCAAATGGCTGGCGCGGCCGGTTGGTCAAAGTCCAGAACGCGAACACCGCCGCAGCCGCCGGCGAGCCTCAGTACATCGGATGGTGCCTCGGCAAGGAGGACCTGTGCGTCGCGAAGCTGTGCGCCTTCCGCGAAAAAGATCAGAACTTCGTGGCAGCGCTGCTCGACGCCGGACTGGTTGACGCCGAGGTCATAGCGAAACGGCTTCTCGAGGTGCCAATGAAGCATCACTCGTCCGCCCAGAGCGCACTCGCCTGGCTTGCAGCAAAAGGCTGAGGCATAGTCGAAGCCAAATGCGGAGGAAGTGACCACTCACTTTCCGGGAACGGTGCACGAGCTTCCGATGGCTGCACCGCTACAACACCGTCCGATCCCGGCTTACACAGCAATCTCTGGTCATCTACGAGACAACCGATCAACATCAAAGACGCCTCCGGAGACAGCCATCAGCCCAATCCTCATCCCAGACCTCAGGAATGCGCTCTTTCATGCCGAATTGAATGCGTCATGACGTTTCTACGAATTACCGAAGGAAGCAACGAGGCCCAACCGACATCCGCAAGATCAAAAGGTGGTCGGTAAGCGGCAGGGCTGGCGAATGTTCAGCCCCACCGCTTGCGATCAGTTTTCGCCGTGATAGGCGCGCAGCTCGCGGCGCGATTGGTGGCGACTCCGACGGCGATCCTCGCGCCGGAAGTGGTAGCCCGTGCACTCCCGGCAGCCGTTGTGGACCATGCTGGCGAAGCGGCCGGTCACGACCCAGTAGCAGCCCCTCACGGGGCGGTAAATTGGTGCGGTGTCGGCGTTGATCCGTTCCGGCAATGTGCACGGTCCGAATCGATGATCATGCTGGGGTCGACAGGTGACCATTGGCCTGTCGGCCATCTTCACCCACCACGGCCGAGTCTTGTCGGTCCGGCTCATACGGTCACCTTTCGGCTCCGTGACGCCCCGGGATGGGGCCGTCATGAGCACCGGTGCACCGTGATCACCTCCGAAGTCGCGTGAGATGTACGGAACGGCAGGAAACCTCACCGCTCGACATATCCGACCCCACGGTACCGCAGCCGCAAAGGTTGCGAAATCGCCGAGGCGCCATGCGCCTCGCGGTCGACGACCCGGAGCATCCTCGTCGGCGAGGTCGGTCCCCACCCTCCTCATCGCAGCTTGACGCAACCTGGGGCACTACCTGCCTTACCTGTAGCCTCGCCGTCGGCGGAGGTACAGCCGCCGTCGCGAATATCCGGATATCTGCCGCTGCCGACCGCGCGGTAACCAACGTCATGGCGATCAAACCATGGCAGCGTCCGGTCGTGCCGATGTAGGGCGCGTTGCAGGTTCTGTGAAGCGCGGCTCTGCCAAGCTGAGTCCGGCTATGTGCTCAGGCCCTCGCCAGCCCCGCCAGCAACGCCGCCCGCACGGGGTCGCCCATCTTCGCCAACGTCCTGGAACTTGACGACCAGGGACAGCCCATCAAGGAGAAGCACGCCGACGCGAGCTCCCGCCTGGAGAGCTGGACCTCGAGCCCTGGGTATGTGCCCTCTGCCGACCCAGCGCTGCCCGGTACGGCCTCCGCACTCGAACACGGCCTCGCGAGGTTTGACGGCCTGCCGGGCGAGGCGACGGCGCGGGTGCGGGGACGGGTTCAGGGCGTCTTCGACGCGCGGGACCGGCCTGCGGTCGCCGTACAAGGGCAAGGTTCGCGAAGGGGCCGCCCACACCACGATGGCCCGCGTGCCGAGCCCCGGTTGTCGAGCCGGAGTCCGGGACGTGCCGGTCACGGACCGGCACGTCCCGGAGAAGCGGATCACCGGTAAACGTGCACCCGTTCGCCGATGTACAGCGTTGACCACAGGCGGTTCATCGCGGCGATTGTCACCCGCACACACCCGTGGCTGGCCGCATAGGTCGGCACGGACTTGGAGCCGTGAATGGCGTATCCGCGGTAGAAGTAATTGGGCCGCCACAGCAGTCCGAGGTCGCTCTGCCGCCAGCCGTCGATCCGGCGGGTGATCGAGAAATTCCCGGTGGGGGTCGGGGTGGAGGACTTTCCGGGGGAGGCGTCGACAATCCGGGTGACCGCGCCGGCCTTGGTCAGGTAGAGCACCCGCTTGGTGAGGTTGATCTCTACCGCGGCTGAGCCGTGGTAGTAACGGGCCTTCGGCCGGTAGGGGCTGGCGAGCTTGCTCCACGTGGTCGGCCCGACGACGCCGTCCACGCCGATGCCCTGCACCTTCTGGAAGGCGTAGACCCCGTGCAGGGTGTTGTAGCCGAAGACGCCGTCCACCGAGCCGACGTCGTAGCGCAGTGCGATCAGCCGTTGTTGCAGATACGTCACCGCGGACCCGTGAGAGCCGTATTTGATCGTGGGCCGAGCGGCGACCGCCGCGGCGGCGACCGGCCGGCCCGCCGTCGCCGGGGCCGCGGCGGCGGGCCCGGCCAGGGCCGACACGGCGGCGACGACGGTGAGTAGGACCAGCGAGAGGTGGGTGGGCAGGCGTGCGATCCTGCTGCCCTTGGAGTGCATGACGATCATCCCCTTGGATATCGAAGATGTTGTCTCTACGAGTCTGCTCGGCCGCGTCAACCTGCCGTATGGGCCGAACGTCGTCCCGGCCCGTTACCTCGCCGACCATGCGTTGCCTGGGGTGACTGTGCCGGTGCCCGAACCGAAACGGACGCCGACCACAACAAGCGAAGGAAGTGAATGACGTGGAGCTGACTGACGGTCCGAGCACCGGCCGGCTTGGGCTCCTGGTAGCCCTGAACCAATGCTTGGTGAGACTGGGGACCGGTGACGTCGGTCATCGACGTGCCGGTCGGCGCCGGTGGCAACACGGTGAGCAGATTGGACGATCGCAGAGGCGTGCTCATCACGACAGGGCTCGGCCGGCGCTCCAATCTCCCGATCTGACGACCATGCCGAGTGGAGTAGCCCGTATCGTGGCTGACTGTGCACGTCTCTGATGTCACGTTGGCGGAGTGGCGGGTGTCTGATTGCCGGCGCGCGCGAACGGTGGCGAATGATGTCTCGGCCCGCCTCGGGATTCCGCTGATCGAGGTCAGCGCCCGCCGATATGCGGGTCAAGCTTGGTGGAACGCGTACTTCGACATCGACGGCACACGCTTCGCGCTGGTGCCCGGTGGCGAGGCGGCGGTGGGCTACAACACCGAGCGGTACGTCGCGACCGTCGCTGAGCTGGCTTCGTTCCGGTGCGAGGAGGACGATCCGCTCGGTGTCTGCGGGTCGAGGAGCGCCCGCCGGCCGAAGGGCTGCACCGTCCAGTTGTGTGATCGATTCCGGGAGGTCTCCTGGGGCGCCGAGTCGGGCTCACGTCGCGGGCCGGCTTCGCCGACATCTGCGGTGAACCGCACCGTCGTTCGGCCCGATCCCTGAGCGCAAGCGGGGTGCGGCGCCGCTGGGCACCGCACCCGGACGCCTCAGTCGACCGGACCTGACACTCACCTGCCACCAGAGTGCGCGTGACGCACCTATGGCGATCGCGCAGCATGAGAGGCATCCGGACGTGCCGAAACGGGCGGTGGCCGAGCCTTGCCATTCGGACAGGCAAGGGCCGCCCGGATCGGGCCGTGCGAACAGCGACTGGCGGGGCAGGTTCGTCCCCCCTTTCCAGCGAACCGGTCGAGCATGGCTGGCGGCCTGCCGACCCGACCGGCGACGGTTTCGAAGCGGCCGGAATCGCGCTGGCGCTCCGGCCGGCCAACCTCACCGCCGTGTGCTGGCGGTGGGCAGCCTCATCGGCGTCCGGCTGCGGTGGCACCGATGAGTCTGCGCAACATGCGTCGCATGTCGGCTCTTGGAGTTGCTGGGTCGGGGCCGGCATGCCCCAGTGGATGGGCCGTGCGACCCAAGCCGGGTCAGTGGGCATTCGGGGCGCCGGTCATCTGTGGCTTTCCGGCCGGTACAAGGCCTAGCGAGAGCACCGCGGCCACGGCGACGACGGTGAACACGGTGAAGGCGTCGGTGAAGCCGTCGATCGAGGGGGCTTGACGCAACCATCTGGTTGCCATATGGTTATGGCAACCAGATGGTTGCCATATGTGGGAGTGTGTCATGGGCTTTCCCGATCGCATCGAGCGCAGTATCAACGTCGCCCACCCGCCGGCGAAGGTATGGCAAGCGATCACGACGGCTGAGGGATTGGGCACGTGGTTCGGCCAGAAGGCGACCGTCGACCTGCGCGTCGGCGGCGTCGCCCACCTGACCTTCGAGGGCGGCCACAGCGCCGACCTGCGCATCGAGCGCCTCGAGCCGCCGCACGTGTTCGGCTACACCTGGGGCATCACCGGCCTGCCGGCCGACGATCCGCGCCGTACGTATGTCGAGTTCACCCTCGAGCCGGTGGCCGAGGGGACCCGGCTCACCGTGGTCGAGTCCGGCTTCGCACAGCTGCCCGACGACCTTCACTCCGGCGCGTACGGCGGCAACGTCGAGGGGTGGCGGAGTGAGCTGGATGAGCTCGTCGAATACCTCGATGTCCGAGCGTGATCCGGAGGCCGTCGCCGAGGAGGTCTTCGCGGCACTGGCCGATCCCAGCCGGCGGAGCATCCTGGCCGCGCTCGCGTCCCGCGGGCCGGCCACGGCGACGGACCTGGCGGCCAGCCTGCCGATCACCCGGCAGGCGATCGCCAAACACCTCGGCTTGCTCGCCGAGGCCGGGCTGGTCGTCGCCGAGCCCGGCGAGCGGCGTCGCGTCCGCTACCGGCTCCGGTCGGCCCCCATCCAGGTCGCGCAGCAGTTTCTCGCCGCATTGGCACGGGACTGGGACTCAAGCCTCGACGCCCTCAGGCGGCATTTGAGTGCGTGACAAGCGGGCCGCAGACGGTCCGTATCTACCGGGAGGATGAATGAGAATCGCGGACAGAGCAGTCCTGGTGACCGGGGCCAATCGCGGCATCGGGCAGGCGCTGGTCGAGGAGGCGTTGCGGAGAGGCGCGAAGCAGGTGTATGCCGGTAGGCGCCAACCCTTGGCACACCCGGATCGGCGCGTCACGCCCCTGACCTTGGACGTGACCAACGCGGCGCAGACGCAGGAGGCCGTCGAGAAAGTCGAGTCTCTCGACATCCTCATCAATAACGCCGGCCTGGGGCTCTACGACGACCTCAGTGACCGTACCGCGTTGGAACGGCACCTCGCCGTCAATCTATTTGGCACGTACGGCGTGACCCAGGCTTTCCTGCCGTTGCTGACCCGCTCTCGGGGAGCCATCGTCAACATCGCGTCGTTGGCCGCCTTGGCCGCCGTGCCACTCATGCCGGCCTACTCGATCTCGAAGGCGGCCGCGTTCTCATTGTCGCAATCGCTGCGCGCTCTTCTGGCCGGGCGGGGCGTGCGCGTGCATGCCGTGCTGACCGGCCCCGTGGACACCGACATGACCCGGGGTCTCGAGGTACCGAAGGCGTCTCCGGAGTCCGTTGCGCGAGCCATCTTCGACGGAGTGGAGAAAGGCGAGGAGGACATCTTCCCCGATCCCATGTCGGAGTCCATGGCGGAGAGCTGGCGCAACGGTGCGGGCAAGACGCTCGAACGCCAGAATGCGGCGTTAGTACAAGCAGAGCCGGTGACGTCATGAGCGTAGGGCGGGACACGGCGCAACTTCGGCCCGCCACGCTGGCGGCGACGCTCGGGCTCGCCGCCGCAGCCTGGGTCGTCGCGGTCCGGCAGATGAACGGGATGGACCTGGGCGTCGCGACCCGGCTCGATTCGTTCGCGTTCTTCGTTGCGCTGTGGGTGTCGATGATGGTGGCGATGATGCTGCCCGGCGCGACTCCGGCAATCTTGAGACGCGCTCGTGCCAGCGGTCGCGTGCGCACGGTACCGCTGTTCCTCGGGTCGTACCTTGCGGTCTGGACGCTCGTGGGCGTCGCCGTGTACGCGTTGTACCGACCGCACGAGTCTTTTGCCGCCGGCGCGGTGGTGATCGCGGCAGGCATCTACGAGCTCACGCCGCTCAAGCGGTATTTCCGCCGGCGCTGCCGCGAGAGCGTCGGCTCGGGATTCGAGTTCGGGCTCTGCTGCGTCGGCTCCAGCATCGGACTGATGCTGATGTTGGTGGCGCTAGGCGTCATGAATATCGCCTGGATGGCCGTGATCGCCGTCCTGGTGGTCGCCCAGAAGCTCCTGCCCGCGAAGGCCGCCATCGATGTGCCGTTGGCGGTGGCGATCGTCGGGCTCGGCATCCTGATCCTTATCGCGCCCTCGCTGGTTCCCGGACTTACGCCACCGATGTGAGACGTCGTTGGTGGCGTCGGCCAGGCCAACTGTTGTGACCAAGAGAAGAGACAAACGGTGACCGATCACAAGACCGCGGGCAACGACTATAGCACCAAGATCATTGAGGAGCTCCGGGCGAACGAGGGACGCGTCGGCGGGCCATGGGCGGGCACCACGCTGATTCTCATCCACCACATCGGCGCCAAGTCCGGGATCGAGCGCATCACGCCGCTGGCCTGCTCCCCGCAGGGAGACGGACGCTTCGCGATCTGGGCCTCCAATGGAGGATCACCAACCCACCCAGACTGGTACCACAACCTCAAGGCCAACCCCACGATCACCGTCGGGGTGGGTGCCCAGAGATTCACGGTCCTGGCGCAGGAGCTGGACGACACCGGCCGCGCCGAGCTGTGGCTGAAGCTGGTCGCGGAGGCTCCCCCACTCGGCGACGTCCAGACCAGGACCACGCGACAGATTCCCGTGTTCCTGCTGACCCGCCAGGACTGACCTGCGATCAGAGCTGCCGGTTTGCCACGCTTGGCAGTCCGCCCAGACCGTCGCAGTGGTCGTACGCGACGAATGAGCTGTTGGAACGATACGAAGGAGACAGACAATGACCGCCCACAAGACCGGAACCCGCGAAGAGTGGCATGCGGCCCGGCTGGAGCTGCTCGAGGCCGAGAAGGCGCTGACGCGGCGAAGCGACGAACTCGCACGGTGGCGCCAGGAGCTGCCCTGGGTTCGGATCGACAAGGCGTACCGCTTCGAGACCGACGACGGCACGGCGTCCCTCGCCGATCTCTTCAGAGGACGCTCGCAGCTGCTCATCTACCACTTCATGTTCGGCGACGGAGCCCGGCTCACCGACGAGCGCCGGGGATGCACCGGATGCTCCCTGGTCGCCGATCACTTCGACAGCGTCATCCCCCACTTGAACGGCCGCGACATCACCCTCGTTTGTGCGTCGATCGCCCCGTTGCAAGAGCTCCAGGACTATAAGCGGCAAATGGGCTGGCGATTCCCGTGGGTTTCGTCGCTCGGGAGCGACTTCAACTACGACTTCGGCGTCGCCTTCACCGAGGAGCAGCGGAGAAACGGGGCCGACTACAACTTCCGACATGTCGACGAGCCCGGGCCGCAGAAGGAGGGTATGAGCGCCTTCGCGCTCCAGGACGGCGCTGTCCACCACACATACTCCACCTACGCCCGTGGCGTCGAGGCCTTGATGGGAACCTACCAGTTCCTCGACCTCGCCCCGAGGGGCAGGAACGAGGACGGCCTCGAGTTCGCGCAGGCATGGTGGCGCCGCCACGACGAGTACGACAGCGAGTGAGGCGTCAGCGTCGGCACCGATGGGGAGCCGGGAGAGGGCACGGGGCGGCCTCCACGACCCCCGCCCCGCCTCTGCCTGCTGGTTGAAGCACGCCAGCCCTTGCCACCCGAGGCGACCGAATGAACGGCACCGGCGGCAACTCGCCTCGGCTGTCGTCGAATCCCGTCGCGCCGGCGACGCCATCCGCAGGCCGAGCATAGGTAGCCAGAACCTGCCACCTGCATGGCTCCGCACCACGCCACGACCCCGACATGACACGTCTCGAGTCCGCGGTTCGTGTACCGCCACATCCGTTCGCACGCTTGCGCAGCTCACGAGCTGTCGGTGGATCGGATGCGGCAGAACCCGAACCGCGTTCCCTCAGCGGGTTCAGCCGCCCGTACCGGCCGGCGCTGCCCCATCTGGACTCGCTCACAGGCACGGTGCTGCATTCGGCCGAGTACCGGCTCCGTACGCCGGTGCCCGCGTGGTCGTGGTCGGAGGCGGCAACTCGGCGGTGCAGATCGCAGTCGAGCTGGCCGAGGTCGCTACCGTGAGCATCGCCACCCGGGGGCGGTTGCTGTGGCAGCCGCAACAGATCCTCGGCCGGGACTTCCACTGGTGGCTGGTCCGCACGCGGCTGGACACGTGGGGCCTCGGACCCCGGCTGGCGAAGGGCAGCGTGCCGGTGATCGACGATGGCCGGTACCGGGCCGCGATCCGGACTGGTCGGCCCGATCACCGGCCGCTGTTCGCCCGCCTCGACGGTGACGACGTGGTGTGGGCCGACGGGTCACGCGAGCAGGTGGACGTGCTCATCCTCGCGACCGGCTTCCGGCCGGAGGTGGGATACCTGGCGCGTATCGCGGCGCTCGACGAGCGCGGCACGCCGGTGCACGACGGGGGTGTGTCGAGCACCGTGCGGGGTTGGGCTTTGTGGGTTTGGAGCGGCAGCGCAGCTTCGGCTCGGCAACCCTGCGCGGAGTGTGCCGCGACGCCGCCCATGTGTTGACGGCCCTGACGCGCCCGGAGAGTGTGGCTGACGCGGCGCATCGGTGAGGCGGCTCTGAATCCGCGCGTGGTCGACCACGGTGTTCAGCTCGCGTCAATGGGGCCGAACGTCGCTGAGGCTGGGGGGGCACGGTGCTCAGGCACCGGTGCTGGCGATGAGGCGCGGGCGGTGATACCGATCGCGGCGAGCAGGCAGGTGACGCTGATCGCGGCGAGCATCGCCGGGTAGCCGCCCGATGTGCTGAGCAGGCCCGCAGCGGCCAGGGGCGCGGCGGCCTTGGCGAGGGTGATGGGTGTGGCCAGGATGCCGTTGATGGTGGCGTAGGCGCTGGTGCCGTACCGGTCGGCCAGCACGGTGGGTTTGACCAGGCTCGCCACGCCGAAGCCGATGCCGAACGCCACGACCGCGACCGTGACGCCGACCCGGCTTCGCCCGACCGCGAGCAGGGCAAGCGCGGCGGTGGCCTGAACGGTGAAGACAACCCCGACGACGTAGGGCAGTGGCAACCGCCGTTGCACGCCGGTCAGCAGCAGCCGCCCGGTCACCGACAGGACGCCGAGCAACCCGGCGACGGTTGCGGCGAAGGTGGCCGGATGTCTTTCGTGGACGAGGAACCCGACGAGGTGGACGGTCATCGCGGTCATCGCGGCGCCGTGGGCGACGAACGCCACCGCGAGCCACCAGAATCGCCGGTCGTGCAGCGCCGCTCGCACCACAAGGGCGTGGTCCTGCGGCGTGGGCGGGCATTGCCGGGCGACCGGTTGCGGTGGTTTGCGTACGGCGAGGGCGTGCAGCGGGATGGTGACCGTGCCGTGGAGGGCGGCGAGGATGAGCAGGGTGGTGCGCCAGCCATACCGGTCGAGCAGCCCGCCGGTCAGCGGCATGAAGATGGTGCTGGCGAACCCGGCCACCACGATCACCGCGAGCACCGCCTTGGCCCGCCGGGCCGGGCCGAACCAGGAGACCACCACGGCGAGGGCGGGTTCGTAGAGCACCATCGCGCTGGTAATGCCGATACCGACAAGCACGAGATAGAGCTGCCCGACAGTGTGGACCCGCGCCCAGGCGACGACGAGGCCGGTGGCGGCGATGGAGCCGGCGGTCATCAGTGCCCGGCCGCCGCGGCGGTCCAGCCACCGCCCGACCGGTACCGCCATCACGGCACCGGCGAGCACGGAGGCGGTCAGCGCCCCCGTCACCGTCGCCGGTGCGGCGTGCAGCGAGCGGGCCATCGGTAGGAGCAGAACGGCGAAGGCGTAGTACAGCACGCCGTACCCGACGGTCTGGGTGACGGCGAGGGCAGCCACGATCGGCCATCCGTTCGCGTGTCCGGAACGCTGCGGGTGGTCGCCGGTCCGACGGCCGGCGACCACCCGCGTGGTTCGGGTCACCACGGGTCGCCGCTCAGCCGCCGGACGGCTCACCGGAGCCGTCGCCGGCCACGGGCAGCAGGGTCAGCGGCGCGGATGGCAGGCCACCCGCGATGCCGGTGGCCAGCCCTCGGCCGGCCGGCACCGGCGACTCGGCCGTAGAGGTGGCGCAGCAGCCGCCGCTGCCGTCGATCCGGTCCGCGTCCAGGGGCACGTTGCTGCTGCACACCCCGGTCTCGGGCAGGTCGAGCTGCACGTCCCGCGCAGCGGCCCAGTCCCCAGCGAGGGCGGCGACGACGGAACGGGCCTGCTCGTACCCGGTGGTCACGAGGAACGTGGGCGCCCGGCCGTAGGACTTGACTCCGATGGCGTAGTACCCGGGCTCTGGGTGCGCCAGTTCGTCGACCCCATGTGGGGGGACGGTGCCGCAGGAGTGCTCGTTGGGGTCGATCAGCGGGGCCAGGGCTCGAGTGGACCCGAGGACCGGGTCCAGGTCCAGGCGCAGCTCGGCGGTGATGGCGTGGTCGGGACGGAACCCGGTGGCGGACACGATCCGGTCAGCCGTGACCGCGCGCCCGGTGCGGTCCGACACCGACACCCGCCCATCCGGGGTGGGAGTGATGGCGTGTACCGAGAAGCCGGTGAGCAGTTCGATCGCGCCGGCTTCGACGTGTTCGCGTAGCCGGGTGCCGATCGCGCCCCGGGCCGGCAGCGCGTCGGCGGTCTGTCCGCCGTAGCTGCGGACCGGGCTGGTCGGCCGGATCGCCCAGACCACGGTCGTGCCGGGCCCCTGCGTGGCCAATTCTGCGAGGGACAGCAGGGTGGTTGCGGCCGAGTGGCCGCCGCCGACCACGAGGGTGCGCCTGCCGGCGAACCGGTGCCGGTCGGCGCCGAGCACATCGGGCAGGGCCTGCTCGATATACCGCGCGGCGGTGGTTTCGCCGTGGGCGGGGATGCCCGAGCCGCCGATCCAGTTCGGGATTCCCCAGGTGCCGGAGGCGTCGATCACCGCCCGGGCCAGCAGCTCCTCGCCGTCGGCGAGGCGGACCAGGAACGGGGCGGCTTCCCGTTCGGCGGTCCGTACCCTGTCGAGGCCGTCGCGGGTGATCGCGACCACTCGTGCCCCGTACCGGACGTCCGGCTTGAGTGCCGGGAGGTCGGCTAGGGGCCGCAGGTAGTCGGCAGCGAGCTGCGCCCCGCTGGGCAGCACCTCGGGGTCCGGCTCGACCCAACCGGCCTCGGCAAGCAGCCGGCGAGCGGCCTGGTCGACGTTGTACCGCCACGGGGAGAACAACCGCACGTGCCCCCACTGCCGCACCGCGGCTGCCGGCCCGTCCCCGGCTTCGAGGACCACGAAGGGCAGGCCGCGCTCGTGCAGGTGCGCGGCGGCGGCCAACCCGACCGGGCCGGCGCCGATAACGACGACCGGCAGGCCGTCCACACGACTGTCCACAACAGAACTCCTGTCTCGATCAATGTCGAATCAAACGGTCGGGTGCGTCACTTGACGCGGGGGCGCGGAAACGGGTCAGTGCACCAGCTGCGGCGCTCGATGAACACCGGTTGCCGAGGCATTCGTGCCGGCCGATCCGCTCACGGACACCTACCACGCGGAACCCGGCGCGATGGTGCAGGGCGACGCTGGCGGTGTTCTCCGGGAAGATGCCGGACTGGATGGTCCAGATCCCGGCCACCTCCGTCGACACGATCAGTGCGTAAAGCAGCGCCCGGCCCGCGCCGCGCCGCTGCGCGGCCGGGTCGACGTACACGGAGTGCTCGACCACTCCCGCGTAGACGCAGCGGGTGGACACCGCCGAGACGGCGACCCAACCAAGCACGCCACCGCTGTCCTCGTCTACGGCGACGTACCGGTGGTCGGGCAGTTTGCCGGCGTCGAACGCCGCCCACCGCGGCGCGGTGGTCTCGAAGCTAGCGTCGCCGCTATCGAGGCCGGCCTGGTAGATGCGTAGCACCGCGTCCGCGTCGGTCTCGCACATGGGGCGGATCTTCACGAGCACACCTCCGCGACCGCTGGGGCGGGTTTGCCCATGACCACGTCGGCGGCGGACGGGAAGCACGTGATGCAGTTGTCATTGATCCGGTAGTGCCGGGCGTTGCCGACCGGCTCGGCCAAGACGAACCGCACCTCGGCGAGGATCTTGAGGTGCTGCGACACGGTGGATTGGGCCAGCCCGACCGCAGCGACGATTTCCCCCACAGCCATTGGTCGGGCCTGGCGGGCCAGGTACGCCACGATCTGCACCCGACTCGGGTCCGCCAACGCCCGGAACCAGGATGCATAGCGCTGTGCCACCTCCCGGTCCAACAGGTCGGCCATCGCCACTCACCACCATCATCGTTAATCGCCGATCGGCGATGGAAGTCTAGCGGTCGACGTGGCGAGGAACCAGACGGTGGCCACGACGAGGCGGGCGAGCGCGACCACCGCGCCGGGCCACGGGTTGGTCGACGGAGGCGGAGGGCACCGCCACGTGGCGGCCGAACGTCAGGTTCGTGGTGACAGGCTGTCGCACCACCGGACGGTCGGCAGCGCGTACACCTCCGGCACCGACCGGACCGGAAACGGCGCAGCGCTAACCGTGGCCCCGAGCTCGCCCAACCGCTGGCCGAGCCACCTCCGTGCGGCGGTGCCGCGGC
>NZ_DASYTH010000144.1:0-61413 GCF_036002505.1 Actinophytocola sp. | reverse complement strand
GGCTCTCCAGGTCGACGACCGTCACCCCGGGAACCGCGGCCACCCCGAGGCTCACGTCCCGCGGCAGGCCGAGGTCGCAAACCACCAGCGGGCGCTGCGCCGGCCGCGCCGCCACCATGGCGTCCACGATCACGGTTCCGGCCGCGCCGGTGCAGGACACCACCACGTCCGCCGCGGCGATCCGCTCGGCCAGCCCGGTCAGCCCGACCGCGGTCGCCGGCACGCCCTGCTCCCGCAGCGACTCCGCCAGCCGCGCGCCGTTGTCCGTGCTGCGGTTGGCGATGACGACCTCGCCGATGCCCGCCCGGCGCAGCGCCGCCGCGCTCAGCGCGCCCATCGAGCCGGCGCCGACGATCAGGGCCCGCTTGCCGGCCAGCCCGCCCAGCGCCGCCCCGGCGTCGGCCAGCGCCTCGGCCACCACCGAGCGGCCGGCCTGGTCCAGCCCGGTCTCGGCGTACACCCGCTTGCCGACCCGCAGCGCCTGCTGGATCAGCTCGTGCAGGGTCCGGCCGACGGTCCCGGCCGTGCGTGCGGTGTTGTAGGCGGCCCGCACCTGGCCGAGGATCTGCGCCTCGCCGACCACCATCGAGTCCAGCCCGGCGGCCACGGTGAACAGGTGCTCCGCCGCGGCCCCGGCGTAGTGCACGTACAGGTGCTGGTACACCGACGCGGTGTCGATGCCGGCGTGCCGGGCCAGCACCACGACGATCTCGGCGAGGCCGGCGTGGAAGGCCTCCACCACCGCGTACACCTCGACCCGGTTGCAGGTGGAGATCAGCACGACCTCGGCGACCGAGTCACAGCGCAGCAGCTCGTCGAGCAGCTTCCCGGCCTCGTCGGCGGGCACCGTGGCCCGCTCCAGCACACGCAGATCGGCCGTCCGATGCGACAGGCCAACCGCCAACACGCTCATCAGGCCGTCACCTCGCAAGCTCGGAGACGGCTAGCCCCGCCGCCTCGCAGGCTCGGCGGCGGTGCAGTGCTCAACGATTCGCTCGCAAGCTCGCTCATGAGACCACCACCCCGTCCATCCCGCGGTCGAGCACCGGCGCCACCCCGTTGACCTGTGGTGGGGTTGGCGCGGCGCCGTCTGCCCTGCGGGCCACATGGAAGGACAGGATCTGCAGCTCAACCGCGAGATCGACCTTGCGGACCTCGACGGTGTCCGGGACCTGCAGAACCACCGGCGCGAAGTTCAGGATGCACTCCACGCCGCCTTCCACCAACCGGTCGCACACAGCCTGTGCGGCGGCCGGCGGGGTGGCAATAACCCCAATGGAAACTTCACGTTCGGTGCAGACCCGCGCGATGTCGTCGATGTGGTTGACCGGCAGGCCGCCCACCGGGATCCCGATCAGGTCGGCGTCCACGTCGAACAGCGCCGTCACCGGGAACCCACGCCCGGGGAACCCGCCGTAGTTGGCCAGCGCGTGCCCCAGGTTTCCGATCCCCACGACCGCCACACTGTGTCTACGGGTCAGGCCGAGGATCCGTTCGATCTGGTCGATCAGCACCTCGACCTCGTACCCCACACCGCGCGTGCCGTACGAGCCGATGTAGGACAGATCCTTGCGCAGCTTGGCCGAGTTCACCCCGGCCGCCGCGGCGAGCTCCTCGCTGGACACCGAGCCGACGCCCTGCTCCTGCATGCCGGACAGCACCCGCAGGTACACCGCGAGCCGCGCCACCGCGGCCTCCGGAATCGCCCTCGCCCGGTCCCGCGCGGCGGGCACCGTCGGATCGAACCCGACCCCGTCGGTCACGGCCGGCATCGGCGTCGTGGTCTCCGCGTCACTCGGTGTCGGGGCAGTACGCCCGACCCCATCACGTTGGCCACGCTGCGCCACGCCGGTTCTCCTCGACAGACTCTGCATCTGGGATGTGTGAACACGGTAGCTGCTTGTGAACACATGCACAAAGTCGCCGGCCAGGGCCATGTACCAAGCACACAACGCCCCGCTTGAGCAGGAATGGAGGCTCGGGAAACCCATGGGAGGACAACCGGGCGGCGGTTGGCGGAGTGGCTGGGTGCAAAGAGGGCAAGGACGGGGATGGCCGGCGGGGTGGTGGAGTTGCGGTGCCCGGCCGGCGGTGTCGAGGACCAAGCCGGCGCCGCTGCGCGGCCCGGCGGGCGGGACTGGTGAGGCGGGGGTGGCACGAGTGGGGACAGGAGGTTGAAGATCGCTGTCGGGTGCGGCTCCCTCGGAGGGAGTTGTGGATCTTGATCAGGCCAGCGTCCTGAAGGACGCCTTCAGGACGTTCCATGACAGGAAGGGTCCCTTCAGGACATCAGGCTCCGAGCCGCCGCCAGCCGGCCAACGACCGGTAACCCCCTCCAGCAGAGCCACACCCAACAGCGATCTTGAATCCCAAGACCACGGTCCGGCAATCGCCCCCCGCGCGCAGACCGGCACCCGACCGACCCGGCCGCCCACCCGCCTTCCCAAGCCATCTTTAAAAGCCGCGCTCCTCGACACCGCCGCTCGCCAACGCGACCCGACCGGCCCCGACAAGCCGCGCGCAGCCCACCCAGGCCCACAACGGCCCCTGCGCCCCGCTGGCCGTCAACTCGCGGTGAACACGACGGAGTGCCAGCCGGTGGCGCCGTCGGGGTCGGGCCGGGCGCGCTGGTCGGTCTGGGTGTAGCCGGTGCGGTCGGTGGCGCGGACCTCGAACTTGTGCTCGCCCTTGGGGACGTCGAACCGCACCCGCCACATGCGCCAGGTGTCGACGCTGACCTCGGTGGCGAGCTGGGCCGGGCGCCACTCGCCCTCGTCCATCCGGACCTCGACCTTGTCGACGCCGACGTGCTGGGCCCAGGCGATGCCGGCCACGATCACGCCGCCGGCCGGGACGGTGTCGAACCCGCCGGGGCGGTCGATCCGCGACTGGGTCTTGATCGGGGCCTTCGCCGCCCAGCCCCGCGGAATCCAGTAGCCCTCCTTGGCGTCGAACCGGGTGAGCTCCCAGTCGACCACCCACTTGGTGGCCGAGATGTAGCCGTACAGCCCGGGCACCACCATCCGCGCCGGGAAGCCGTGCTCGACCAGCAGCGGCTCGCCGTTCATCCCGATGGCCAGCAGCGCCTCGCGGTTCGGGTCGAGCAGCGCGTCCACCGGAGTGCCCGCGGTGAAACCGTCGACGCTGGTGGAGAACAGCTGGTCGGAGCCGGGTTTGACGCCGGCTTCGCGGAGCAGGTCGCGGATCGGCACGCCGACCCAGTTGGCCGTGGAGATGTACTCGCCGCCCACCTCGTTGGACACGCAGGTCAGCGTGACCGGGCGCTCGACCAGCGCGCGGTTCCGGATGTCGCTGAAGCTGAAGCTGATCTCCTTGTCCACCAAGCCATGGATCTTCAAGTGCCAGTCGTCGGCGCGCAGCCGGGGCGTGGTGAGCGCGGTGTCCACCCGGTAGAAGTCACGGTTGCCGGTGATGAACCGCGGCGTGCCGTCGGCCGCGAAGTCGGAGCCGGCCGGGACCGGCGGGAGCGGCTCGGCCGGGGTCACCGCGCCGACCGCGGCCCGCGACTCCTCCACGTCGACCCGCGTGGCCAGGAGCTGGCCACTCCCGCCGAGCACCCCCGCCCCCACCGCGACGCCCGCGGACGTGCGCAGGAACCGCCGCCGCGACCGGTCCACCTGCTGATCCGAGATGTCCGGCCGGGGCAGCGCCAACCCGTGCAGCCAGCGGAACGTCAGCACGCCGGCGACGACGCTGGCCAGCGGGGCGATGATGCCGAGCTGGCCGACGTCCGGGCGGTTCAGCACGGCCAGGAAGCCGAGCAGCCCGACGGTCGCGGCCAGTATCTCCCCGGGCAGCGGGCGGCGCCGGGACAGCAGCCCGGCCACGGCGGCCACGATGACCAGCACCACGCCCATGCCCAGCAGCAGCACCACCTTGTCGTAGACGCCGAACGTGCGGACCGCGAAATCCTTGAGCGGCAGCGGAGTCAGGTCGATCGCGGTGTTGCCGACGGCGAGCAGCGGCGAGGCGGGCGGGTCGATGAACCCGGCCACCAGGTGCCCCGCGGCGAGCGCGGCGGCCACCGAGAGCACGCCGACCAACACCGCGACCGGCCGGGAGAGCTGCGCCGCCGGCTCGGCGTCCGGGGTTTCCACGATGCGTTCGGTGGTGTCCACACCTCTATTTCGTGGCAAACGGCGCCAAGGTTCAACCGAATCCGGGTTACCGAGTGCTTACCTCGTGGAGTGCGATGAAGGGGGCCTTCCTCGCACTGGGCGTTAGGAAGGCCGCCTTCATCGCATTCCCCCACCGAGCGCCGCCCGGAACCGCTCCTCCTCGACCCGCCAGTACCCGTGCTCGACGCCGTCGATCAGGATCACCGGCACCCGGTCGCCGTACTCACCGCGCCACTCCGGATCGCCGTCCACGTCCTCGACGGTCCACGCCACACCCAGCTCACCGCAGATCCGCCGGACGTCCGCCTCGGCCGCCGCGCACGCGTGGCAGTCGCGGCGGCTCATCACGGTGACCTTCATGCCGTGCTCTCCACCTCGGGAATGTTGGCCATGGTCGTGGGTCGCCTTGGCTGCTCGGTCACCGGACCGCTCCTCGGGCAGACCTCGTTCCTCGGCCTGCCGTCGTCGCGGTGGGCCAACTCCCTCGGCTGGCATTCCGCAAGCTTCATGCCAGCATCCCGCGCAGGCTGGCCCTCCGGAGCTTGCCGGTGACCGAGTGCGGCAGCGCGTCGACGAACTCCACGACGCCCGGCACCTTGAACTTCGCGAGTCTCTTCTCGCAGTGCTCGCGGACCGCCTCCTCGGTGAGCGCCGCCCCCGGGCGCAGCACCACGACGGCCTTGACCCGCTCGCCGGTGCGCTCGTCCGGCACCCCGACCGCGGCCGACTCGGCCACCCCGTCCAGCTCGCCGAGCACCCGCTCCACCTCGTGCGGGTACACGTTGAAGCCGTTGACGATGATCAGGTCGTTGGCCCGGTCCACCAGGTGCAGGTCGCCGTCGGCGTCCAGGTAACCGACGTCGCCGGTGCGGAACCAGCCCTCCTTGTCCGGCCCGCCCGCCCCGTCCGGCCAGTACCCGCTGAACAGGTTCGCCCCGCGCACCGACACCAGACCGGTCTCGCTGTCCCCGTCCGGCTCGTCCATGAGCTCGTCCGGGTCGTCCACCGCGGCGACCGGCGTACCGTCGCTGTCCACCAGGCGCAGCTCCACCCCGGGGATCGGCCGCCCCACCGAGCCGGCCTTGGCGACCCCGCCGACCAGCGTGGACGTGAGCACCGGCCCGGTCTCGGTGAGCCCGTAGCCCTCGAACACGGCGAGCCCGGTCGCCTGCCGGATCGCGCCCAGCACCGGCCCGGGCAGCGGCGCCGCCCCCGAGGTGAGCAGCCGCATGCTGGCCAGCGCGCCCGCCAGCCGCTCGGCATCCACCCCGGCGAACGCCTGGTACATCGGCGGCACCCCGACCATCGCGGTCACCCGGTGCCGTTCGCACAGCTCCAGCGCCCGCTCGGTGGAGAACTTGTCCATCAGGACCGCGGTCGCCCCGGCCGCGGCCACCTGCAGCAAGCCCGGCCCCAGCCCGTAGAGGTGGAACAGCGGCACCGCGAGCAGCACCCGGTCGGTGGCGTTGACCGGCGCCGGCCGCAGCGCCGCACACTGCTCGACGTTGGCCAGCAGCGCCCGGTGCGAGAGCATCACGCCGCGGGGCACACCGGCGGTTCCGGAGGTGTAGCAGAGCACCGCGAGGCCCTCACCCGCCCGGGTGATTCCGGCCGGCGCCTCGGCGGCCGCCACGTCGAGCTCCGGCGCCGCCACCGCGGTCACCCCGGCGCTTTCGGGGCCCGAACCGACCAGCAGTCGCACCCCGCTGTCGGTCAGCACCCGGCGCAGCTCCGGCTCCGGCGACTCCACGCTCAGCGGCACCGCCACCGCGCCGGCCCGCAGCACGCCGAACAGCGTGACCACGAACGCAGCCCCGCCAGGCAGCACCATCGCCACCCGGTCGCCGGCCTCCACACCGGACTCCAGCAGCCGCGCGGCGAACGCGCTGACCGCGCCGTCCACCTGCCGCCAGGTCAACTCGTGTCCGGCGGCATGATCCACCAGCGCGAGGTGCTCGGGCACCGCGGTGGCCGCCGCGGCGACCAGGTCGGCGACGTTGCCGGTGCGCGCTTCGACCATCGGGACCTCTTTCTGCGTAATGCTTGTCGTCGCAGGGCCGAAGTGTGTCATGGGTTACCGGCGTCATGATTGGAGTACCTGTGGCGTCCTGGTGACCAGGGCTCACTGAACATCTACCTACCTAGCAGTAACAACACACGTATGCTGCCTAACGGCTCCGAGTGGTGGTGCGATCACCCGGGGACCGACGAGGAGTGGCGATGGCCTCACCAACGACATCGCCGCGGCGGTGCAGGGGTGCGGCCACCCCATGACACGTCAGGCGCGGTCGGGCGCGCCCATGCCCTCGGAAACCTCGGTGCACGTGCAGGTGCACGACATCGATACGGTGACGACCGTGCCAGAGGCCCGTGATCCCGGCGAGTCCTGGGCTCTGGTGCACGCCGCGCAGCGCGGGGACACCTCGGCATTCGCCCAGCTCTACGACCGCTACGTGGACGTGGTGTTCCGCTACGTGCTGTTCCGGGTCGGTGACCGCGAGCTCGCCGAGGACGTGACCAGCGAGACGTTCCTGCGCGCGCTGCGCCGGATCACCTCGGTCAGCTACCAGGGCCGCGACGTCGGCGCCTGGTTCGTCACCATCGCCCGCAACCTGGTGCTCGACCACGTCAAATCCAGCCGGTTCCGGCTCGAGATCGCCACCGCCGAGGTCGACTCGCAGCGTGTCGAGTCCGGCCCGGAGCAGCAGGTCATGTCCAAGGTCACCAACGCCGCCCTGCTGGAGTGCGTCGGGCAGCTCGGCGACGACCAGCGGGAGTGCATCGTGCTGCGGTTCCTGCAGGGCCTGTCGGTGGCCGAGACCGCGGAGATCATGAACCGCAACGAGGGCGCGGTGAAGGCGTTGCAGCACCGGGCGGTGCGCCGGCTCGCCCAGCTCCTCCCGGCGGAACTGAGGTGACGCACGGTCCGTAACTTGGTAGAGAGCCAATCGTTTTTCACAGTGCGAGATCCGCTACGTGGATCAACAAGCCGGAGCAGATGGTGGACAGCGGAACTGGATCGCCCGGGCCGGACGGCCCGAGAGAGGTGGACGAACGCACCATCGTCCACCTCGTGCGCGGCCTCGCCCCGCTGACCGCGCCCGACGCGCGGGCGAGGGACCGCATGCGGGAGCGGATCCTGGCCGGGCTGCCCACCACCACCTCCGGCCACACGACCACGGTCGCGGAACGGCACACGGCGCCCGGCCGGCGTAGGCGGTTACCGCGTACCCGGCCCGCCGGGGCCGGCCGGGGAACTGCCCGCCCCGGCGACCCACCGAGAGCCGGCACCGGGGCCCGCGCGCGGTTCGCGATCGCCGCGGTCGCGCTGCTCGCCCTGGTGCTCTCGCTCACCGGAATGAGCCTGCTGCTGGCCAGGGACGCGCTGCCGGGCGACACGCTCTACGGCGTCAAACGCACCGCCGAGGCGGCCTCGCTCGGGCTCACCTTCGGCGACGAGCCGAAGGCGCTGAAGCACCTGGAGTTCGCCGCGTCCCGGGTGACCGAGATCGAGACGCTGGCGCAGCGCTACGCCAACCCGGCCGACGCACCGGTCGGCGGCTACCTCACCGCGCTCAGCGACTTCGACAACGACGCCGCCGCCGGTTCCCGCCAGCTCATCGCGCTGGCCACCCGCAACGACGGCCGGCAGCTGGAGTCGTTGCGGGACTGGGCGAAGCAGCAGGACACCCGGCTTTCCGCGGTGGCCCCGAGGCTGCCCGGCTCGGCCCGCAGCCGGGAGAGCGCCTCGCTCGACCTGCTGACCAAGATCTCCGGCCGGGCGGACGCGCTGCTCGCCCGCATGCAGTGCTACCAGATCACCACCGGCTCGTTCGACGACATCGGCGCGCTGCCGGCCACCGGCGTCTGCGAGCGCATCCCCGGCGCCCCTTCGCCGGCCCAGACCGCGCCCAACGCCGGCAACACCCGCCAGCAGCCGCTCCCCGGCCAGACCCTGACCACGCCACCGGGCGCACCGCAGGCCCAATCCCAGACCCCGGCACCCGGTCAGCCGGCGCCGAGCGGCGCACCCGGGGCCCTCCCGGGCATCCTGCCGACGACCTCGACCCCGTCCGGCTCCACCGGCACCCAGTCGCCGACGATCACCCTTCCGCTGCCGCTGCCCACCATCGAGGTGCCCCCGCTGGCCCCCGGCCTGCCCGGGGTTCGCATCGGGAGCTAGCCGGCACCGATCGCTACCCTTGGCCCAGGCGCTGGTCGAACCCGGAGGCGAATGCGGTGTCCCGTCGGCAGGACGAGAGGAAGGTCCACGAGCTCGAGCGGCTGGCCGAGCTGGCTGGTGCGGCGTCGGCCGAGGCCGCGGTCACGATGGAGCTCCCCGAGCCGGCCGAGGACGCGAAGCCGGTGCCGCTCGACCTGACCGCCGCGGCCTTCTTCGACGTCGACAACACGATGATGATGGGCGCGTCGATCTTCCACTTCGCCCGCGGGCTGGCCGCGCGGAAGTTCTTCACCAACTCCGACCTGGCCCGCTTCGCCCTGCAGCAGGTCAAGTTCCGGGTGGCCGGCAAGGAGAGCCAGGACGGCATCCGGGCCAGCCGCGAGCAGGCCCTGTCCTTTGTGGCCGGTCATACCGTGGACGAGCTCAACATCCTCGGCGAGGAGATCTACGACGAGCTGATGGCCGACAAGATCTGGCCCGGCACCCGGGCGCTCGCCCAGATGCACCTCGACGCCGGGCAGCGGGTCTGGCTGGTCACCGCCACCCCGGTGGAACTGGCCACGATCATCGCCCGGCGCCTGGGCCTCACCGGCGCCCTCGGCACCGTCGCCGAGCACGAGGACGGCGTCTACACCGGCCGCCTCGTCGGCGAGATGCTGCACGGCCCGGCCAAGGCCCACGCGGTCCGCGCCCTCGCCGCCCGCGAAGGCCTCGACCTGCGCCGCTGCACGGCCTACTCCGACTCCGCCAACGACGTCCCCATGCTCTCCGTGGTCGGCACGGCCGTCGCCGTCAACCCCGACAGCGGCCTGCGCGAGGTCGCCCGCAAACGCAGCTGGGAGATCCGCGACTTCCGCACCGGCCGCAAAGCCGCCAAGATCGGCGTCCCGTCAGTCCTGGGCGCCGGCGCCGTAGCCGGAGCGGTGGCTGTCGGCCTCGCCTACCGCAAACGAGAGAACGCGTAGCCCGCCTCGCTGATTCAACACGCCGAGAAATCGTTCATGATCGCCAGAAGTGGGCGTTCCCGTTCGCATATGAGCGTGAACGCCCACAAACAACGATCATGTTCTGGCGCAAGGGAATGAGTCCACGGCAGGGGTGCGGAGGTAGTGCGGCGAAGGCGTCCTTGGTCACCCTGGGCGCGAGGAAGGACGCCTTCGTCGCGCTCGGTCCAGAGTCACAGCAACGTCGGGTTAGCCGAGGAACGGGTTGCGGCGCTGGGCGAGGAGTTTGTAGAGGGTTTGCTGGATGGTTTCGCGGATCTGGTCGGTGGTGTTGAAGACGAACATGGGGTCGTCTTCGGCGGCGGCCGGGTCGGGGTGGAGGGGGGCGCCGAACTCGATGTGCCACTTGGAGGGGAGCGGGATCGCGCCGAGGGGGCCGAGGAGGGGGAAGAGCGGGGTGATGGGGAAGTAGGGCAGGCCGAGCAGGCGGGCGACCGGGCGCAGGTCGGCGATCTTGGGGTAGATCTCCTCGGCGCCGACGATGGCGCACGGGATGATCGGCACGCCGGAGCGCATCGCGGCCGCGACGAAGCCGCCGCGGCCGAAGCGCTGCAGCTTGTAGCGGTCCCGGAACGGCTTTCCGATGCCCTTGAAGCCTTCGGGCCACACGCCGACCAGTTCGCCGGCGTTGAGCAGGCGTTCGGCGTCGGGGTGGCAGGCCAGAGTCTGGCCGGAGCGGCGGGCCAGCGCGCCGAGGAGCGGCACCTGGAACACGAGGTCGGCGCCGAGCATCCGGAGGTGGCGGTGGCGCGGGTGGGTGTCGTGTACGGCGACGGCGGTCATCACGGCGTCGAGCGGCAGGGTGCCGGCGTGGTTGCAGACCACGAGCGCGCCGCCGGTCAGCGGGAGGTGCTCGGCGCCGGTCACCTCGACCCGGAACCAGTGCTGGTAGAGCGGGCGGAGCAGGGGCAGCAGGACGCGGTCGGTGAGCTCCTGGTCGAAGCCGAACTCGTCGACCGGGTAGTCGCCGGTGACCCGCCGGCGCAGGAAACCGGCCAGGTCGGCGATCCGGTGCTGGAAACCCTCGACGCCGGCCGGTTCGCGGCGCGGGTGCAGCGGGATGGGCTCGGCCGGTTGCGTGGGTCTGGCCGGGGCGCGCCGGGGGACGGCGCCCTTCGCCGGGGCCGTGATGGTGTTGGGCCGGCGATCCGCGCGCTGCAGCGGGATCACCTGTGCTTGTGGCATGCTGCGCTACCTTCCAGACTCCCCTGTGTTGGCGCTCAGCTCTGAGCCTTGATGGCGTTGTTCGGGTGCGCCGGCCTCAGCCTCGGCCGAGCACGTAGTCGTCGAACGCCGCCGCCGTGGTCCACCGCGGCGGGTATCCGAACGCGGTCTTCAACCGGCTGGTGTCGAGCACCCGGCCGTAGTTGAGGAACTGCACCTGGTCCGGTGAGAAGTCCACCGGACGGCCGCCGCGGAACAGCGTCGCCATCGCCGGGATGGCCGAGCGGAGCAGCGGCAGCGGGACCCGGCCGGCCTTGCGGATCGCCTGGGACAGCATGAGCACGCCGTCGCCGCCGGCGTTGTAGACACCGGGCAGGTCGTGCACCGCCGCCCGCTCCAGCACCGCCAGCGCGTCGTCGACGTGCAGCAGCTGCATCCGGGCGTCGAAGCCGAACACGGTCGGCACCACCGGCAGGGCGAAGTACCGGGTCATGACGGTGTCCACACCCGGACCGATCACGTTGGCGAGCCTCAGCGTGGTGACCACGGCGTCGGGCCGGCGCCGGCTGAACCCGCGGACGTAGCCCTCGACCTCGACGGCGTCCTTGGCGTACCCGCTGGTGGCGATCTCCGCCGGCGGGTCGTCCTCGGCGAACACGGCCGGCGCCCGGGAGCCCGCGCCATACACCGCCGCGGTGGACTTCACCACGAGCTTGCGCACCGTGCGGGACCGCTGGCAGGCGGCCAGCAGCTGCATGGTGCCGATGACGTTCATCTCCTTGAGGTGGCTGCGGCGCGCCGGTCCCGGCGGGTTCACCAGGGTCGACGCGTGCACCACCGTGTCCACCCCGGCCGAGGAGATGATCTTGGCGATCATCGGGTGGCGGATGTCCAGGCGCACGAACTCGACGCGCCCGCGGGCATCCTTCGCCGGCGGCGTGGTGTCCACGCCGAGGACTCGTTCGATGTCCGGGTTGGCGGCGAGCCGTGCGGCCAGGGTGCCACCGAGAGTGCCGCCAACGCCGGTCACCAGGACGACGTTGGGGGTCATGTGGTCTTGTGGTCCTTAGGGATCAGCCGTTGAGATACGCGACTCTACCCGCGTCCGGTGATCAAGATACCCTCGGCAACACGCTATTAACGCAGGTCATACTACTTCTTCAGCTTGCGCCGCTGAACCCGCGTCTTCCGCAGCAACTTGCGGTGCTTCTTCTTCGACATGCGCTTGCGGCGCTTTTTGATGACCGAACCCATGCGGATCCTTCGCTGTTGTCAGTGGTCGTCACACGGCTTGAGCTCCGGTGCGGGCAGCGACCACTGGGCGGCGTGCGAAGGCACCAGGCACAACGATCGTCAAGAATACCGGTGCCGCGGATCAGGCTTGCAGGCGGCTCAGCCGGCGTCGAAGTAGGCGCCCTCCAGGTAGGCGTGCACGGCCTTCTCCGGCACCCGGAACGACTTGCCGACCCGGACCGCGGGAAGCTCACCGTTGTGCACCAGGCGGTACACGGTCATCTTGGACACCCGCATCATCGCGGCCACCTCGGCCACGGTCAGAAACTGCACCTGGGCAACCCCTGGGGCGTCCAGGTCCCTCTTCTTCGCCGGCATGAGTCACCGCGTCCTTCGTGACACGTGTCGCGCCACCGGCTTCCCCACCGGCGGAACGGACACGCACGTGCTTCTCCAGAGGGTAGCGTGACACCTGTGACTGATGCGACAGTACCGCCTCTCCGGAATTCTTGATGCGGTTGCGTTCCAGCCGATGGTGCGGTTGGCGGGTGAGCCGTGGCTGGGTGCCGTCACGGTCCCCTGAGGTGCGGTTGGCAGGGGCGGACCCAGATCCTGCGCGATGAGCCACGGTCTCGCTCAGTCGAGGCGGTGCTGGCGGCCTAGTTCCTCGGAGCGGTCGCGGGCCGCCTCGATGGCGGCCAGCAGGGCCGCCCGCACGCCGTGTTTCTCCAGCTCACGGATGGCCATGATGGTGGTCCCGGCCGGCGAGGTGACCGCCTCCCGCAGGATCACCGGGTGCTCCCCGGTCTCGGCGAGCATCGTGGCCGCCCCCACCGCCGACTGGATGATCAGCTTCTCCGCCACCGCCCGCGGCAGCCCGAGCAGGATGCCGGCGTCGATCATGGCCTCGACCAGGTAGAAGAAGTAGGCCGGCCCGGACCCGGAGAGCGCCGTCACCGCGTCCTGCTGCGACTCCGGCACCCGCACCACCTTGCCGACCGCCTCCAGCACGTGCTCCACGATGTCCAGGTGCTCCGGCCCGGCGTGCCCGCCCGGCGAGATCGCGCTCATCGCCTGCCCCACGACGGCCGGGGTGTTCGGCATGACCCGCACCACCGGCACTCCCGCCGGCAGCCGCCGCTCGTACAGCGCGGTCGGCAACCCCGCGCACAGCGAGACCACCAGCGTCGGCGGGCTGATCACCGGCGCCAGCTCGTCCAGCAGCGGCTCGATGTCCTGCGGCTTCACCGCGACCACCAGGACGTCCGCCTCGTGCGCCGCGGTCGCCACGTCGACCCCGCGCAAGCCGTACCGCTTGCTCATCTCCGCCGCGCGGTCGGCATGCCGCTCGGTGAACATCAACTCGTCCACCCGCCGCCCGGCGCTGAGCAACCCGGACAGCAACGCCTCCCCGATCTTCCCCGCCCCCAGCACGGCGATCGTGGGCCGCTCACCATTCGCAGTCATGCGTAGAGCGTGCCAGAGCGGTCAGGCGAGGGCGGCCAGGGCCAGCTGGCGGGACTGGCAGATGAGCCGGCCGGTGGCGTCGATGACGGTGGCGTCGGAGTCGAACCAGGGGCCGTGGACGGCACGGGACTCGACGAGGACGCGGAGCCAGCCCGGCGAGGGGCGGGAGCGGAGCAGGGCGGTCATCTGGACGGTGGGGGTCCAGCCGAAGCGGCCGAGGTTGAACGTCAGGGGCATGTTGATGTCGCCGGCCACGATGGCGAAGAGGGCGTCGACCGGTTCGGCCCGGGGGCGGACCCAGAGCCGCAGGCGGAGCGGGTCGCCGATGTGGCCGTGCAGGAAGCCGGCGCCGTTGGGGTCGAGGCGGATGTCGCAGGTGGCGGTCAGCTTGAACACCGAGGCGAGCGGGAGCGCGGCGACCTCGACCGCGTTGCCCGGGGGCTCGGCGGACAGGTTCGGCAGATCGGACCAGGCCGCGCGCTCCCTGGGTAAGCGGCCGGTGGTCACCACCCCCTCGACGCAACTCTTGCCCCGCTGCTCCAGGTGGACGGCGGTGACGGTGGCCTGGCGGCCGGACTTGCGGAGCTCGGTGCGCAGCAGGACCGGGCCGGCGCTGGGCGGGTTGAGGAACTGGGCGCTCACCGCGAGCGGGTCGATCAGGGGGGCGCCGGAGCCGCCGCTGTGCGTGGCCATGGCGGTGCGGGCCAGCAGGGAGAGCAGGAACCCGCCGTGCGGGCGGCCGCGCACCGTCCAGGTGGCCGGGAGCTCCGCGGTGAACGTGCCGTCGCCGAGCGGACGAACCCGGGACGCCGACGCGAACGGGCCGGCCGTGACCGCCCCCTGGGCGCGTGCGTCTCCCTGGCCAGCAACACTGCTCATGATCATTATCCTGCCCTGTGGGTCGAACCGTCGGATGTGCGTGCCCCCGCGCGCAAGCTCACGACCTGGAAGCCAAGGCTCGCAGGAAGAACGCCGTGTTGGCCGGGCGTTCGGCGAGCCGGCGCATCAGGTAGCCGTACCACTCGGCCCCGTACGGCACGTAAACCCGGACCGTGTGCCCGAGCTGGGCCAGCCGGAGCTGCTCGTCCGGCCGGATCCCGTAGAGCATCTGGAACTCGAAGCTGCCGGGCTTGCGGCCGTAGAACGCGGCGCGGTCGCCGACCAGCCGCACCAGCCGCGGGTCGTGCGTGGCGAACATCGGGTAGCCGTCGCCGGAGAGCAGGGCGAGCGCGCACCGCACGTAGCTCAGGTCGACCTCGTGGGTGTCCGGGAAGGCCACCTCGGGCGGCTCGAAGTACGCGCCCTTGCACAGCCGCACCCGCGACCCGGCGACCGCCAGCCGCCGGCTGTCGTCCAGCGTGCGCCGCAGGTACGACTGCACCACCGCGCCCACCCACGGCCAGGTTCCGCGCAGCTCCGCCAGGATCCGCAACGTGGAGTCGGTGGTGGTGTGGTCCTCCATGTCCAGCGTGACCGTGGTGCCATGGCTCTCCGCGGCCGCGCAGATCCGGGACGCGTTGGCCAGCGCCAGCTTCTCGTCGAGCAGCTGGCCGACCGCGGTGAGCTTCACGCTGACCTCGGCCCGCTCGGCGAGCCCACCCTCGTCCAGCGCGTCGAGCAGCTCGAGGTAGGCCCGGACCACCGCGTCGGCCGTCGCCTCGTCCGTGGTGTCCTCGCCGAGGTGGTCCAGCGTGACGGTCAGCCCCTCGCGCACCAGCTTCCTGGTCACCTCGACCGCGTCCGCCGTGGTCTCCCCGGCCACGAACCGGCGCACCACGTCCCGGCTCACCGGTGCGGTGGCCACAACCCGCCGGAT
This sequence comes from Actinophytocola sp., assembly GCF_036002505.1. GTDB lineage: Bacteria > Actinomycetota > Actinomycetes > Mycobacteriales > Pseudonocardiaceae > DASYTH01. The sequence goes on along the minus strand of NZ_DASYTH010000144.1, from coordinate 46,407 downwards.
GGTGTTGTTGCCTGCGGCAGCCAGGATGAGCGTGCGCAACGGGTTCACCGCGTCACCTCGCAAGCTCGGTCGGCGGCGATCCCTAGGAACGAGATCGCTCGCAGGCTCAGCGCCAGGGCAGTGCTCAATGGTTCGCTCGCAAGCTCGCTCAACCCATCACCTCGCAAGCTCGGTGCTGGAGACCCCGCCGCCTCGTCCCTCGGCGGCGGGCAGTGCTCAACGGTTCGCTCGCAAGCTCGCTCACGCGCAGACTGTACGACGCGTGTGATCAGGTTCCGAGGTGCAGTCGGGCGAACAACAATGCCTCGGCGAGGTCTTTCGCGCGCTCCGCCGGGCGGCGGGCCCGGCGGGTGTTGATCTCCACGACCACCTGGCCGGCGAAGCCGCCGCGGGCGAGCTCCTCGCACAGCTCCGCACACGGCTGATTTCCGCGCCCCGGCACCAGATGCTCGTCGCGCGGCAGGCCGCTGCCGTCAGCCAGGTGCACGTGGACGAGGCCGTCGCCCATGCGTTTGGCCATCTCCAGCGCATCGGCCCCGGAGGCCGAGGTGTGCGACAGGTCCAGGGTGTAGTGCCGGTGGCCGACGTCGGTCGGGTCGGTGGACGGCCGGAACGCCGACAGCTCGCTGCCGAAGCGGCGCACCGGGAACATGTTCTCCACCGCGATCGCGATGCCGCTGTCCGTCTCCAGCTCGGCAACGAGGTCCGGGAACGCGTCGGCGTAGCGGCGCTGCCAGCGGAACGGCGGGTGGATCACCACGGTGCCGGCGCCGAGGTCGGCCGCGGCCCGCACCGACCGGCGCAGCCGCTCCTCCGGGTCCGGCGACCAGACCCGCTGGGTGATCAGCAGGCAGGGCGCGTGCACGGCCAGGACCGGTACCCCGTACTGCCGGGCGGCCCGGCGCAGTGCCGCGACGTCCTGGCTCATCGGGTCGGTCCACACCATGACCTCGACGCCGTCGTAACCGAGCTCGGCGGCGAGCACGAACCCCGCCGCCGCGGTCTGCGGCCACACCGACGCCGTGGACACGCCGATGGGTGGCATGGGTTTACCGACTCAGCAGGATCAGCGCTGCCGGGGAGACGGTGACGAACAGGCCGACCAGGACGGCGAGACCGGTGGTCTGCAGGTCGTCGGCGCGCCGGATCCTGCGCACGATCCAGACCAGACCGACGATCACGGCGAGCGCGGCGACCAGGGCGGCCTGCGGGAACCGGCCCCAGAGCCAGTTGAAGCCGAGCCACACCGCGGCACCGCCGACCACGCTGACCGCGACCTGGCCGGCCATGATCAGCCACTCCCGGCCGGGCGACGGGGCGTCCTCGTCGGCCAGGTCGTCGTCCTCGACGTACTCGTCCGACTCGACGTCGTCCTCGTCCGGATAGTCACGGTAGTCGGCGAACTCGCCGTCGGGGCTGTCCTCGTCCAGCTCCGGGTACTCGTCCGGGTAGCGCTCCGGGGCCAGCCCGTTGCGCTGCTCGGGACCGGCCGGCACCGGTCCGAAACCGGCTCGGGACGGCGGGAACGGGACGGGGTGCGACCCGGTGCCGGTGCGCCCGGGCGCCGGCGGGATCCGGGGCATCTGCTCGGTGGCCGCCTCCGGCACGTTGCCGTTGCGGGGCGGGGCCGGGAAGTAGCCGGAACCCTGCTGCGGGCCGGCCGCGGGCGCCGGGAAGGTGCCGGACGGCATCTGCGGGGGCGGCGGTGCGGGACGGGACCGCCGGGTGGGCGGGGCCGGCCGGGTGGGCTCGGGAGAGTCCAGGATCGCCGGGATCTGGGAGGTCGGCGGCGCGTCGTTCACCGGCGGCGCGGGCTGCCGGACCGCCGGGGGAGCCTGCCGCGCCTGGCTCGGCGGGGGGGCCGAGTCGTTCACCCGGGGCGCCGGCTGCCGGGCCGGCGGCGCCTGCCTTGGTGGCGCGGGGGTGTCGTTCACCTGGGGCGGCGGCGCGGCCTGCCGGGTGGGCGCGGGCTTCGGGGGGGCCGGCGCGGGCCGGGGCGGCGGGGTGGCCGCGGCGCGCGGTGGTGGCTGGACGGGGCGGTGCTCACCGGTCGGCTGGTGGTGGCTGGCCGGGCGCTGCCGGTGCGAGGTGCGGGTCGGCGGCGGCTGGTCGTCCCGGATGGGGGCGATCTTCGCGCTCTCCGAGTTGACCCGCTCGATGATCGCCTGCGGCCCGGTGTCGCCGGTGTCGTCACGTCTGCGCCGGCGGCGAGGGGCGCGTTCGCCCGTGTCGCCGCCGTACATGGCAAGCAGCTCCGCGACGGTTCGCTGCTGCGTGCTTTCCGGTCCGCCTTCGTGACTCATCGACTCCACCGTGCCCGACACCGGTCACCTCGTCCAGCGTCCGGGCAGACCTCCGTCCTCATTGCGAATCCACCACAGTCTGATACTCACCGTCCGTCTGGTCCAGCCGCCTGAGGATCACACCCTCGCGCAGGGCCCACGGGCAGATCTCCACCTCCGGCTGGGAAAGTGCCCGCATCGAGGCCCGCGCGACCAGCGCGCCGGCCACCAGCTGGTGCGCCCGGCTGGGGCTCACGCCCTCCAGTTCGGCCAGGTCCGCGGCCGACATCCGGGAGATGAACGCGATCACCTGGCGCAGCCCGGCCTCGGTGAGCACCCGGCGGGCCCGCGGCCCGGCCGAGGACGGCGCGGCGCCGGTGAGCCGGGCCAGCGACCGGAACGTCTTCGAGGTGGCCACGACGCGGTCCGGCTCACCGAGCTTGGCCAGCTTCTTGGCCACCGGGGCGAGCTGGTCGGCCAGCCAGTCCTCGGCGTCGATGACCTCTCCCCGGGTCGGCGGGTCGTTCGCGAACCGGGTCCGGGTCAGCCGGCCGGCCCCGAACGGCAGCGAGGTGGCGAAGTCGGGCGTCTCGTGCACGCCCGCGGCGATCTCCAGCGAGCCACCGCCGATGTCCAGCACCAGCAGCCGCCCGGCCGACCAGCCGAACCAGCGCCGGGCGGCCAGGAACGTGAACCTGGCCTCGTCCTCGCCGGAGAGCACCTGCAGGTCGACGCCGGTCTCGTCGAGGACGCGCTCCAGCACCCTGACCGAGTTGTCCGCCTCGCGCACCGCCGACGTGGCGAACGCCATGAAGTCGTCGCAGCCCAGCTTCTCCGCCGACGCGCGGGCCTCGGCCACGGTCCGGATCAGCTCGTCCGCGCCGGTCCTGGACAGCTCGCCGGACTTGGTGAGCCGCTCGGCCAGGCGCAGCACAGACTTCTCGGAGCGGGCCGGCACCGGGGCGGCACCCCGATGCGCGTCCACCACGAGCAGGTGAACCGTGTTCGATCCGACGTCAAGCACCCCTAGGCGCACCCAGGAAACGTTACCTGCCCGTTGTCGCGCGCGGGTCAGGACTCGAACTTGTAGCCGAGACCACGCACCGTGACCAGGTGCCGCGGCGACGAGGGGTCGGGTTCGATCTTGGAGCGCAGCCGCTTGACGTGCACGTCAAGGGTCTTGGTGTCGCCGACGTAGTCCGCGCCCCAGACCCGGTCGATGAGCTGGCCCCGGGTGAGCACCCGGCCGACGTTGCGCAGCAGGTACTCCAGCAGGTCGAACTCCTTGAGCGGTAAGGAGATCTCCGCACCGTCCACGGTCACCACGTGCCGCTCGACGTCCATCCGGACCGGGCCGGCGGCGAGCACCTGGGGCAGCAGCTCGCCGTCGCCAGCCTCGCCGCCGCGGCGCAGCACCGCGCGCACCCGGGCGATCAGCTCGCGGGCGGAGTACGGCTTGGTCACGTAGTCGTCCGCGCCCAGCTCGAGGCCGACCACCTTGTCGATCTCGCTGTCCCGGGCGGTCACCATGATCACCGGGACCGCGGAGCGCTGGCGCAGCGCCTTGCACACGTCGGTGCCGCTCATCCCGGGCAGCATCAGGTCGAGCAGCACGATGTCCGCGCCGTTGCGGTCGAACTCCTCGAGCGCCTGCTGGCCGGTGCCGGCCACGGCCGCCGTGAACCCCTCCTTGCGCAGCAGGAAGGCGAGCGGGTCGGCGAAGGACTCCTCGTCCTCCACGATGAGCACCCTGGTCACAACGCTCCTCCATGATCGGTCGACGCGACCGGGACCGCCGGATCGCTGTGTTCAATTCCTTTGCTCGATGGCGGAGCGCCAGTGGTGCGCTGGGCCGGGGTCACCAACCCGTGCGCGGGCAGGCGCAGCGTGAACGTGGAGCCGGTGCCGAGCTTGCTCCACAGCCTGACCTCGCCGCCGTGGTTGGCGGCGACGTGCTTGACGATGGCGAGGCCGAGCCCGGTGCCGCCGGTGGCCCGGGAGCGGGCCCGGTCGACCCGGTAGAAGCGCTCGAACACCCGCTGCTGCTCGTCCTCGGCGATGCCGATGCCGCGGTCGGTCACCGCGATCTCGACGAACCCGTCGACCAGCCGGCGGCTGACCGACACCGGGCTCCCCGGCGGGGAGTAGGCGACCGCGTTCTCCAGCAGGTTGGACAGGGCCGTGACCAGCAACGTCCGGTCACCGGCGACCAGCAGGCAGCTGTCGGTGTCGGTGGCGATGTTGATCCCGGTGGACTCGCTGGCCAGCCGCGAGCGGCCGAGCGCCTCCCGCACCACGGCGTCCACCTCGACGGTGTTCAGCTCGGGCAGCCGCTCGGCGCCCTGCAGCCGGGACAGCGCGATCAGCTCGGTGACCAGGGTGCCGAGCCGGGTGGCCTCGTGCAGGATCTTGGCGGTGAACCGCTTGACGGCCGGCGGGTCGTCGGCGGCGTCCAGCACCGCCTCGGCGAGCAGGGCCATGGCGCCGACCGGGGTCTTCAGCTCGTGGCTGACGTTGGCCACGAAGTCCCGCCGGGTGGCCTCCAGCCGCACCGCGTCCGACTCGTCGGCGGCGTCCACCGCGGTGAACCCGTCACCGAGCGGGCGGACCTCGCCGAGCACGGCCTCCGGCTGGCGGCCCCGGGCGGCCAGCGGGGAGAGGTCGATCTCCATCGGGTCGCCGGTCTCCCGCACCACCTCGGCGGCCTTCCCGGCGCGCGGGTCGACCCGGTGGTTGCGCACCAGGCCGAGCTCGGCCGCGCGCGGGTTGTGCAGCACGACGTCGCCGAAGTGGTTGAGCACCACGATCCCGTTGTGCGAGGAGTGCACCAGCCGCTGCACCAGCGCGGCGACGGTCGGACCGGCCGGCCGGTCCACCCGCCGGCGCCGGGCCAATCCGATCACGAGGCCGGCGAGGAGGCCGACCAGCAGGGCGCCGATCGACAGGATCAGCCAGACCACGTCGGTCACGTGCGCATCGTAAGCAGGTCAACGGCCTGGAAGGCCAGCACCGCGCGGCACTAGTGACGGCCGTGACACCTGTTCGCCTTCAGGTCAAGATCCGTTCACCGGCCCGTAAGGGCTCACCGGCGAGGAGGGTGGGCCGGAGGTCTGCCCGACGAGTCGGTCCGGTGCCCGCCGCCGGCTGAACCGGCGAGTGCTTTTCGAGCCCTTACCCTGATTTGGACACCGTGTCCAACTCGGCCAGATCCTGATCGGTCAGCTCAATCGCGCCGACGGCCACGTTGTCCTCGAGGTGCTGGACCGACGAGGTGCCGGGGATGATCAGGATCGCCGGTGACCGGTGTAGCAGCCAGGCCAGCGCGAGCTGCCGGCTGGTGACCCCGTGCCGAGCGGCGACCTGCTCGAGGACCTGCGCCTGGATCGGCTGGAACCCGCCGAGCGGGAAGAACGGCACGTAGGCGACACCCTGCTCGGCGCAGGCGTCGACCATGGCGTCGTCCTGCCGGGCGGTCACGTTGTACAGGTTCTGCACGCAGGCCACCGGGGCGATCGCGCGGGCCTCGGCCAGTTGGGCCGCGGTGGCGTTGCTCACCCCGAGGTGGTGGATCAGCCCCTGCTCGCGCAACTCGGCGAGCGCGGTGAACTGCTCCTCGATCGGGCCTTCCTCCGGTCCCTCCAGGCCCATCATCCGCAGGTTGACCGCGCCGAGCCGGTCCACCCCGAGCCGCTTCAGGTTGTCGTGCACGGCTTGGCGCAGGTCCGCCGGCGAGTTCCACGGCAGCCAGTTGCCCTTGTCGTCGCGCCGGGCCCCGACCTTGGTCACCAGCACCAGGTCCGCCGGGTACGGGTGCAGCGCCCGGTGGATCAGCTCGTTCACCACGAACGGCCCGTAGTAGTCGGAGGTGTCGATGTGGTTCACCCCGAGCTCGACGGCCCGGCGCAGCACCGCGATCGCCTGCTCCTCGTCTTTCGGCGGCCCGAACACGCCGGCGCCGGCGAGCTGCATCGCGCCGTAGCCGATCCGGTTCACCCGAAGGTCGCCGCCGAGGTCCCAGCGCCCGGCGGCGGTCGCGGTCACATTCATCGTCATGATCTCCAGCCTGCCGGGACCGGCCCGCGGACGCCCGCCGTGGCAGCAAGTTGCCAACCTTTGACCGGGTCCGCGCGCGGGTCGAGACTGGGCGGTGATGACAGCCCAGAACGAGCTCGCGGTGATCCGCGGGCACCAGGAGCTCTACGAGCGGACCTGGCACCTGTTCCAGGCGGCGAAGACCGAGATCTCCTGCGCCGCCAACGATCTCTACACCTGGGTGCACCTGCGGGCGGACACCGCGGACCGGCCCCCGGTGCCGCAGGACACTCCGCCCGGGTTCATGATCCGCAAGCTCTACCGGCCCGGCGTGCTGCTCGACCCGGTCGGCACCCGGCACGTGCGGCTGGCCTTTCAGCACGGTGCGCAGGTGCGGATCACCCCGGACGAGATCAACGAGACGATCATCATCGACCGCCGCGTGGTGATCATGGCGGGGGGCGTCGCGCACGGGCCGCGCAGCTTCAGCGTGGTGTGGGCCCCTGACGTCGTGACCGCGGTGGCCTCCCTGTTCGACGCGGCCTGGCGGGCGGCCACCGAGCTGGACGTCTACGACCGGGAGCTGACCGAGCTCCGCGTGCTGGCGCCGCGCATCCTCGAGCTGCTCGGCTCGGGCTGCAAGGACGAGACGGCGGCGCGCACCCTCTCGCTGTCGGTGCGCACCTACCGCCGCCGGGTGGCCGAGCTGATGTCCGCTCTGGGCGCCACGTCACGGTTCCAGGCCGGCGTCCGCGCCCGGGAGCTCGGGCTGGTCTAAAGGGCCGGAGGCCCGAGCGGGCCGGCGGTGCCTGGACTGACGAGCAGCGCAGGGAGCGAGCGCCAGCGAGTGACCGAGCAGCGCAGGAGGGAAGGCACCGCGTCAAGGCCCGCTCACGCGAGCGGAGCGAGCAAATCAGGCACGGCCCTGGTTGGCGACGGCTTTGGCGGCAACCGCGGCGGCCTCGGGGTCTAGGTAGGTGCCGCCGGTCTTGCGGGGTTCGAGGTCGTCGCTGAGCTCGTAGACCAGGGGAATGCCGGTGGGGATGTTGAGGCCGGCGATGTCCTCGTCGGAGATCCCGTCGAGGTGCTTGACCAGGGCGCGCAGCGAGTTGCCGTGCGCGGCGAGCAGGACGTCCCTGCCGGCACGCAGGTCCGGCACGATCGAGGTGGTCCAGTACGGGAGCATCCGGGCGACGACGTCCTTGAGGCACTCGGTGCCGGGCATCAGGTCGCCGAGGGTGGCGTAGCGCGGGTCGCCGTCCTGGCTGTACTCGGTGCCCGGCTCGATCGGCGGCGGTGGCACGTCGTAGGAGCGGCGCCAGAGCATGAACTGCTCCTCGCCGAACTCCGCCAGGGTCTGCTTCTTGTTCTTGCCCTGCAGGGCGCCGTAATGCCGCTCGTTGAGCCGCCAGCTGCGGCGCACGTCGACCCAGTGCCGGTCGGCCACGTCCAGCGCGACGTTGGCGGTGGAGATGGCGCGGCGCAGCACGGAGGTGTGCACGATGTCGGGCACCGTGCCGGACTCGCGCAGCAGCTCGCCCGCGCGCGCGGCCTCGAGCTCGCCGCGGTCGGACAGGGGGACGTCCACCCAGCCGGTGAACAGGTTCTCGGCGTTCCACACGCTCTCGCCGTGCCGCAGCAGTACCAGGATCCCAAGGGCCATACGGCCAAGCGTGCCAGAACGGCTACGCCGAATCGCTTATCGCCCGTTCGGGTTAGAACTGATCGCTCGGACGACGCTTAGTTGACTTGAAGGTCAACTTCGTCACCGAATTGTTACCTACGGAGGGCTACATCGCTTCCCTGGACCACGCGGTGGCCTTGTGTAACTGTGCGACTTCTGACAGGTTGACAGCGCTCCCCTGAATCAGCTCCCACGCACTCCCTGATTCGGGCAAGAGCAAGCAGTGCGACTCGTCTCCCCTGCCGGGTCGCACCCCGCCGGGAACCCGGGTGCCCCCCGCCATGGGATTCCGTTGCGGCGGGCCTGACGCGGGGCGGCTCGAGATCGCGACTCCCCCCTCGCTCGAGCCGCCCCGCGAACCATGTCTAGACAGTGGTTTCCGCGGGTTGCGGCGCCGGGCGCCGCTTGCGGAGCCACCAGCGAAGGGCGAACCAGCCGGGGACACCGAAGACGACCAGGAACGGCAGCATCGCCGCGATCACCCGCAGCACCACACCGCCCGCGGTCAGGAACGCGTGCCAGCCGCCGGCGAGCCCGCCGAGGATGCCGGAGTCGTCCCGGGCCGGCGGTGGGGCCGTCTCGCCGCTCTTGCCCACCCTCACCGTGATCTTCGACAGCGCCACCTGACCGGACAGCGCCTCGCGCCGCTTCTCCAGCGACTCCAGGTCGGCCTCGCGCCGGGTCACCTCGCCCTCGATCTGCACGACCTCGTTGACCGTCTGCGCCTTGTCCATCAGCGCGCGCACCCGGGCCACGCTGGTCCGCTGGGTGGCGATCCGGCTGTCCAGGTCCACCAGCTGCTCGGTGACGTCCTCCGCGGTCGTCGCGCGGGAGCGCAGGTTCTCCGGTGTGACCAGATCGGAGAGCCGCCGCAGCGCCTCGTCGAACTGGTTCGACGGCACCTGCAAGGTGATCGTCGCCGCGTCGTTGCGCACGTCCTCCTGACCGGCGAACCCGCCGAGCCCGACCGCGACGTCCCGGGCGCCGTTCGCCACCTTGATCACGTCGGGCGAGGTCATCTCCAGGGTCGCAGTCCTGATCAGCTTGCGGTCCACCCCGGGCTGGTTGACCGGCTGCTCTTTCGGCGCCGGGTTGCTGTCCGCCTTGGCCGGACCACCCGCCGCCGGCACCTCGGCCGCACGCCCGCTGCCCACTCCACCGGCCGTGGAGCCGCTCGTTGCCGCGCCGGTGCATCCGGCCAGCACACCGCCCGCGAGCAGCAGGCCGAGCAGCGCCGACAGCAGTTTTCTCTTATTTTGCTCGCTGGCGTAGCGCCAGTTAACGTTCATGAGTCCCTCCAGTCCGCCGGTTTGATCTGTCCGGCAGACGGAAGTGGATCAGGACACGGTTGCCGCGCGGCCAGTCACGAGTCGGCCTCGGCTGCGAAACGGCTGCCGTGACCACCGGCCGGGCGCACCAGGTGCTCGAACGCGGCCAGGTTCGCCAGCGACTCGCCGCGCGCGATGCGCCACTCCCACTCGCGCCGGATGGAGCTGGCGAACCCGAGCTCCAGCAACGCGTTGAAGTCCCCGTCGGCGGCCTCGAGCACCTGGCCGAGCAGCCGGTCCAGCTCGTCGGCGCTGACCCGCTCCAGCCCGACCCGGCCGAGCAGGTAGATGTCCCCGACCGGATCCAGCGTGTAGTGCACGCCGTAGAGCTTCGCGTTGCGGCGCAACAGGAACCGGTACACGTCGGCGTGCGCCTCGTCCGGCCGGCGGCAGACGAACGCCTCGACGACCAGGGCGTGCGTACCGACCGTGAGCCAGCAGTTGGTCTGCAACTTCTTCGTGCCCGGGAGCGTGACGAAGAACCGGCCGGGCGCCGGATGCTCGTAGGCCAGCTCCCGTTCGTCCAAAGTGGACCTGATCAGATCGTCGAGCATCCGCTCACACTGCCACCCCGGTGGCCAGCACGGCGCGCCGGAAGGCCCGGGTCGCCTCGGCGTACTCGGCGATCAGCGCGTCCGTGGTGCGGTCCCAGGAGAACCGGCCGGCGTGCGCCACCGCGCCATGGGCCAGCACCTCGGCGACCTCGGGCCGTAACGCCACCGTGGCCAGCGCGTCCGCCCAGGCGACCGGGTCGTGCCCGTCGACCAGCAGGCCGGACGAGCGGTCCACCACCGCCACCCGCAGCCCGCCGACCGCGGCCGCCACCACCGGCGTCCCGCAGGCCTGCGCCTCCAGCGCCACCAGCCCGAACGACTCGTTGTGGCTGGGCACCGCGACCACGTCCGCGGCGCGGTACACGTCGACCAGTGCCCGCCCCTGCTGCGGCGGTAGAAACCGCATCACGTCAACGATTCCGAGCCCGGCGGCCAGCTCCTGCAGCGCCGCCGGCTGGTCCAGACCCGTGCCGGACGGTCCGCCGGCGACCAGCACCACCAGCTTCTCCCGGGGCACCGCACCGCGCCGGAGCAGCTCGGCCGCCGCGCGCAGCAGCACGTCCGGCGCCTTGAGCGGCTGGATGCGGCCGACGAACGCCAGCACCACCGCGTCCGCCGCAATGCCCAGCGCGGCCCGGGCGGCACGCCGGCTACCCGGGCGGAACACCTCGAGATCCACCCCGGGGGCCACCGCACGCACCTTGTCCGGCGCCGCGTCGTAGAGCCGGACCAGTTGCTGCGCCTCGACCACGGTGTTGGCCACCAGCCGGTCGGCCTGGTCCACCACCTGCTGCTCGCCGATCTCCCGGGCCAGCGGCTCCGGCGTGTCCCCCTCGGCGAGCGCGGCGTTCTTCACCCGGGCCAGGGTGTGCGCGGTGTGCACCAGCGGCACGCCCCAGCGGTCCCGGGCCAGCCAGCCCACCTGCCCGGAGAGCCAGTAGTGCGAGTGCACAAGGTCGTAGTAGCCGGGCTCGTGCCGGGCCTCCACCCGTAGCACCCCATTGGTGAAACCGCACAGCTGGGCCGGAAGCTCGGCCCTGGCCAGCCCCTCGAACGGGCCGGCGTGGATGTGCCGGACCAGCACGCCGGGGGCCAGCTCGGCGACGGGGGGCAGGTCGGAGGAGGTGGCCCGGGTGAACACCTCCACGGCGATCCCGCGCCGGGCCATCCGGGTCGCGGTCTGGGTGATGTAGACGTTCATCCCGCCGGCGTCGCCGGTGCCCGGTTGCTCGAGCGGAGACGTGTGGACGGACAGCACGGCAACCCGGCGCGGCTGGTGCAGCCGCACGACGTCAACGGGGCTCACCTCGGCGTGTCCTCCCGGGCTGGCGGTCCGCGAGCTCGCGCAGGGCCGTGTTGAACTCCGCGACGCGCTCGGCGAACGGTAGGTGACCGACTCGATCACACCAACGCAGGGAAGCGCCCGGAATCTTCCCCGCGGCGTACTCGGCGGCCGTGGGATGGACCACGGCGTCCTCGGTGCCGTGCACGATCAACGTGGGCACGGTGACGCTAGCCAGCACGTCCGCGCTGGTCACGACGCGGCGGAAGAGCGCGCGGCGGACCCGTGGCGGGACGAGGAGAAACTCCCCTAGTCGTCGTTGGACGACGTCGCCCGGAGCGGGTTCGGCGGTGAGGCCGGCGGCCAGTCGGGTCAGCGCGGGCACCGCCACCGCGGGGTCCTCGGCGAGGTAGTCGCGGATGCCGGCGCCCATCAGCGGCCCGGTGGCGCCGCCCGGGTTGCCGGCGCCGATCTCGGTGAGCGCGCCGGCCAGGAGCAGGGCGGCGACGCCGGCCTCGCCTGTGACCCGGAGATAGTCGGTGATCACCAGGCCGCCGTAGGAGGAGCCGACCAGGACCGCTGGCCGGCCGGCGAGGGCGAGCACGGCGGCCAGATCCCCGGCCCAGGCGTGCGGGTCGTCGTAGCCGGTGTCCGGGACGCCGGAGAGGCCGTGGCCGCGCAGGTCGACGGCGAGGAGGTGGTACCGGGAGGTGAGCTCGGGTGCGGTGAGCTGGGCCTGCCAGTCCGCGCCGGAGCGGGCCCAGCCGTGGACGAACACGATCGGCGGGTTCGCGGGGTTACCGGCCGCGCGGACGGCCAGGCGGGTGCCGCCCGCGCCCTCGACGAAGTGGATCACTTGAGCGCGGACATGGACTTCCACTTGTCCCACGTGAACAGCCAGTCGTTCACGTCGGACGTGGTCTTGAAGGTGGTCTTGGAGCCGGTGACCTCGACCGGGTCGCCGATCAGCGCGCTGTCGAAGTAGGCCTTGGCGTCCTTCTCGAGCATGTTGACGCAGCCGTGCGAGGTGTTCCGCACCCCGATGTTGGCGGCGTTGGCCTGGTAGGCGTGGATGTACTCGCCGCTGTTGGACAGCCGCATCGCCCACGGCAGGTGCACGTCGGTGTAGCCGTAGCGCGGGTTGGAGAAGTCGCCGACCGGCTCCCGGGTCATGATGATCACGGTGCCGTTCGGGGTGTTGCGCTCCGGGTCGGCGTCCAGGCCGTTGCTGGTCGGGTAGCTGACCGCGAGGTTCCCGTCCTGGTAGACGTCCATCTTGTGGTCCGGCGTGTTGATCTTGGTGACCCGGTTGCGGCCGATGGTGAAGTTGCTGGTCAGGTCGGCCTTGCCGTACACGCCGTCGCCGTAGGCGACTCCGTAGAGCTTCGCGGTCACCGTCACCTTCACGTTGGCCGGCCAGTACACCTTGGGCCGCCAGTCCACCTGCGCGTTGGACAGCCATGCCCAGGAGCCCTCGACGTCACCCTTGGACGTGGTGACCTTGAGGGCTTTTTCGATCGCCGCGCGGTCTTTCGGTGGGCTCTCGAACTTGACGCTGACCGGCATGCCGACGCCGACCGTGGCGTTGTCGATCGGGTTGACCGTGGCGCGGACCGTCTTCGCCGGGGTGAGGGTGGTGAAGGTGCCCTTCAGCTCGGCGGTCCGGTTGTCCGGGCCGGTGGCCTTCGCCGCATAGGTGTACTTCTTGCCGTAACCGAGCACCTCGGTGCTGGTCCAGCTCAGCTTGTCCGGCGCGAGCTGGCCGCCGACCGCCTTGCCGTCCTGGTTGGTCACGGCCACCTCGGTCAGCGTGCCGTCCTTCACCGTGATCTTGATCGGCTGGGTGACCGGGGCGTCCTTCGCGTCGACCGCGGGCACCGCGCTGATCGTCGCCTTCGGCAGGTCCTGCACCGGCGCCCCGCCCGGCCCGGTGGCGGTGCCGCTGGCCTGGGTGGTGCACGCGGCGAGGGCGACGGTGGCCACGAGCAGCATGCCGACCAGTCCGGATCTCACGGTGAACGCCTCCGTATCGCGTTTGACGTTGCAGTGTGACACCTTTCATGACGCCTGGGCCGCCCGGCAGGTTCGCTCACGCGGCAGGATCGGCGTGTGAACACCGCCGTCGTCACCGGTGCCAGCTCGGGCATCGGCGCCGCAACCGCCCGCCACCTCACCGCCGCCGGCTTCCACGTCGTCCTCGGCGCCCGCCGGCTGGATCGCCTGTCCGCCCTGGCCACGGAGCTGGGCGGGGTGGCGTTGCCGCTGGACGTCACGGAACCGGCGTCGGTGGATGCCTTCTGCGCCCGGGTCCCAGAGTGCCACGTGCTGGTGAACAACGCAGGCGGCGCCCGGGGGCTGGAACCCGTCGCGGCCGCCGACGAGGACCACTGGCGCTGGATGTGGGAGACCAACGTTCTGGGCACCGTGCGCATGACCCGGGCACTGCTCCCCAAGCTCATCGCCTCCGGCAACGGCCACGTGGTCACCGTGACCTCGGTCGCCGCCTACGAGATCTACGACAACGGCGCCGGCTACACCTCCGCCAAGCACGCCCAATCCGCCCTGCACCGGACGTTGCGCGGCGAACACCTCGGCCAGCCCGTCCGGTTCACCGAGATCCTCCCCGGCATGGTCGAAACCGAGTTCTCCGTCACCCGCTTCGACGGCGACGCCGGCCGGGCGGCTCGCGTCTACGAAGGCCTCACCCCGCTGACCGCCGACGACGTGGCCGACGTGATCACCTTCGCCGTCACCCGCCCACCCAACGTCAACCTCGACCAGATCATCCTGAAGCCCCGCGCCCAGTACTCCGCTTCCCGCGCCCACCGAGAGTGACTGTCGGGAGCACCCCGTAACCTCACGCCTCGTGACCTCGGCCTACGCCGACGAGTCCTTCCACGAGGCACCGTCCGGCGGCTTCTACGTCCTGGCGGCCGCGATGTTCGATCCGGCGGCCTACGAGACTGCCCGCGATGCGATGCGCGACGTACTCGGCAGGCGCCGAGCGAAGAAGCTGCACTGGAACGAGATGGATGCTCAGCAGCGCCACAACGCGGCCAAGGCAGTCGCTGGCATCGATAGCTTTCACGTGGTCACGGTCGGCGTTCCGATGCCAGTGAAACGCCAGGAACGCGCCCGCGCGAAATGCCTTGATCGACTCGTGCACGAGCTGCACAGCTATGGCGTGACTCACCTCATGATCGAGTCTCGCACCGACCAGCTCGACCGGCGGGACGTCGCGACGGTCACCAGGGCACGCCGCCACCTCTCCAAGGACGCCCTGTTCCAAGTGGATCACCAAGCAGGCGCTGACGAGCCGCTGTTCTGGGCCGCAGACGTTGTGGCGGGTGCCGTCTATGCGCATCGGCGTGGCCAGCCGGGTTACCGGCGAGTTCTTGACGACTGCCTCTACGAGATCGACGTTGCCACGGATTGCTGATCATCCTCAGGACATGCGTAAGGCCAGGGTCCCGGTCTGCCCCAGGTGCACCTGGCCTTGCGACTCGCCCACCGCCCGCGGCGATGTACTGACGATCACGATACAGCACAGTGCGTCACAGCGCACATCCAATAAGGACGGGTTCCGGCGTGAGTGCGACACCGAAGGTGTTGAGGACGCCGTCGCGGATTTGGCGGGCTAGGGAGAGGAGGTCGGTGGTGGTGGCGGGGCCGCGGTTGGTCAGCGCGAGGGTGTGTTTGGTGGAGAGGGTGACCGGGGCGTCGGGGGTGGGGAAGCCTTTGGTGAAGCCGGCGCGTTCGATGAGCCAGGCGGCCGACAGCTTTGATCGGCCGGGGCCGGCGGGGTATTGGGGGATGGGGGTGTCGCCGACGTGGGTGCGGATGCGGGCGAGGGTGGCGGGGAGGTCGGCGTCGGGGATGACGGGGTTGGTGAAGAAGGAGCCGACGCTCCAGGTGTCGTGGTCGGCGGGGTCGAGGACCATGCCTTTGGTGCGGCGCAACGACAGTACGGCTTCGCGGGCCTGGGCGACGGGGACGCGGGTGTTCTGGCGGACGCCGAGGGCGCGGGCCAACTCGGTGTAGCGGATGGGGGTGGAGAGGCCGCCGACGGCGAGCTCGAAGCGGGCGCGGAGGACGACGGCGCGGTCGGTGCCTTTCAGCACGCTGGTGCGGTAGCCGAGGGCGAGGTCGTCGACGAGGTAGGTGCGGATCTCGCCGCTGGTGCGGTCGAGGAGGTCGACGGAGACGAGGAGTTGGGAGACTTCGACGCCGTAGGCGCCGACGTTCTGGACCGGGGTGGCGCCGACCAGGCCGGGGATGCCGGAGAGACACTCGAGGCCGCCCAGGCCGGCGTCGACGGTGGAGGCGACGACGGTGTCCCAGTCCTCGCCGGCTTCGACGGTGAGGTGGACCAGGCCGGGGCCGACGCAGTCGATCTTGCTGCCGCGGTTGCCCACCCGGATGACGATGCCGTCGAAACCGGCGTCGGCGACGACGAGGTTGGAGCCGCCGCCGAGCACCAGCACCGGCTCGCCGGACCGGTCGGCGGCCCGGATCGCGGCCGCGACGTCCTCGGCGGTGGACGGCGCGGTGAACCGCGCGGCCGGCCCGCCCAGCCGCAGCGTGGTGTACCCGGACAGCGGTACCGCCGCGCGGACTTCGGTGCCAAGCGAGAGGCCGGTCATGGGGCCCAACGGTAACCTCCGGCGCATGCCGACCCGCTTCGAGCACCGCGCGACGTTCTCCGCACCGGCCCCGACGGTGTACTCCGCGCTGGTCGACCGCGCATTTCTGGACGAACGGCTCCGGGTCCTCGGCGGCAAGGGCGCGGCGGTGACCGAGTACAACCGGGCCGGTGACGGGGTGCGCTTCCGGCTGCGCCAGGGGATCGAGGCGGACAAGCTGCCGGGCGCGGTGCGGTCGCTGCTCAAGGGCGACCTGGTCGTCGAGCGCGAGGAAAGCTGGCGGCCGGACGGCGACGGTTACGCGGCGACCGGGCGGGCGACGATCTCCGGCGTGCCCGGGGAGATCAACAGCCGGAGCCGGCTGGCCGGGGGCGAGCTGGTGATCACCGCCGAGGTGCGGGTCGGCATTCCGCTGGTGGGCGGGAAGCTGGAGGGTGTGATCGCGCAGCACGTCGGGAAGCTGCTGGCCGCGGAGTCGGAGTTCGCCGGCAAGTGGCTCACCGAGCACGGGAGTTGAGGCGTGGACTTCGTGACGTCCGCGGACGGCACCCGGATCGCGTTCGAGACGTCCGGCACCGGGCCGCCGGTGGTGCTGCTCGGCGGTGCCTGCTACGGCGCGAAGGCGTGGGCCGCGGCGGCCGGTTTCCTTGCACCGCAACGCACCGTGTACGCGGTGGACCGGCGCGGCCGCGGGGCGAGCGGACCGGTGGACGGCTACCGCACCGAGCGCGAGGTCGAGGACGTCCTCGCGCTGCTGCAACGCATTGGCGAGCCGGTCGAGCTGCTCGGCCACTCCTCGGGCGCGCTGCTGGCGTTGCGGGTGGCCCTGTCCGGAGCGCCCGTGACGGCCATGACGCTGTACGAGCCGCCGATCCGGGTGCCCGGCGGGTCCGGGCGCGATGGTGTGACCGAGCGGCTGATCGAGCTGGTCGCCGAGGATGACCGGGACGGTGCGGTGGCCACGTTCATCGTGGACGCCGTGGGCGATGACCCGCGGCTGCTGGATGCCATGCGCCGCACGCCGTTCTGGGCCACCGCGATGGCGCTGGCGCACACGCTGCCGCTGGACACGCGGCTGCGGGACGAGTCCGGTCTCGACGGGATGGCCGGGCTGGACGTGCCGGTGTTGCTGCTGCTCGGTGAGCGCAGCGACGAGCGGATGCGCACCGGGGTCGAGGCGCTGGCCGCGGCGTTGCCGAACCGGGTGCTGGAGATCCTGCCGGGCCAGGCGCACAACGCGCTGCGGGAGGCGCCGGACCTGCTGGCCGAGCGGATGCTGGCGGCGGCGCACTATTCGTCTTGACTCTGACGCTGCGTCAACTTCTACCGTTTGTCGCATGGCGTGGTCGACGGCTCAGGTGGCCCGGATGTCGAAGGTGACATCCCGGACGCTGCGGCACTACGACCAGATCGGGCTGCTCACCCCGGCCTGGGTGGGTGGCAACGGCTACCGCTACTACGAACCGGAGCAGCTGCTCACGCTGCAGCGGATTCTGATCATGCGGGAGCTCGGTCTCGGTCTGGAGGCCATCGCGGAGGTCATCCACGACGGCCGGGATCCGGTGGAGGCACTGCGCATGCACCACGCCTGGCTGGTCGCCGAGCGGGACCGCTTCGCCAAGCTGGCGCGCACGGTCGAGCGGACGATCACGGAGTTGGAGGGAGGTGAGAAAGTGACGACGAAATCAGCCGCCCACTGGTTCGAGGGGTTCGACCCGGACAAGCAGGCGGAGTACCAGGAGGAGGCCCGGCAGCGGTGGGGCGCCGAGGCGGTCGACGCCGCCAACGAGCGGGTCAAGGACAAGCCGCAGGCGTGGTTCCAGGAGCAGGGCACCCAGTGGGTCGGCCTGCTGCACGGCATGGTCGCCCTGATCGACGCGGGCAAGGCGCCGGACGACCCGGCGGTGCTCGACGCGGTCGACGGGCACTACCGGTGGATCTGCGAGTTCTGGACGCCGAACCGGGAGTCCTACACCGGGCTCGGGCAGATGTACGTGGACGATCCGCGGTTCCGGGCCAACTACGACCGGACCGACCCGCGGCTCGCCGAGTTCATGCGTGACGCCATTGCCGCGTACGCGCAGGCCCGGCTGGCCTAGGGTGATGTTCGTGGAGTTCAAGCAATTCATTGATGTGGTGGCGGAGCAGGCCCATGCCATGCGCGCGGCCGCGGTGCTGGCCGGGCCGGACGCCCCGGTGCTGACCTGTCCTGAGTGGACGGTTCGGGATCTGGTCGCGCACCTGGCCCGGGTGCATGGCTGGGCCGGGCGCGCGCTGCTGGCCGACCCGGACGGGGAGGCCCCGGATCGGGAGACACCGCCCGACAGTTGGGATGAGCTGCTCCCATGGTGGGACGAGCGCCGGGACGCGCTGCTGCGCATGTTGCGGGAGCGCGGCCCGGACGCGCCGGCGTGGGTGTTCGCCAAACCGCAGGTCCCGTCCACAGCGGACTTCTGGGCCCGGCGGCAGGCGCACGAGACCGCGATCCACCGGCTGGACGCCGAGCACGCCGCGTCCGGGTCGGCCCGAGTGGACGCGGTGCCCACGTTGGTGTTCGACTCGGAGTTCGCGGCCGACGGCATCGACGAGGCGCTGCGGCTGCTCGTCCCGCGGCGGCTCAAGCGCGAGCCGGGGACCCTGACCGGCACGGTGCTGTTCCACGCGGCGGATGCCGGGCAGGCGTGGCTCGCCGAGCTGCTGCCGGGTGGGGACGGGCTCGCGGTCACCGCGGCCGAGCCGGGCATGGACGCGGACGGCTCGGTGGTCGGCACCGCGGACGCCGTCTACCGGGCGGTGTGGCAGCGGCCGAGCACCGCGATCAGGGGCGGGGACCAGAACGTGATCACCGCGCTCAAGGTGCCCTGACCCCGCGAGTCCCCGGTTCCAGCACGCGAGTTCCTGATTCCGGCACGTCAAATCCCGGTTCCGAACTGGGAACTCGCGTGCCTGAGTTGGGGACTCGCGGACCTGAAACGGGGACTCGCGGGGGCTTCCTGAGCGAAGGTCGAGGGGGAGCTGGGAAACTCGCCGGGTGACCGTGCCCGATCGGCGTTATGTGATCATTTTCGGCTGCCCGGACCGGACCGGGATCGTGGCCAGGATCGCCACGTTCCTGGCGGACGCGGGCGGGTGGATCGTCGAGGCGGCGTACCACACCGACCCGGACACCGGCTGGTTCTTCACCCGCCAGGAGGTGCTGGCCGGCTCGCTGCCGTACGGGATCGCCGAGCTGCGCAACCGGTTCGGCGCGGTGGCCGGGCAGTTGGCCGTGCAGAGCGACTGGTCGATCACCGACACCGCGGAGCGCAGGCGGGTGGTGATCCTGGTGTCGAAGGAGGGGCACTGCCTCTACGACCTGCTCGGCCGGGTCGCCTCCGGGGAGCTGGACGTGGACGTCAGCGCGGTCGTCGGCAACCACCCGGACCTGGCCGAGGTGACCCGGGCGCACAGGATCCCGTTCCACCACGTGCCGTTCCCGGCGGGTGATCCCGAAGAGAAGGCCGCGGCGTTCGGCCAGCTCCGCCAGCTCGTCGAGGCCAGCCGCCCGCACGCCATCGTGCTCGCCCGGTTCATGCAGATCCTGCCCACCGAGCTGTGCGCCCAGTGGACCGGCCGCGCGCTCAACATCCACCACAGCTTCCTGCCGTCCTTCGTCGGCGCGCGTCCCTACCACCAGGCACACCGGCGCGGGGTCAAGCTGATCGGCGCCACCTGCCACTACGTCACCGCCGAGCTCGACGCCGGCCCGATCGTCGAGCAGGACGTGATCCGGGTCGGCCACGGCGACTCGATCGCCGACCTGGTGCGCAAGGGCCGCGACATCGAGAAGGTCGTCCTCGCCCGCGGCCTGCGCTGGCACCTGGAGAACCGGATCCTGGTGCACGGCAACAAAACCGTGGTGTTCTAGCCGGCGACCTGCACGAGCATCTTGCCGACGTTCTTGCCGTCCAGCATGTCCAGGAACGCGTCCGGGGCGGCGCGCAGACCCTGGTAGACGGTCTCGGTGTAGCGGAGCTTGCCCTCGCGGACCCAGGGACCGACCTCGCCGAGGAACTGCGGACGCAGGTGGTCGTAGTCGAGCACCAGGAAGCCGCGCATGGCCAGCCGCTTGATCACGAGCAGCGCCAGGTTGCGCGGCGCGGGACTCGGCTCGGTGGCGTTGTACTGCGAGATCATGCCGCAGACGGCGACCCGGCCGAAGTTGTTGAGCGCCCCGAGAGCGGCCTCGAGGTGGTCGCCGCCGACGTTCTCGAAGTACACGTCGATGCCGTCCGGCGCGGCGGCCGCGAGCTGCTCGGCGACCGGGCCGTCGTGGTAGTTGAACGCGGCATCGAAGCCGAGCTCGTCGAGCAGGTAGCTGACCTTCTCCGCGGACCCGGCGCTGCCGATGACCCGCGCCGCGCCGCGCAGCTTGGCGATCTGACCGGCGATCGAGCCCACGGCGCCCGCGGCGGCCGACACGAACACCGTGTCCCCCTCGCGCAGCTGGGCGATGTCGACGAGGCCGACGTACGCGGTCAGCCCCGGCATGCCGAGTACCCCGAGGAACGCCTCCAGCGGAGCCAGGTTCGAACCGATCCTGATCGCGTGCCGCGCCTCGACCACCGCATACTCACGCCAGCCCAGGTTGTGCACCACCACGTCCTCCGGCCGCAGATCATCCACAGTGGACTCGATGACCTCGCCGACCACGCCACCCTCCAGCGGCTTGCCGATCTGGAACGGCGGCACGTACGACTTCACGTCGTTCATCCGGCCACGCATGTACGGGTCCACACTCATGACGAGGTTGCGCACGAGTACCTGACCCGGCCCGGGTTTCGGCACGTCGACCTCGACGAACGCGAAGTTGTCGAGGGTGGGCCGGCCCTTGGGGCGGGCGGCGAGGTGGATCTCCAGGGCGGTCTGAGGTGTCGTCACGGTCGCCAATGCTGCCACGGCGTTGACCAGGCCGGCCGGAGCGTCCTAGTGTCTGATATATGATATATGAGCGGGCGAGTGCGCCGCCCGCGTCGCGGACCGACTTCGTGCTGGAGTCGATCAAGGCGGGCATCCTGGGCGGGGAGTTGCGGCCGGGGCAGGCGTTGGTCGAGGCGGAGCTCGCGGCGAGCCTCGTGGTGTCGAAGACGCCGGTGCGGGAGGCGTTGAAGACGCTGGCGGGGTCCGGGCTGGTGGTGATGAGCCCGTACAAGGGGGCGTCGGTGCGGGTGGTGGACGCCGAGCTGGTCCGGTCCGTTTACGAGGTGCGCACGGTCGTTGAGCCGGAGGCGGTCAGGTACGCCGTGCGCAAGGGGGCGCGGTTCGCGGAGGCGGCCGAGGCGCTCGCGGACGCCAGGAAGGCGGCCGAGGACGGGGAGGATGCGGCGCGGCTGAGTTTGATCAACAGGCGGTTTCACCGGGCCATGTATTGCGGGTGCGGGAATCCGTTGATGATCAGGATAGTGGACGATCTGCGGGATCAGACGGCGCTGATTACCGTTGCCGGGTGGGGGATCCAGCCGACCTGGGAGGCGGAGATCGTGGAGCACGGCGCGGTGCTGGCCGCGGCGCAGACTGGTGACGCGGACCGGGCGGCCAAGTTGATGCGCCGGCATATTCAGGCGTTTGCCGATCGAGTCGTCGAGGAGCTGCCCCATGGCGTATGAGTTCCTGGCCGAGAAGCTCGCGGGGGTCGTGGCGATCACCGTCACCCCGTTCGCCGAGGACGGCACGGTGGACGAGACCGCGTATGCCAAGCTGGTTGACCGGCTGGTCGGTGGCGGCATTCCGGTGATCACCCCGAACGGCAACACCAGCGAGTTCTACGCACTGTCCACTTCGGAAACCGAGCGGGCGGTGGACGTCACCATACAGGCGGCCGGCTCCCGGGTCGCGGTGCTGTGCGGGGTCGGCCACGACGTCACGACCGCCACGGCGGCGGCCCGGTACGCCAGGCGGGCCGGCGCGGACGGGATCATGGTGCACCAGCCGGTGCATCCGTACCTGTCGCTGGACGGTTGGGTGGACTACCACCGGGCGATCGCGGACGCGGTGCCGGAGCTGGGTGTGGTGCTGTACATCCGCAACCCGAGGATCACCGGCGCGCAGCTGGCCGCGCTGGGGTTGGCCTGCCCGAACGTGGTCGGGGTGAAGTACGCGGTACCCGACCCGGTGCGGTTCGCCTCGGTGGCCCGGGATGCCGGGCTGGAGCGGTTCACCTGGGTGGCCGGGCTCGCCGAGCTGTCCGCGCCGGGGTACTTCGCGGTCGGCGCCGCCGGGTTCACCTCCGGGCTGGCCAACGTCAGCCCCGAGCTGTCCCAACGGATGCACACCTCACTGTCCACAGGGGACTACACCGGGGCGATGGCGGTCTGGGAGCTGATCCGGCCGTTCGAGGAGCTGCGCGCGGCGGCGGAGTCGTCGAACAACGTGTCGGTGGTGAAGGAGGCGTTGGCGCAGCTCGGGTTGTGCCGCCGCGATGTGCGGCCGCCCATCCGTCCATTGGGGACCGTTGAGCGCTCGCAGGTCGGTGAGATCCTGTCATCCTGGGGGGTGCGGGACGAGCCATGAGCGAGCTTGCGAGCGAATCATCAGCCCTGAGGCCGGAGGATCTGCGCAGTCACCAGTGGTACGGCGGCGACGGGTTGCGGTCGTTCAGCCATCGGGCCCGCAGCCGGCAGCTCGGGCTGAACCCCGAGGAGCACCTGGGCAAACCGGTGATCGCGATCCTGAACACGTGGAGCGGCATCAACCCGTGCCACCTGCACCTGCGCGAACGGGCGCAGGAGGTGGCCCGCGGGGTGTGGCAGGCCGGCGGGTATCCGGTGGAGATGCCGGTTTCCACGCTCTCCGAGACGTTCCAGAAGCCGACGCCGATGATGTACCGCAACCTCCTTGCGATGGAGACCGAGGAGGTGCTGCGCTCGTACCCGATCGACGGCGCGGTGCTGATGGGCGGGTGTGACAAGACCACGCCGGGGCTGCTGATGGGCGCGGCGTCGGCGGATCTGCCGGCGATCTTCGTGCCGGCCGGGCCGATGCTCGCCGGACACTGGCGCGGCGAGATTTTGGGCAGCGGCACGGACATGTGGCGGTACTGGGACGAGCGGCGGGCCGGCACGATCTCGGAGGCGGACTGGAACTCGCTGCAGTCGGGGCTGGCGCGCTCGCCGGGTACCTGCATGACGATGGGCACCGCGTCCACGATGACCTCGGCGGTGGAGGCGCTGGGGATGGTGCTGCCCGGCGCCGCGTCCATCCCCGCGGTGGACTCCGGACACCACCGGATGGCCGCGGCCAGCGGGATGCGGGTGGTGGACCTGGTGTGGGAGAACCTCACACCGTCGCGCATCCTCGACGCCCGCGCGTATGCCGACGCGGTGACCACCGTCATGGCGCTCGGCGGCTCGACCAACGCGGTGATCCACCTGATCGCCATGGCCGGGCGCAGCCAGATCCCTTTGTGCCTCGACGACTTCGACCGGATCGCCCGGGAAACCCCGGTGCTGGCGGACATCCGGCCCGGTGGCGCGTTCCTGATGGAGGACTTCCACTACGCGGGCGGGCTCCGCGGGCTGCTCGCGCGCCTGGCCGACCGGCTGCACCTGGACCGGGTCACGGTGACCGGGCGGACGTTCGGCGAGGAGCTGGCCGGCGCGGAGGTCCACGACGACAACGTGATCCGTCCGCTTGACCGTCCACTCGCGACGGAAGGCGGGGTGGCCGTGCTGCGCGGGAACCTCGCCCCGGACGGCGCGGTGATCAAGTACGTCGCCGCGGATCCCAGGCTCCTCCGGCACACCGGCCGCGCGGTGGTGTTCCACGGGTACCGGGACCTGCAGGACCGGATCAACGACCCGGCCTTGGAGATCACCGCGGATTCGGTGCTGGTGCTGACGAACGCCGGGCCGAAGGGCGGGCCGGGCATGCCGGAGTACGGGATGCTGCCGATCCCGGACCGGCTGCTCAAACAGGGTGTGCGGGACATGGTCCGGGTGTCCGACGCGCGGATGAGCGGCACCAGCTACGGGGCGTGCGTGCTGCACGTGGCGCCGGAGTCCTACGTCGGCGGTCCGCTGGCGCTGGTCCGCGACGGCGACCCGGTGACGCTGGACGTGCCGGAGCGGGCGTTGCGGCTGGAGGTTCCGGCCGGCGAGCTGGCCCGAAGACGGGCGGAGTGGCGGGCGCCGGAGCCGATGTTCGAGCGCGGCTACGGGGCGCTGTACGCGGAGCACATCACCCAGGCCGACCGGGGTTGCGACTTCGAGTTCCTGGCCAGACCCGGGAAGTACCCCGAGCCGTACGCGCAATAGTCCGATGAATCGGCAAACACAACAGTCTGAAGTATGAACCACCGGAACAGTTGACCAGGGAGATCAGCGAGTGTACTCATCTGAGGCGATTGGTCAAACATCCGATCAATAGCTGAGCGAGGGAGCCAGAGATGCGCAGGACAACGAAGTCGCTGTTGGGTGTGCCGGCGCTGGCCGCCCTACTCGTGGCCATGGCGTGCGGCGCGCCGGCGGTCAACACGCCGAGCGGCAACGCGCCGAGCACCGTGCCGGACAAGCCGTCCCAGCCGGTGGAGCTGAACATCCTTGACGTGGCGGGAAACCTGCAACTCACCCAGGGCATGATCGAGGAGTTCCAGAAGGCCCATCCGGAGATCGTCAGCAAGGTCAACTTCACCAAGGCGACCGCGCCGGAGATGCCCGGCAAGCTCAAGGCCGAGCAGGCCGGCGGCAAGTCGACGACCCATCTGGTGCTGACCGGAACCGACGGCCTGGCCAACGTGATCGAGCAGAAGCTCGTGCTACAGCTGCAACCCAACTTCAACGCCAAGTTCCCCGACCTGGAGAAGAACTACCTGGAGCCGGCGGCCAAGATGCACGAGCTGGCCCAGGGTCAGGGCATCACGATCACCTACTACCCGTCCGGCCCGCTGATCGAGTTCGACCCGGCGAAGGTGCCGAACCCGCCGAAGTCTGCGCAGGAGTTGCTGGACTGGGCGAAGGCGAACAAGGGCAAGTTCCAGTACGCGCAGCCGGCCAACTCCGGCCCGGGCCGCACGTTCCTCATGGGCCTGCCGTACATCCTGGGTGACAAGGACCCCAAGGATCCCGCCAACGGCTGGGACAAGACCTGGGCCTACCTCAAGGAACTGGGCCAGTACGTGGACTACTACCCCAAGGGCACCACGGACACGATGAAGAACCTGGCCAACGGCACGTCGCAGATCATCGCCAGCACGACGGGTTGGGACATCAACCCGCGGGTGCTCGGCACGGTGCCCGCGGGCATGAAGGTCGGGACGCTCGACGGTTTCCACTGGGTCACCGACGCGCACTACGCGGTCATCCCCAAGGGCGTCTCCGACGACGTGCTGGCCGCGGACCTCGCGCTGATCAAGTGGATGCTGGAGCCCAAGCAGCAGGCGAAGGCCTACGACAAGGGCTACTTCTACCCCGGCCCGGCGGTCAAGGACGTCACGCTGGACATGGCGCCGCAGGACTCCCGGGACGCGCTGGCGAAGTTCGGCCGGCCCGAGTACGACAAGCTCATCGAGGACAACCCGAAGGAGACGTCGCTGCCGGCGCAGCAGCAGGTGGCCGCGTTCCAGAAATGGGACCGCGAGATCGGCTCCGGGAAGATCAAGTGACCGGACGGGGAGACGAAACCGGGCCGGCAGCCGCAATTCGCGACCGCATGTTGGCCTGCCGCGTTGGTGTGTTGGCGGATCACGTCGTTGTGTTGGCCGGCCACGACTGTCGGCGGAGTTGGGATCGGGAACGATCGGAGACCGGTACTGGTCGTCGATGCTCTCCACGACGCCAGCGACCAACACAACGACGCCACGGGCCAACACGCGGACGTCAGGGGCCAACACAGCGACGCCACCGGCCAACATGCCCGGGAACTGCGTACATGACGACCAAGCGCGTGAGGTGACGGCGTGAGTGAGCTGGGTGCGGAGCGGTTCGCCGAGCTGCACATCGACCACGTGCGGCGGGCGTTCGGCGACCACGTGGCGCTGCGCGACATGGACCTGACCATCAAGGGCGGCGAGTTCGTCGCCCTGCTCGGCCCGTCCGGCTGCGGGAAGTCCACCGCGCTGAACTGCCTGGCCGGGCTGCTTCCGCTCACCGGCGGTGCGATCTTCCTTGACGGCAAGCGGATCGACCAGCTCCCGCCGGAACGCCGCGGTTTCGGCATGGTGTTCCAGAACTACGCGCTGTTCCCGCACATGTCGGTGCGCCGGAACATCGGGTTCGGGCTGTCCATGCGCAAGGTGCCGCGGACCGAGCGGATCCGGCGGGTGGCCGAGGCGCTGCGGCTGGTGCAGCTCGAGGCGCACGCGCACAAGTTCCCGGCGCAGCTCTCCGGCGGGCAGCAGCAGCGGGTGGCCATCGCCCGGGCCATCGTGCTGGAGCCGCGGCTGGTGCTGATGGACGAGCCGCTGTCCAATTTGGACGCGGCACTCCGGCTGGAGATGCGCACCGAGATCCGCCGGCTGCACCAGACCCTCGGGTTGACCACGGTTTACGTGACGCACGACCAGGAGGAGGCGCTGGCCCTGGCCGACCGCCTGGTGGTGCTGCGCGAGGGCGAGGTGCAGCAGGTGGGCTCGCCGGAGGAGGTGTACGCGCACCCGGCGAACCGGTACGTGGCCGGGTTCATGGGCTACCGCAACATGATCCCGGTCGCGGTGCACGCCGCGCACGGGGACTCCGTGACCGTGCGGGCCGACGGGCTCGAACTGGTCGGCGCCAACCGGGACGACCTGCCCGCCGGTCACGACGCCGTGGCCGCGGTCCGGCCCGAGGACTTCTCGGTCGCCGGCGCGGACGTCGAGAACACCATCCCGGCGACCGTGGAGATCGTCGAGTACCACGGCCGCGAGCAGGTCGTCGAGGCTCGGCTCTCCGGCGGGCTGGCGTTGCACGTCCGCACCACAAGCCGGTTGGCGCCCGGTGACGAGGTGCGCCTGGCCGTGCCGCCGGAGCGGGTGCTGGTGTTCGCGGCGGAGGGCTCATCGTGACCGCGACCTTGGAGCGTCCACAAGGGACAGTTGAGAAGCCTGCGCTGCGGCACCGGTTGGCCGAGCGCGGAGTGGACCGGGTGTTGCTGTTGCTGGTGCCGGGCGTGCTGTTCGTGGCGGTGCTGTTCGTCTACCCGGTGTTCTACGGATTGCAGCTGTCGTTCCAACCCAAGGACGGTGGCGGGCCGCTGGCCAACTACCAGAAGTTCTTCAGCGACTCCTACCTGTTCGACACGATCTGGCTGACGCTGCGGCTGGCGCTGCCCGCGGCGCTGATCAACGTGCTGGCGTCGATCCCGATCGCCTACCGGATGCGCGGCCGGTTCCGCGGAAAACGGTTGCTGACCACGATTCTGGTGGTGCCGATCACGCTGGGCACGGTGCTCACCGCAGAGGGGCTGATCGAGTACCTCGGCCCGGTCGGCTGGTTCAACAAGGTGCTGCTGTGGCTGCACCTGACGGACACGCCGCTGCGGCTGGTGAACAACTACTGGGGCGTGCTGTTCTCGCTGATCATCACCGGGTTCCCGTTCGCGTTCCTGCTGACGCTGTCGTACCTGTCCGGCATCGACCCGTCGCTGGAGCAGGCCGCGGCCACGCTCGGCGCGGACTGGCGGCACCGGTTCACCCGGATCACGTTGCCGTTGCTGGCACCGGGCCTGGCGATCACGTTCTGCCTGACGTTCGTGCTGGCGTTCTCGGTGTTCCCGTCGGCGTACCTGGTCGGGTTGCCGCAGGGAGCCACCCGGGTGATCTCCATCGCGGCCTACGAGTCGGCGTTCCGGGACTTCGACTTCCCGCTCGGCTCGGCCATCGCGATGATCATGGCGGTGGTCATGCTCGCGGTGATCGGGCTGGTGCTGGCCTGGCGGTCCACTTTGTACCGTGGGGCGACCGGAGGGAAGGGCTGATGGCGCGCGCACTCGTGGCCCGGCCGAGCGCCTGGATCGTGTGGGGTGTCGTCGGGTTCTTCCTGATCAACCTGTTCGCCCTGGTGGCCACCGTGGTGCTGAACTCGTTCAGCACGCAGTGGTTCGGCACCTGGTGGCCGGCCGGGCTGACCGCGTCCTGGTACTCCACCGCGTGGCACGAGCTGAACCTGCTCGACGTGCTGATCGTGACGGTCGAGGTGGCCGTCGCCGTCGTCGTGCTGTCGGTCGTCATCGGCGTGCCGTGCGCGTATGCGTTGGCGCGCCGGAACTTCCCCGGCAAGCGGTTGCTCACGGTGCTGTTCCTGCTGCCGATCCTGATGCCGCCGCTGACCTACGGCATCCCGCTGGCCACCGTGCTCTACAAGTTCGACCTGGCCGGGTCGATCACCGGTGTGATCGTGGCGAACCTGGTGCCGTCGGTGCCGTTCGTCGTGCTCACCATGACCCCGTTCATCGAGCAGATCGACCCGAAGATCGAGTCGGCGGCCCGGATGTGCGGCGCCTCAACGGTTTCGGTGTTCACCCGGGTGCTCTCCCCACTGCTCGTCCCGGGCATGCTGGCCGCCTCGATCCTGGTGCTGGTGCGCACGGTCGGCATGTTCGAGCTGACCTTCCTCACCGCCGGCCCGAGCAGCCAGACCCTGGTGGTGTCGCTGTACGAGCAGATGTTCTCCGCCGGCATCCGCGCCCAGCAGGCCGTCGACGCCATGGCCGTGATCTACACCGGCTCCATGCTGGTGCTGCTCGTGATCGCGCTGCGCTTCGTCAACCCCACCCAGCTTGTCACCCGCCTGAAGGAGTCCACTTAGGAGGGAAGTCCATGCGGCCTTCGCGACGAGTATTTCTCAGAGGCGCCGGAGCTCTGGCCGGCAGCGCCATCGCGGCGGGCGCGTTACCCACGAGTTCCACGGCCGATCCGGAGCATGCCGCCTGGCGGGAGGCGGGCCGCATCCTCGCCCGGGTCCGCCCGCCGCGATTCCCGCACCGGACGTTCCGGATCACCGACTTCGGCGCACGCGGCGACGGCGTCACCGGCTGCACCGCGGCGATCCGCGAGGCGATCGCGCGGTGTCACCACGCCGGTGGCGGGCGCGTGGTCGTCCCGGACGGCGCGTACCTGACCGGCGCCATTCACCTGCGCGGCAACGTGAACCTGCACCTGGAAGCCGGCGCGACGCTGAGGTTCAGCCAGGATCCGGCGGCGTACCTGCCCGCGGTGTTCACCCGCTGGCAGGGCATCGAGCTGATGAACTACTCGGCGTTCATCTACGCGTTCGAGCAGGAGAACATCGCGATCTCCGGCTCCGGGACGCTGGACGGCCAGGCCGACGCGACGCACTGGTGGCCGTGGAAGACCACCCAGGACCCGGACTGGCAGGACCTGCAGCGCCAGGCCGACGCCGGAGTGCCGGTGGCGCAACGGCTCTTCGGCGGGCGGCTGCTGCGGCCGAACCTGGCGCAGTTCTACCGCTGCCGCAACGTCCTCATCGAGGACGTCACGATCGTCAACTCGCCGATGTGGGAGATCCACCCGGTGCTCTGCCGCAACGTCACCGTGCAGGGCATCACGGTGAACAGCCACGGGCCCAACAACGACGGGTGCAACCCCGAGTCGTGCCGCGACGTGGTGATCCGCCGCTCCACGTTCAACACCGGGGACGACTGCATCGCGATCAAGTCCGGGCGCAACGCCGACGGGCGCCGGGTGAACGTGCCGTCGGAGAACATCGTGATCACCGACTGCGACTTCGCCGACGGCCACGGCGGCGTCACCATGGGCAGCGAGATGACCGGCGGCGTGCGCAACGTCTTCGCCCAGAACCTCCGGATGAGCAGCCCCAACCTGAACAACGTGCTGCGCCTGAAGACCAACTCGCTGCGCGGCGGGTTCATCCAGAACGTCCACATGCGACACGTCGAGGTCGGCGTGGTCGGCCAGATCGCGTTCCTCGTCGACTTCTTCTACGAGGACGGCCCGGGGCACGGGTTCAACCCGACCGTGTCCGACATCCACGTCTCCGACCTGACCGTCGCCCAGGCCGGGCAGCCCTGGTACCTCGTCGGCTACCCCGACGACCACATCAGCAACGTCTCGCTGCGGGACTGCACGTTCACCACCGCCGCCACCGCACCGGTCGCCCGGGACATCGACGGCCTCGAGCTGGTGAACGTGATCGTCAACGGGGCGCCGGCCTGAGCGTGCGCCCTTTGGGGCGGCGGCGGTTGCCTGGTTCGCGGCCTGCTGGGCCATGAGCGGGGCGGTTGGCCGTGTCACAGTGGCGCTCATGCCTGATCAAGAGGAGAAGAGCTGGGTCGACCAGGCCGGCGAGTGGGTCGAGGAGCAGTACGAGGAGATCACCGGGCAGGACAGTGCGCCGGCGGATCAGGAGCCGGTGAGCGTTCCGTACGAGGAGCCCAGCGAGGAGCAGAAGGCGGAGTGGGACCGCCAGGCTCAGCTCAGTGACTACATCAACGCGGTGTGCGGGAACCTGAAGGTGGAGGTGGCGGCCGCGGAGCAGGCGGCGTCGATCCTGTACGCCACCGCCGACTCCGCCACGCGCGAGGAGATCGAGGCGTTCGCCGGGCAGTGCGCGACGCTGTCCGGCCAGGGGTACGGCGCCGCGAGCCAGCTCATGGAAGCCGGTGTGCAGGACTGGGTCTACTCGGTGAAGGCCTGCAACGAGGTCGGCTACTGGGCGAACTCCGCCGCGGGGCACGCCAGCTCGGCCGCCGCGTCCGAGTACCCCACCGAGATCCACGGCATGCTCGGCGACGCCCACAACGACCTGGTCAACGCCTCGGCGAGCATCAACGGCGCCTGAGACGGACATACCCGCCGGCATGTCGTAACGGTGTTGGCGGCTTACGTCGTCATGTTGGCGTGCTACGTCGCCGTGTTGGCTCCAGGCGCGGGTGTATCGGTCGGTGGTGACCGAGCTCGAGACTCAGCCGACGCGCACACGGCCAATACAGCGACGCCACACGCCAACACGACAGCGTCAGTGGCCAACACACGAACATCACCGCGCTAGGCGGACCAGCGGCCGCGGTGGATGACCTCGTCGGTGGGTTTGCGGCGGCTGCGTAGGTCGCGTTTGGGTGCGTCGTCGGGGTAGCCGATGGAGACGGCGCCGATCGGGTGGAACTGCTCGGGCACGCCGAAAGCCTCGCGGTAGTGGGGGATCCGCTCCTTGGGCAGGCCGAAGAAGCACGCACCGAGGCCGGCGTCGGTGGCGGTCTGCAGGATGAGCAGCGCCGCCATGCCGGTGTCGATGTCCCAGTACGGCGCCGGCCACCAGGAGTCGTCCTGGTCGGTGAAACCCTTGTCCGACTGGGCGTAGCGGTCGAGGTAGACGCTCTTGTTGGAGTGCGTCACGATCAGCAGCGGTGCCTCGACCGTGGCGGCCAGGTAGGGCGGGTCGTCCTCGAGGTGGCAGGCCTCGCGGAAGCGGGCGATGTCCTCCGGCGTCTCCAGCACGAGGAAACCCCAGCCCTGCGAGAAACCGGCGCTCGGCGCGCGGACCGCGTTCTGCAGGATGCGCTCGACGGTCTCCGGCGGCACCGGGCGGTCGGGGTCGTAGCTGCGGATCATGCGACGGCGCCGCACCACGTCTTGGAACTCCACGCCGCCGACCCTACTGGCCGAGGCCCTCGATCACCTCGGCTTCGGGCAGCGCGGCCAGCGCCGGGCCGGACACCAGCAGCTTGCTGCCCCGGATCCCGCTGCCGATCACGAGCTCCGGCAGCGCCGCGACCACGGAATCGATCAGCAGCGGCCACCCCTCGGGCAGGCCGATCGGCGTGATCCCGCCGTACGCCATCCCGGTCAGCTCGACCGCGCGGTCCATCGGCGCGAACGACGCCTTGCGCACGTCGAGCCGGCGCCGCACGATCCCGTTCACGTCCGCCCGGGTGGTGGCCAGCACCAGGCAGGCGGCGAACCGCTCCTCCCCCGACCGCTTCCCGGCCACGACCACGCAGTTCGCCGACGCCTCCAGCGGCGACCCGTACGCCTCGCAGAATGCCGCGGTGTCGGCCAGCTCCGGATCGATGGCGGCCACGCCGATCCGCTCACGCTCCGGCAGGTTTTCGAGGGCCTTGGCGACGGGCTCGCCCAGCAGGTCCAGGCGGTCGACGGCGCGCTCGACGGCCAGGGTGCCGGCAATGGTCCAGTTCACGACGCCAGGTTAGCCAACCGGATTTCCCGGTGTTCCCGGGTGATTGCGAGATATTCACTGTGTCAGGATCGGGGAATGACCGAGCCGGGGACCGATCCGCAGCCGTTGCCCGTTCCGGAGCCGCCCGCGCCGCGGACCCCTTGGAACCGTGCCCGGGCGGGTGGCGCGCTGCTGTTCCTGGGTGCCGCGGGGTTGACCGCGATCGGCTCGTTCCAGGCGCTGTACGCCGTCGAGATCGAGTATGTGGGCGAGCCCCGGCGGCAGAACCTACGCGTGACCAGTTGGGACCTCGAGTTCACCACCAACGGTGTGCCCGAAAGCGATGCCCTCGGCGCGCCCCTGCACGGCGTGCCGCTGATGTTCGGGGTCGCGGTTCTGCTGGCCACCGCCCTGCTCGGGCTGCTCGTCGCGGCGGCGCCGGCCGGCTCCCGGTTCGGCCGCGTGCACCGCATGTCCGCCGTGATCGCCGCGGTCTTCCTGGTCGCCACGGTCTGGAGCATCGGCATGCAGGAACTGTGGTACCGCGACGCCCTGCGGCCGCCCGACGGGCCGGAAACCCACTCCGCCGCGGGGGTCGGGCCCGGCTTCTGGTCGCTCCTGGCCGGCGCCGCGATCGCCGTCGTGGCCGCCGTGCTCGCCTGGCGCCCGGCGCGCGCGGAAGCCGCTGAACGGGAGGAGCCGGAGACTCCTGTGCTGGGGATTCCCGTCGTGGTCAGGCGGCTGCCGGACGAGCCGAACGGCGAGTAGGCGCGGTCACCACTTGTTGCCGCGCTGGACCTCGATGAGCTTCGGGCGGACGTCGACGATGTAGACGAGGGCGGCGACCAGGCCGGCCATCCAGAACATCCAGGCCACACCGGCGAAGCTGAACAGCAGCAGGGCGACCGCGGAGCCGGCGGTGATGGCGAGCCAGGCGGGCTTGGTGAGGCGGTCGGCGGCGGTGTAGGCGTCGGGCCGCTGCAGCAGGGCGTGCACGAAGGCGAACAAACCGACCGGGACCGCGCCCCAGTCGATCACCTTCAGTACAAGCCACGCTGAATACGGCATATCCACACCGCAAGACTACGTGGGCGCGGGTGGTCAGTTCCACACGACTACTGAGCGGGAGGGCTGACCTGCGTCGAGACCGTCCCGAACGTACGACTCGGTGGCCTGAACGTACGACTCGCGGTCCCGGACTGGAAATGCCCCATCCGGTGTGGGCACCGGATGGGGCATTCGAGGGGCTACTTGCCGGCGGGCTTGCTCTGGGCCGGCTTGCTGGCCGGGGCGGTGGTCCGGCGCGGGGCGGTCTTGGCGGCCACCTTGCGGGTGGTGCTGCGCACCTCGTGCGCGACCTCGTCGCCGGCCTCGGTCACGGCCTCGGCCACCTCGGCGGCCGTCTTGGTGACGTTCCGCGCGGTCTTCTCGCCGACCGAGCGGGTCCGCCTGGTCACCCGCGCCAGCACGTCCTCGGCCAGCTCGCGGGCGTCACCCGCGACGTCGCCGACCCGGTCCTGCAGGGTGGCGATGGCCTCCTCGAGGTTCTCCAGGGCCTTCTTGACCTGCGGCTGCGCGCGGAACTTGGCCAGCGCGTCCTCACCCGCGTCGGTCAGCTTCTGGTACAGCTTCTGCGCGGCCTCGGTGTACTCGTCGACCACCTTGCGCAGCTCGGCCGGGTCCAGCTTCTCGCGCAGCGTGGTCAGGTCGCCCGGCAGGTCCTCGACGGCACCCTTGGCCGCCTCGGCCCGCTCGCTGACCCGGGTGCGGGCCTTGTTCACGGCGTCCACCACGGCCTGGGTGGCCAGGTCGCCGGCACCGATGGCGGCCAGCAGCGGGGCGCGGACCTGCTCGACGGCGGTGTTCAGCGCCTCGACGGCCTGCTTGCGGGCCTTGCGCCCGTCCTTCGTCTTGGGCGTGGTCATCTCACTCACTCCTCGTGTGGGGTCCGTCCTTCTGTTCCTCACCGTCCACACCGGACCCCTCCACTGTGGACTGCATGCTCGTGTTCTCGCGGCGGAACGATTCATAAATATCCAGCAGAACCTGCTTCTGCCGCTCGGTGAGCGCCGGGTCCGCGCGGACCGCGTCGATCACCGGACCGCCCGCCGGCAGGTCGAGGATCCCGGCCTGCACGTACAGCGCCTCGGCGGAGATCCGCAGTCCCCTGGCGATCTGCTGCAGGATCTCGGCGCTGGGCTTGCGCAGGCCGCGCTCGATCTGGCTGAGGTACGGGTTGGACACACCGGCCTGTTTCGCCAGCTGGCGCAACGAGATCTTGGCGTGCTCGCGCTGCTGGCGGATGTACTCGCCGATGCCGCGCCCGAGGTCGGCAACCTTGTCGATGGCCTCGTTCACCGGGTTACCTCCTTGCGCCGTCACCGACACTACGCGCGGGTGCTAACTCTTGCAAGCACTCTGCTCGCACCTTGCCGGTGGGCTCGGTCACAGGCGACTACCGTGGAGGAGATGGCCACGCAGGACGAGGTCGAACGGCACGCGCGCCGGTTCCGCGAGCGGTTGGCGCGCGCGCTCGTCCGCGACGGCCTGCTGGCCGATGCCCGATGGCGAGCGGCGTTCGACGAGGTGCCGCGGCACGAGTTCCTGCCCCGGTTCTTCCGCCCGGTGGCGCCGAACGGCTGGGCCGCGGTCGACCTTACCGACGACGACTGGCTGTCGCAGGTCTACGCCAACCGGGTGCTGGTGACCCAACTCGACGGCGATCCGTCCCGCTGGGACAAGGCCCGCCGCACCGGCGAGATCCGCGGCGTGCCAACGAGTTCGTCCAGCATGCCGGCCATCATGGCGGTGATGCTGGACGCATTGTCGGTCGCCGCCGGCGACCGCGTGCTGGAGATCGGCACCGGCACCGGCTACAACGCCGCCCTGCTCTGCCACCGCCTCGGCGACACCCTGGTGTCCACAGTGGACGTCGATGCCACACTCGTCACCACCGCCCGGGAGCGCCTCGCCCGCTGCGGCTACCACCCCACCTGCGTGGCCACCGACGGCGCCCACGGCTACCTGCCGGACGCACCCTACGACCGGGTGCTGAGCACCTGCGCGGTCTCCGTCGTCCCCCTGTCCTGGCTCGCCCAGACCCGCCCCGGCGGCATCGTCGTCACCACGCTCAACCGCCCGCTCGGCGCCGGGCTGGTCCGCGTCATCGCCGGCGAGGGCCCGTGCGGCAGCGGTCGCGTGCTCGTCGACGACGGCCGGTTCATGCCGCTGCGCGCGCACCGCCACCCGGTCGACGAAGCGATGATCACCACGCTCGCCGAGGCCCCCGGCGCGTCCCGGCCGACCGACCTGCCAGCCGCCGCGGTGGCCAGCCCGGCCAGCCCGTTCGAGTTCTACGCCGGCCTCGACCTACCCGGCGTGACCGCGCTGACCCTCAACCCCACCACCGTGTTGCTGTTCCACCAGGACGGCTCCTGGGCCCGCCACCACACCAGCCGCGGCCGCCACGAGGTCATCCAGGGCGGCCCCCGCCCACTGTGGGACGAGCTGGAAACCGCGCACGCCCGATGGCTCTCCCTGGGCCGCCCGCGCCGCTCCCGGTTCGGCATCACCATCGAGCCCACCCAGCAGCAACTCTGGCTGGACGCCCCGGACAGCCCCTACAACTGGTCGCTCGGCGACCAGGCGTAGTCCAGCATTTCGACCATCTGTAGCGTAGATCTCCGACCATACGTAGCGTTGATAGGCGACCAGATGTAGTGTGCGCAGCATGGACGGCCCTGCGCGCAAGTATGTGCGTCGCATTGTCGACGCGGAGCTGGACGTGCTACTGCCTGTCCTGCCGGCGCTCTCCCTCGAAGGCGCGCGCGGCGTGGGCAAAACGTCGACCGCGCTGCGGCGAGCCAGGACCGTCCGCCGGATGGACGAGCCCGCCGAGCGAGCCGTCGCCTACGGCGACCTGAACCGGCTGGTCACCGGCCCCCGGCCGGTCCTCATCGATGAGTGGCAGCGGGTGCCGGAGTCATGGGACACGGTGCGACGGGCCGTCGATGCGGACTCGAGCGGAGGTCAGTTCCTGCTCACTGGCTCTTCGGCGCCGCTGGAGATTCCGACTCACTCCGGAGCAGGCCGGATCGTCACGATCCGCATGCGGCCGCTGGCCCTCTCCGAGCGCCGAATCGACACGCCGACCGTGAGCATCGCCGAACTCCTGACCGGCCGCCGGCCCACGGTCGAAGGGGCCACCTCGGTTGATCTTCAAAGGTACGCGGAGGAAATCGTCGCATCGGGATTTCCCGCCCTTCGCGGGCTGCCTGGGCGGGCCCTGCGTGCCCAGTTGGACAGCTATCTCGAGCGGATCACCGAACACGACTTCATCGAGCAGAACCGCCCGGTCCGCTCGCAGGCGCTGCTCCGCCGGTGGATGATCGCCTACGCCGCGGCCACCGCCACGACCGCCACGTACGAGACAATCCGCGACGCGGCTACCGGTGGCGAGGACAACAAGCCGGCCAGGACCACCACCCAGCCCTACCGCGAGGTGCTCGAACAGCTGTGGATCATCGAGCCGGTGCCCGCCTGGCTGCCGACCCGAAATCCCATCGCCCGCCTGGCGCTTCCCCCCAAGCATCACCTCGCCGATCCGGCCCTGGCGGCGCGGTTGCTCGGAGCCGACGCGGCGGCCCTCCTCGACACCCGACCCCTGGGGCCGCCGATTCCGCGCTCCGGGCCCCTGATCGGCGCACTCTTCGAATCACTGGTGACCCTCGAAGTTCGCGCGGGAGCGCAGGCCGCGGAGGCGAATGTCAAGCATCTGCGCACCAAAGGCGGCGAGCACGAGATCGATCTCGTCGTCGAGCGTGGTGACCACCGCGTCGTGGCGATCGAGGTCAAGCTTGCCCAGGCCGTCGCCGACGAGGACGTGCGGCACCTGCGCTGGCTGGCGAACCAGATCGGGGACGACCTGCTGGACGCCGTCGTGGTGACCACGGGGCGGGAGGCCTACCGCCGGTCCGACGGCATTGCCGTGGTCCCCGCCGTATTGCTGGGACCGTGATCCCGGACCCACGCGGCGACCTCGTCGGCGGTCTGCTCGGGGGTGCGGTCCGTGGTGTCGAGCAGGGTCATCTGCGGGGTCGTGGTGTTCTCCTTGACCCAGTGGTTGAACGTGATCATCTCGGCGATCCGGGCGTCGTCCCACTCGCGCCAGGCGGGGCGGGCGCGCAACCGGGTGCGCAGGGCGTCGTCGGAGGCGGTCAGGGCGAGGTAGTGGATGTCGCCGAGGAGCGGGCGTTCCGGGCGGTGCTCCAGCTGCGGTGGCACGACGGCGCCGCAGAGCAGGACCGGGCGGCCGTTCTGGTGCAGCATCGCGATCAGGCGCAGCCAGGTCTGGCGGAACGCGGCGTAGTCGTCCGCGGGGTCGCGCAGGGCGTCGACCCAGAGCAGGTCCTGCTCCAGAACGATCACATCGCTGCCGAGGCGGGCCGGGAGCAGACGGCCGACCGTGGACTTGCCGGTGCCGCTGGGGCCGGTGAGGGCGAACAGCGGCAGCCGGCGGAACGGCTCACGATGCCCACAGTGGGCGCACTCGACGACCGGGCCGGAGCGGACCGCCGGACGGTCCGCCCACTCGCCGCACCCGGCGCAGATCATCAGGTTCAGTCGAACAGCTCCTCGAGGAAGCCGCGCCGCTTGCGCCGGCCGTGGCCGTGCGGTGGCGGCGAGTCGCGGTACCCCCCGCCGCCGTACGCGGGCGGCGAATCGCGGTAGCCGCCGCGGTACGGCGCCGGCGAGTCCCGGTACCCGCCACCGCCCGGCTCCGGCCGGTAGGGCGGCGGTGCGGCGGAGTAGTGCCGCTGCTCGGCACCGGCGATCTGCTCCAGCTCACCGCGGTCGAGAAAGATGCCGCGGCATCCCTCGCACTGCTCGATGTGCACTCCCATCCGGTCCACGGTCTGCATGACGTTCTGGCATTTCGGACAAATCACGTTTCCACCCTACTGGTGGCGGGCACCATGCGCCGCTCATGGGTTGTAGGGCTTGACCACATCGTCGGCAATGCGGGGAAAACCTAACGTCGACTGCTATGACGAACGAGCTCGACGGGCGGACCGCACTGGTCACCGGTGGGGGTGGCGGCATCGGGCGGGCCTGCGTGCGGGCGCTGGCCGGGGCGGGCGCGAAGGTGCACGTGGTGGACCGGGACGGGGCGGCCGCCGAGGAGATCGCGGCCGAGGTCGGCGGGTGGGCACACGTCGTGGACCTGGCGGATGCGACGGCGATCGAGCGGCTGCCGGGTGAGGTCGACGTGCTGGTGAACAACGCCGGGTTGCAGCACGTGGCGCCGCTGCACGAGTTTCCGGTGGAGAAGTTCCTGCTGCTGCAACAGGTCATGGTGACCGCACCGTTTCTGCTGATCCGCCGGTGCCTGCCGCACATGTACGCGCGCGGCTGGGGGCGCATCGTGAACATCTCCAGCGCGCACGGGTTGCGGGCGAGCGCGAACAAGTCGGCGTACGTGACCGCGAAGCACGCGCTGGACGGACTGTCCAAAGTGGCCGCTCTGGAGGGCGCGCCGCACGGGGTGACGAGCAACTGCGTGAACCCCGGGTATGTGCGGACTCCCTTGGTGGCCAACCAGATCGCGGCGCAGGCGGCCCTGCACGGCATCGGCGCGGACGAGGTCGTCGAGCGGGTGCTGCTGGACCGGTCCGCGATCAAGAAGCTGATCGAGCCCGAGCAGGTGGCGGCGCTGGTGCTGTGGCTCTGCGGTGACCACGCGGCCGCGCTCACCGGGGCGTCGCTTCCCCTTGACGGCGGCTGGACCGCGAACTGACCCGTCCCCAACCATCCAACGAAGTGCGGTGATTCTCTTGTCCACAAGTACGAACCGGCGGCAGATCGTCAAGGTCGTCGGCGCCAGCATGATCGGCACCACGGTCGAGTGGTACGACTTCTTCCTCTACCAGTCGGCCGCGGCCCTGGTGTTCAACAAGTTGTTCTTCCCGAACGCGGACCCGCTCACCGGCACGCTGCTGGCGTTCCTCACCTACGCCATCGGATTCGGCGCCCGGCCGATCGGCGGCCTGGTGTTCGGCCACTTCGGGGACCGGTTGGGGCGCAAGCGGTTACTGGTGCTGAGCCTGGTGCTGATGGGCATCTCGACGTTCGGCATGGGCCTGCTGCCGACCTACGCGGCGGTCGGCGTCGCGGCGCCGCTGCTGCTCACGTTCCTCCGCCTGGTGCAGGGATTCGCGCTGGGCGGCGAGTGGGGCGGCGCGGTGCTGATCGTCTCCGAGCACACCGACCCGAAACGGCGCGGCTTCTGGGCGTCGTTCCCGCAGGCCGGCGTCCCGGCCGGCAACCTGATTGCGACCGCGGTGCTCGCGATCCTCTCCGCGGTGCAGTCCGACGCCGCGTTCCTGTCCTGGGGCTGGCGGATCCCGTTCCTGCTCTCCGCGGTGCTGGTCGTGATCGGCTTGTGGATTCGCCTGTCCATCTCGGAGTCGCCGGTGTTCCTCGCCGCCGCCGAGGAGGCCGGGAAGCGGGCGGAGAAGGAGCACCCGCCGGTCATCGAGGTGGTCCGCCGGAGCTGGCGGTCGCTGCTGGTCGCGATGGGCGCCCGGATGGCGGAGAACATGTCCTACTACGTGATCACCGCGTTCATCCTGGTGTACATCACCACCGCGCTGCACCTGACCCGCTCGACCGGGCTGAACGCGGTGCTGATCGCCTCCGGCGTGCACCTGGTCACCGTGCCGCTGTGGGGCGCGCTGTCCGACCGGGTCGGCCGCAAACCGGTCTACCTGTTCGGCGCCGTCGGCATGGGCGTGTGGGCCTTCGCGTTCTTCGCCCTGCTCGACACGAAGTCGTTCTGGGTCATCACGCTGGCGGTGACCGTCGGCCTGGTGCTGCACGGCGCGATGTACGGCCCGCAGGCGGCGTTCTTCTCGGAGCTGTTCGGAACCCGGGTGCGTTATTCCGGCGCGTCGATCGGCTACCAGCTCGCCTCCATCGCCGCGGGTGCGCTCGCCCCGATCATCGCGGTCGCACTGCTCGGCGGCCTGCACAGCACCGTGCCGATCTCGCTCTACATGGCCGGCATGTGTGTGATCACCATCATCGCGGTGCTGCTGGCCCGGGAGACCCGCGGAGCATCGCTGACCGCCGAGGCGCCCCACGTGCCGGCCGCGCGAGTGCCGACCGACGAGATCGGCACGAAGGCGAGTCCAGTGACAACATGACCCTCGTGGTACATCCGGGCTCTGACAGCAAGAGCACAGTACGCCAGCTGCTCGACCTGCTCGCCGAAGGCGCGAGCGGCGAGCGGCTGGCGCACGCCACGGAGCTGGTGCTGCGCATCGAGAACACGCTCGCCGCGCACCGCCGCCGGGAGGCCGAGCTGACCGCGTTGTTCGACACGGCAAGCGATCTGGCCCGGCTGCGCGACCCCGACGCGGTGCTCCGCTCGATCGTGCACCGGGCCCGGATGCTGCTCGGCGCGGACGTGTCCTACCTGACGCTCAACGACGAGCCAGCCGGCCGGACCTACATGCGGGTCACCGACGGGTCCGCGTCCGCCCTGTTCCAGCAGGTCACCCTCGGCATGGGCGAAGGGCTGGGCGGTCTGGTCGCGCAGACCGCCCGCCCCTACGCCACCTCCGGCTACGTCGCCGACGAACGCTTCCTCCACACCACCGCGATCGACACCGCCGTCCGCGACGAGGGCCTCGTCGCCATTCTCGGCGTCCCCCTTTCCTTGGGCACCAAGGTGATCGGCGTCCTCTACGCCGCCGACCGCACCCCCCGCGCCTGGGCCGCCGAAGAAGTCGCGCTGCTCTCCTCCCTGGCCAACCACGCCGCCGTGGCATTGGACAACGCACGCCTCCTCGACGAGATCAGCGCCCACAACGAGGCACTCCGCCGGGCCCAGGAAGCCCACGACCGCCTCGCCGACCTGGTCCTCCGCGGCGGCGACATCCCCTCCGTGGCCGCCGCCGTCGCCGGCGTCCTGCACGGCGGCATCGTGCTCTTCGACGCCGAAGGCACCGAGCTGGCCCGGGTGAATGCGGATCCGGTGACGCCGCCGGTCGCCACCATCGCCGTGGCCCGCTCCAGCGGCCGCGCCGTGTCCACTTCGGACACCTGGGTCTGCGCCGTCCTCGCCGGCCCGGAGTTGCTGGGCAGCCTCGTGCTCACGGGCCGCCGGGAGTTGGGCGACGCCGACCGCCGGTTGTTCGAACGCGCCAGCGTCGTCACCGCCCTGCTCATCCTGCTGCAACGCTCGGTGGCCCAAGCCGAAGACGCCGTCCGCGGCGAGCTCCTCGCCGACCTCCTCACCACCCCCTCCCGCAACCCGACGGCGTTGCTGGCCCGCGCCCGCCGCCTCGGCATCGACCTCACGACCCCTCATTCGGTGCTCATCACGCACACCGACGGCGTGTCCCGCCGCCGCCTCGCCACCGCCTGCACCCGCTACGCCACCCTCGTCGGTATTCACGCCGAGCAGGTCGTCCTCCTCGTCGCCGACACCTCCCCCGGCCCCCTCGCGACCAAGCTGTCCGCCGAGCTTTCGTCCACTCTGGACACCCCGGTCACCGTCGGCGCCAGCGGACCCGCCACCGGCCCCGAACCTCTCGCCACCGCGCACACCGAAGCCACCCGCTGCGTTCGCGCCCTCCTCGCGTTGGGCCAGGTAGGCCACGGCGCCGCGCTGACCGACCTGGGCTTCGTCGGCCAGCTGTTGGGCGACCGCACCGACCTCGGTGCGTACATCCAGTCGACCCTGGGCCCCGTCCTCGACTACGACGCCCGCCGTGGCACCGACCTCATCCACACCCTCCAGGCCTACTTCGAGTGCGGCGCCAACCTCACCCGCGCCAAGGACCTCCTCCATGTCCACGTCAACACCGTCGTCCAACGCCTCGACCGCATCACCTCCCTCCTCGGCGACAACTGGCAATCCCCTGACCGCGCCCTGGAGATCCAACTCGCGCTCCGCATCCTCAGTCTTTCCTGAACCCAATGGCGCGGTGCACACTTGTCCGGCGGTCGCCGGGGGGTCCGGCGCCGAACTGGGAGGAAAGACTCTTGGCCAGATCGGTTATGTCACGCTGCCTTCCCATCGGCATGGTCACACTGCTACTCGCGGTCGGTGCTCCCACGGTGGCCACAGCGGACTTCGATACACGCATCGTCGGGCAGGTCACGAGAACCGACGGGACACCCGTGGCGGGTGTGTTCGTCGTGGTGATCCAGGTGCCGCGCGGAGCCTTCGGCGGCTCGGCTACCACCGACGCGAACGGTAGGTACGCCATCGGTGACCTGAACGGCTTCGGTCTCGCATACAAGGTGGAATTCTTCTACCGGTCCAACAGCGCACAATGGGCGCACCAGAAAACGACCTTCGAAGATGCTGAGGCGTTCACGCCCACCGACGGCGAGGACACCGTGGTGGACGAGGTGCTCTTTCCCAGGGGAACGCTGGAGGTCACCGCGTCGGACAAGCTGACCGGCGCACCGGTCAACCATTTCTGCGCCGCGACGTCCGGGCCGTTCGGAGGCGGTGGCTGCACGGACACCGGCACGGTAACACTCGAGGATCTGCCGCTCGGCGACTACCGGGTATTTGCCACAGACAATGAGAACTACTTTTCCGCCGACAGCGCGGTGACCGTGTTCGCCGGCACCACGACGCGGATCCATTTCGCGCTGGAACCGGTCGCGTTCATCACGGCGACCATCCAGGACGCCGGCACCCACGCGCCGGTGGCCTTTGCCTGCCTACAGGCGGTGGGAAACTTCGGCGGCTTCGGTCCCTTCTCCGACTACTGCAGCGGATCCGATGGGCAGGTCAGGATCGGACAACTGCATACCGGCCGGTACCGGCTGTATGTCTCGGCCCTGGACGGGGTGCACGGCGACCAGTGGGTGGGCCCCCACGGCGGAACCGGCATCGAGTTCTTCGCCCGGCCGGTCGACGTCACCGCGGGGCAGACCGTGACCGTGCCGCCGGTGCAACTCGACGGCGCCGGCTCGATCAGCGGCACGGTCGTGGACAAGGCCACCGGCCAACCGGCCAGGGACGTGTGTGCGTTCACGCATGCGGGCACCCCCACCGGCGGACCGGAGCTCACGTACTGCACCAAGACAGACGGCACGTACACGATCAACCATGTCGGGCCGTACGTCTGGCCGGTCCAGTTCACCAGCACCACCGGGGGGTATCCCTGGCAGTGGTCGGGCGATCAGCCGACCCAGCTCAGCGCGCGGCCGGTAACCATCCACATTGGACAGAATACCCCGCTGGACGCCCATCTGGGCCCGGTCGCGACGGTCAGCGGTCGAGTCACCCGCGCCGACGGGCGACCACCGCTGCAGGGGGTTGTCAAGGCGTTCAACGCGGTCACCGGCGAGCCGGTGGCGAACGACGCGCTGATCGAACAGGACGGCACCTACCGCCTTATCGGCGTCGCGGGCCCGCAGTTCGTCCGGCTCGAGTTCCTTGACGCCGGCGGTGACCGGGTGACCCGGTGGTACCGCGACTCGTCGAGCTACGAGTCGGCGACTCCCGTGCCGGTGCGTTCCGGCGCGACCGTCACCGGCATCGATGCCGTGCTACCGCAAGGAAGTTAGTCCAGGCGGACTGAGCCGCGCCGCACGGCTGCCGAGGCCATGGGGCGCGGCCCGCTGGTCAAACAATGGACAGCCGGCGCAAGATGTAACGAACGGCGCCCACCGACCGCTCATAGTGATTGAGTGAGCACGGAATCTGGATCCGCCAGGCGGGGGTATGGCGATCATGAACATCGAGCGCACCGCGGCGTCCCCAGCGACCCAGCCGACGATACGAGATCTCATCTCGCCCACCCGCTGGGAGGTGTGGACCCAGCGGCGCAGCGCGATCGTCTACTGGTGCCTGTCCACGATCATCGCCCTGGCCGCCACGATGGTCATCGCGGTCCGTGCGCCGGTCCATGCCGGTGACATCGCCGTGCTTGCCGCGCTGGCGGTGATGGGTGTCGGACAGGCCGAGCTCGGCCGGCAGGTCGAGCGGGTCCGCCACCGGATCGCCGGCACGGTGCACATCAACATGACCTCGGTATGGCTGGTACCGGCGATTCTGCTGCTCCCGCCGGCCCTCACCGCCGTCCTGGTCATCGTGCTCCACGTGCACCTGAAATGCCGCAGCTGGTACCGGCTGAAACGGGTGTCCGCGTTCCGGATCGTCTTCACGATCTCGATTACCATCCTGACCTGTTACATCACCCGCTCCGTCACCGACGCCACCGGAATTCACGGCGCGCGGGACGCCATTCACGCAGGCCGGGCCGGTACCGGCGTGATCGCCCTCGCGGCCGTCGCCTACTTCATCGTCAACGCGGTCATCGTCATCCCAGGTCTCACCACCACCGACCGCAGCGTGCGCAACCTGATCGGTGGCTGGCAGGACAACCTGCTCGAGTTCGCCACCCTGTGCCTCGGCGCCCTCGTCGCGGCAGCATTCGCCACCCTGCCCGCGCTCGCCGCACTGATCATCCCAACGGTGTACCTGCTGCACCGCGCCGTCCTCATCGAGCAACTCGAATCGGCCGCCCGCCAGGACGACAAAACGGGCGTCTGGAACATGGCCGGCTGGCACCGCCTGGCCAACCAGGAACTGACCAGAGACGGCGCCCCGTTCGGCGTGCTCATGGTCGATCTCGACCACTTCAAACGGATCAACGACCGCCACGGCCACCTCGCCGGCGACGCCGTCCTCAAAGCCGTCGCCGACACCATCGCGGCGACGGTTCGCCGCCGCGACTCCGTAGGCCGCTTCGGCGGCGAGGAGTTCGTCGTCCTCCTCCCCGGCCTGACCCCGCCCCACATCCACGAAATCGCCGAACGCATCCGCACCGCCATCACCAAACTGAAGATCACCGTCC
Source organism: Actinophytocola sp. (assembly GCF_036002505.1). Lineage (GTDB taxonomy): Bacteria > Actinomycetota > Actinomycetes > Mycobacteriales > Pseudonocardiaceae > DASYTH01. The sequence goes on along the minus strand of NZ_DASYTH010000144.1, from coordinate 1,609 downwards.
TGGTCGCCGACCACGACCGCCACATCACCGACCTCACCGCCTCCATCGGCATCGCCACCTACCCCACCTCCGGCACCTCCATCGAACGCCTCCTCCAAGCCGCCGACACCGCCATGTACCGCGCAAAAGCAACCGGCCGCAACCGCGTGTGCCCCACCCCAACGGATTCCCCGTCACACTGACAGCCGTGACCGTGCACAACGAGGCCGGAGGCAGGCTCAACGGTTCAATCGTGCAAGCCGGCTCAATCCACCACGTCTCGCTAGCCCATTCCTCAATGGCGCCCGTAGTCCCCCGCCAACTCCCCCTGGCGATCCGAGACTTCGTCGGCCGCACCGAGCACTTGGCCGCCCTCGACGCCCTCCTCCCCACCGAGGAAGCCGGCACAGTAGTGATCTCCGCCCTCGACGGCACCGGCGGAGTAGGCAAGACAACCCTCGCCGTCCACTGGGCCCACAGCGTCCAAGACCGCTTCCCCGACGGCACCCTCTACGTCAACCTCCGCGGCTACGGCCCCGGCGAACCCGCCACCCCAACCGAAGTCCTCGACGGCTTCCTCCGCGCCCTAGGCTGCCCACCAGAAGGAATTCCGATCGGCCAAGAAGCCCAAGCCGGCCTCTACCGATCCCTCCTAGCCGGCTGCCGCGTGCTGATCGTGCTCGACAACGCCAACACCGCCGACCAAGTCCGCCCACTGCTGCCAGGCAGCGCCGGCTGCCTGGTGCTGATAACCAGCCGCGCAAGCCTGATCGGGCTGGTAATCAGCGAATCAGCGATCCGCGTGACCCTCGACCTCCTCACCCCACAAGAGGCTGTCGACCTGGTCCGCAGCATCATCGGCAACGACCGCGCAGCCTCCGAACCAGAATCCGTGGCCCAACTGACCCAACTCTGCGCCCGCCTGCCGCTGGCATTGCGAATCGCCGCCCACCGCGCCGCCGCCCACCCGCAAAGCCCGATCGCTGAACTGGTCGCCGAACTGTCCGACATGCAAACCCGGCTCGACTATCTCACCGTGCCCGGCGACGAACTAGCCACCGTTCGAACGGTTCTTTCCTGGTCTGACCGCATCCTTCCCGCCGACCAGGCCCGAATGTTCCGCCTACTTGGCCTCCACCCCGGACCGCATATCAGCGCCGATGCAGCGTCGGCACTTGCCGACATATCCCCACTTGATGCCCGGTTTCTCCTCGACGGTCTCGCCGACGCGCATCTGCTCAACCATACCGCCAGTAACCGATACGCGTTCCACGATCTGCTTCGCGTCTACGCAAACGAACGGGTCCACCAACTCGAATCCGACAGCGAACGCGACGCCGCGATCTCCCGTCTGCTTGGCTGGTATCTACATGTAACCGACAACGCCACCCGGCATTTCGACCACGGCCGCCGGCCGATTCTCCGAGATGCAGATCCTCCGAATTATCCACTAATCACCACAACCCAGTCCGAGGCGATTAAATGGCTGGAAGTTGAAGCCTCCAACCTGCTCGCCGTTACCCGCATAGCCGCCGAGATGAACCTGCATGGCATGGCATGGCAATTACCTGCAGCAAACATATCGAGCCTCGTCATGCCTCTCGACGATCAGATCGAAATGTACACCACT
>NZ_DASYTH010000143.1:0-1646 GCF_036002505.1 Actinophytocola sp. | reverse complement strand
ACGGAGGAGAATGTGAGCATCGCCGGCACAGGCCTCGGGCTCTTCCTGTGCAAGGAGATCGCGGTGCGCCACGGTGGGAACATCACCGTCAAGTCGAGCCCCGGCGCCGGAAGCGAATTCACGCTCACATTGCCCTCGGCTCGTTAGCGAATCAAGGAGGCGCTCCATGAACCTGCCACCCGGGGTCAGCTCGCACACAGCGCGGACGGAGAGGCTGCGCATGCGCTACATCGAGTCGGGACCGGCGGACGGCGTGCCCGTGGTGATGATCCACGGCAACCTGGCCACGGGACGTTTCTTCGAGCATCTCTTCCCGGGCGCGCCGGACGGTTACCGCTTCATCGCGCCCGACATGCGCGCGTTCGGCGACACCGAGCACAAGCCGATGGACGCCACGCGCGGCCTGCGGGACTGGGCGGACGACACGCACTCGCTGCTGGAAACCCTGGGCGTTACCCGGCCTCCCCACCTTGTGGGATGGTCGACCGGCGGCGCCGCGATCGCCAACTACGCGGAAGACCGGCCGGTCGCCTCGCTGACATTCATCGACCCCGTGTCGCCGTTTGGGTTTGGTGGGGTCAAGCCCGACGGCACGCCGTGCTTCGACGACTACGCAGGCTCAGGCGGCGGGACCGGCAACCCCGAGTTCATCAAGCGCCTGGCCGAGCACGACACCTCGACGGAGTCGCCCTTCTCGCCGCGCAACGTGATGAACAGCTCCTACTGGTCCGCCTCGCACCGCGAGCCGCCAGAGCGCGAGGACATGCTGCTGGAGGAGGTCCTCAAGTCGGTCACCGGCGACGACGGCAACCCTGGCGACTCGACCACCTCACCCAACTGGCCGGGCGTCGCTCCGGGCACGCGTGGCATCCTCAACGCACTCTCGCCCAAGTACTGCAACTGGGCCGCCATCGTCGACATCGAGCCGAAGCCGCCCATCCTCTGGACCCACGGCTCGGCGGACATCGTCGTCGCGGACGGGTCGGCCTGGGAGATGGGCACGCTGGGCAAGCTCGGCTTCGTGCCGGGTTGGCCGGGCGAGGAGGTCTTCCCGCCTCAGCCCATGGTCAGCCAGATCCGGGCGGTGCTGGAGAAGTACCGGGAGCGGGGCGGCCGGGTGGAGATCGAGATGTTCGAGGGCTCCGGGCACGGACCTCTGTTCGACGCCGCCGACCGGTGGAAGAACGTGTTCTTCAAGTTCCTTGTGTCGGTGGAGGTGCCGGCCGCCGTCTAGACGAATTCCCGCGAGTGCCGGCGCTCGCGGGCTTCAAACCGTCCCCTAGGGCGCGAATGCCGGCAGTCGCGGCATTCGCGGGCATCTTGCGCCACCCTTCGGCCGGTGCGAACATTTGCTCGATGGCGGCTACTGAGCTCGGGCTCAACACGGCGCAACCCACGACATTGGTCGTCGACATCAACTGCGCCTTCGCGTCGATCGAGCAGCAGCACGACCCGGAGCTACGTGGCCGGGTCCTTGCGATCGCCGCCTACGCCACCGACACGGCGACCATCGTCTCCTCCTCTCGGGAGGCGCGCAACCTGGGCATCAAAACCGGGATGAAGGTCTTCGAGGCCAAGGCCATCTACCCAGCGGTCATCGTCCGCGACCCAAACCCGCCTCGGTATCGCGCGGTGTCCGACAAGCT
>NZ_DASYTH010000142.1:0-27167 GCF_036002505.1 Actinophytocola sp. | reverse complement strand
GTGCGCCATGAGGCGCTTGATTACCGAGCGGAGGTGAAAGGCCTCCGATACTGAATTGTCACAGCAGTTCGGTGAAGCTGAGGGCAGCCGTGTTCGCGGGAATGGGCGGATGGGGTGGCAAGCGGCCCTGACAAAGTCGAGTCGTGCTAGTACTGCCAGATGGTGCGGGCTCGGTGAGCGAGATGAGAATGCATACGAAAGGAACCGGTGTCTGAAGCCTCGTTAGGTGGAGCCGACTCGAAACCTGGCGGATTGGGGTTGGTGGTGCGGTGCGCGTGAACCGAATGGTAGGTGTAGCGTCCGCTCGAATCGCAAGGTTTGGGCAGCCTGTGAGGAAAGTCTGTGGCGTACTCATAGGGGCCGTCGGGGTAAAGCCGGGTGCTTCCCTCATCGATCGGAACCAAGTGAACATGGGAACCGATACGGGCTTTCCGCCAAGAGGACCGCATACCGGCGGTTGAGGTGGATAGGTTCATTGCCAACCGATGGGCTCGTGGAGGGGCGGAGTCGTCGTAGTAGTCCGAGGCCGGGAAAGCCGGTCACATGGCGAAGGGCGACAGCAAGTCAGGACAGGAGTAGTTACTGTTTATGCCAGAAGATACGCCGATGAACATGGGTGTTCTGCTGACGGTGCCGTTCACGGCTGGTCAGCGGGTACTGGGGATGCAGACGAAACTGCACCGTTGGGCGGCGGCCGATCAGGGCCGTCGGTTTGATGATCTGTTTAACCTCGTTGCGGACCCGGCATTCCTGGTGACAGCATGGATCCGGGTTCGGGAGAACAAGGGCGCACGCAGTGCCGGGGTGGATAAGCGCACCGCGCGGTTCATTGAGGATTCTGCGGGCGGCGTGGAAGGGTTCCTGGAAGATATCCGCGCTCGATTGAGAGCACGAACGTTCCGGCCTCTTCCGGTGCGGCAGGTGACGATTCCCAAGGGCAATACCGGGAAACTCCGGAAGCTCGGGATTCCCACCACCGCTGACCGCGTCGTCCAAGCGGCCTTGAAGCTGGTGCTGGAGCCGATCCTGGAGGTGGACTTCTCGAACTCGAGTTACGGCTTTCGCCCGGAACGCCGCGCTCAGGACGCGATCGAGGAGATCCGTAAGTCAGCCAAAGAGGGCTACGTGTGGGTCTTTGAGGCGGATATCGCCTCGTGTTTCGACGAAATTGATCATGCTGCGTTACTGGATCGGTTGCGTCGGCGCATCTCGGATAAACGCGTTCTGGCTCTGGTGAAGGCCTTCCTCAAGGCGGGACTGCTCGATGAAGAAGGCCTCAACCGGGACACTCACACCGGTACTCCCCAGGGCGGGATTCTATCGCCATTGCTGGCTAACCTCGCCCTGTCCCATCTCGACGATCACTTCGACGAGAAATGGGCGGCGCACGGCACCCCGACGAACCGGATGCGGTACCGGAATCGTGGAGGTGCGACGTATCGGCTCACTAGATACGCGGATGACTTCACCATTTCGGTGCACGGGACGCGGGAGCATGCCGAGGCGTTGTGGGTGGAAGTCGCGGAAGTCTTGTCCGAGATCGGGTTACGCCTGGCCGTGGACAAGACCCGGGTCGTCCATATCGATGAGGGCTTCGACTTTCTGGGGTTCCGCATCCAGCGGTATCGCCAGCGGGGAAGCGACCGGAAACTGATCTACACGTTTCCGTCTAAGAAATCACTCCAACGTATCCGACGGAAAGTGAAGGCGGTAACCAAACAGATCACCCATCAGCCCGTGGACGAACTCCTGACACGGTTGAGCAGGATGGTCCGTGGGTGGGCCCAGTATTTCCGGCACGGGTCGTCAAGCAAGGCCTACCATGACCTCCAACACTTCCTGTGGTGGAGGTTCTGGGAGTGGCTGAAGAACAAACACCCGCACACCAGCAAAAGGTGGATCATCCGCCGCTATTTCAATGGATGGTTGCCCGAATACAACGGCGTGAGGCTCTACCAACCCACCACGATGACAATTAAACGTTACCGCTACCGGGGAAGTAAGATACCCACGCCGTGGGACAAACCGATAACCGTCGCCTCAGCGTGACTTGTGGAGAGCCGGATGCGGTGAAAGTCGCATGTCCGGTTCGGGGGAGCGACACAGGGAAACAGGCCCGGGGCAACCCCCGGGTACCGCGCCCTGTGTCGACTCCTACTGGGTGGACGGTGGAAAAACGGATCTGGCCAACATGGCGCTGCTCTGCCGCCGACACCACCGAATCTTGCACCACTCCGCCTGGGAAATCCACTTCATCAACGGCATCCCCTACTTCATCCCACCCGCCTGGCTCGACCCCACCCGAACCCCCGTCCGCAACGTACTGCACCACCCCCGCCAATAACCCCAGGCACCCCAACACCTCCCACCCACACCCCGTGCGATCGACCCCTCCGTGGTGCACCCTTTCCTCGGCTGCCGCGGCGCGCCCTTGAGGCCGAAGAGGCGACCCCGCACAATGCGCGCCGCGGCCACCGCCAACACCCCCAGACGCAGCACCCAGCCAACACCCCAAATCCTGGTCCTATTGCAGAGCCCCCACGGCCTGCCGGGAGAACCGCATCGCACCATCGTCAACCCGCCCGAACCGCAGCTTGACCACATCGTGCGCGTAGCTCATGCCGAGTTGCCACGGAAACCGCGAGCCGGCCTTGGGGAACTCGTGGATGGACCGCAGCACATAGCCAGCCTGGAAGTTGAGCAACGGCTGCTCGGTCACCGTCGGGTCGTCGTTGGTCGGCACGCACACGTCGTAGCCGTGGGCGTCCAGGTGCCGCAGCACGCGAACCACGTACTCGGCGACCAGGTCCGCTTTGAGTGTCCAGGAGGCGTTGGTGTACCCGATGGTGAACGCGAAGTTCGGCACGCCGCTGAGCATCATTCCTTTGTACGCCATGGTTTCCGGGAGTTTGAGTACGCGGCCGTCGATCACCAGCTCGACGCCGCCGAGCGCCCGGAGGCGCAGGCCCGTCGCGGTGACCACGATGTCCGCCTCGAGCTCGGCGCCGGATTCCAGTTGCAGCCCGGTCTTGGTGAATCCGGTGACGTGGTCGGTGACCACGGAGGCCTTGCCGTGCCGGATGGCCTTGAACAGGTCGCCGTCGGGCACCAGGCAGAGGCGCTGGTCCCATGGGTTGTAGCGCGGCTTGAAGTGGGTGTCGACGTCGTAGCCGGGGGGCAGTTGCTTGATCACGGTCTTGCGGATCAGGGACTGGACGAGGTCCGGCCGGCGGCGGCTGAGCTGGTAGATCAGCGTGCCGAGGGCGACGTTCTTCCAGCGGGCGATCGGGTAGGCGAAGCGGGGGCCGAGGAGGCGGCGCAGGGCGTTGGCGATGGCGTCTTCGGCGGGGATCGACAGGATGTAGGTCGGCGAGCGCTGGAGCATCGTCACATGTGCGGCTTTGTCGGTCATGGCCGGAACGAGCGTCACGGCGGTGGCGCCGCTGCCGATGACCACGACCTTCTTGCCGGTGTAGTCCAGGTCCTCCGGCCATTGCTGCGGGTGGATGACCGTGCCGCCGAACCGTTCGATTCCGGGGAACTCCGGCAGGTATCCGGTGTCGTAGTGGTAGTAACCGCTGCACGAGTACAGGAAGTTCGCGGTGAACCGCACCGTCTCCCCGTGGTGCACGGCTTCCACCGTCCATAGTGAGTCCACGGTGGACCATTCGGCGCGGATCACCTTGTGGCCGAAGCGGATGTGCCGGTCGATTCCGGCCTCCTCGGCGGTGTCCTTGACGTAGCGCAGGATCGACGGGCCGTCCGCGATGGCTTTCGCCTGGGTCCACGGCCGGAACCGGTAGCCGAGCGTGTGCATGTCCGAGTCGGAGCGGACGCCGGGGTAGCGGAACAGGTCCCAGGTGCCGCCGAGGGCGTCGCGGGCCTCGAGGATCGTGTAGGTGCGGCGGGGGAACGCGGACTGGATGTGGTGCGCGGCGCCGATGCCGGACAGCCCGGCGCCGACGATCAGCACGTCGACGTGCTCGGTCATGATCCCGCCTTCGCCGTCCGGGCCCGCAATCGGGACTGCAGGAAGTCGAGCACGGTGTAGTAGTGGGTGGGTGTGATCCGGGCGAGCGCGTCGAACAGGTAGGCGTCCGGTCCGACGAGGATGCGCGCCTTGCCCGCCTCGACTCCCTTGTGGATGATCGCCGCAGCCTTGTCCGGCGAGGTCATGGTCATGGCCTCGAACTGTGCGGCGAGCTGCTCCTTGGTCCGCCCCAGGCCTTCCGGGTCCTTGCGGATCCGGGCGTTGCGGGCGATGTTCGTGGTGATCCCGCCCGGGTGCACGTTGATCGCCCGCACGCCGGTGCCGCGCAGCTCCTGGCGCAGCGCGTCGGTGAACCCGCGGACGGCGAACTTCGAGGCGCAGTACGCGCTGTTGTACGGCACGCCCACGAGGCCGAACACGCTCGAGGTGTTCACGACGGCGCCGTCGTCCTGCTCGACCAGGATCGGCAGGAACGCCCGGGTCCCGTTCACCACGCCGTGGAAGTTGATGTCGTGCAGCCAGTCGTCGTCCTCCGGCACGGCATCCAGCACGGTCGAGGCCACCGCCACCCCGGCGTTGTTGAACACCGCGGCCAGCGGCGCCGGGAGCCACTCCCTCACCTCGTCGGCGAACCGCAGCTGGTCGGCGGCGTCCCGGACGTCGAGGACCCGGGTGAGCACGGGACCACGCAGCATCCCGGCCGTCTCCTTCAGCCCGGCCTCGTCGACGTCGGCGATGGCCGCCGGCGAACCCAGCCGGGACAGCCGGGTGGCGAGGCCGCGGCCGATACCCGACGCCGCACCGGTGATCATCACCGGCCGCCCGGCGATCCTAAGTGGACTTTGCGGCATCGGTCCTCCTCGTGTTGCGGCGGGCGTGGTCGTCGATGAGGTCGATCAGCACGGGCCACGCGCCCCTGGGCAGATCGTGGCCCATGCCGCGGATGGTTTCCAGCCGGGCGCCGGGGATCGCCCGCGCGGTGGCCGCGGCGCCGGTCGGGTGCACCATCCGGTCCCGGTCGCCGTGGATCACCAGGGTGGGCGCGGTGATCGCGCGCAGGGCCGCGGTGCGGTCCCCGGAGCGGAAGATCCCGGCGAGTTGGCGGCGCGTGCCGTCCGAGGTGGGATCGCGGTCCCAGGCGAGCCCGGCCTGCCCGCGCACCCAGGCCTCATCGAACGGGAAGCCGTGCGAGCCGATGTGCCGGAAGATCCGCACGGAACCGGCGACCGCGGCCGCCCGGGTCCTCGGCGACGTCGCGGCCAGCAGCAGCCAGGTGGACAGCGCCGGCCGGCCGACGCGCCGCGCCCCGGTCGTCGACATGATCGAGACAAGCGTCCGGACCCGTTGCGGGCACAGTGAAGCGACCGTCTGCGCGATCATGCCGCCCATCGACGCGCCGACCAGGTGGGCGCTGTCGAGGCCGAGCGCGTCAAGCAGCCCGACGGTGTCCCCGGCCAGGTCGGTGAGGTCGTACTGCCGGGGCGACCAGCGCCCAAAGAAGATCGTGGCCGGACTGAGCCAACTGGGGGCCCAGCCCCCAGACCCCCGGCCGGCGGGGCTCCGCCCCCCGGACCCCCCTGGCGACGGGAAGTCGAGGTGCGTCGAGCGCCCGGCGTCCCGGTTGTCGAACCGGATCACCCGGTAGCCGCGGCCGGTGAGCTGCTCGCACAACGCGGTGGGCCAGCTGTGCAGCTGCTGTCCCAGACCGGCCACGAGCAGCAGCGGTTCGCCGCCCGGGTCGCCGATCTCCTCATAGGCAAGGGAGATCCCGCGCCCGACATCGACCATCCGCTCACTCATGGCCGGTTCCCGAGGAAGACGCCGGCACCGGGTCCGCACGAGGGGTCCGGCGGCGCACGACGGCGAGGCCGCCCTTCGCCGGGGCGTAGGCGACGCCGCGGGAGTGCCACTTCTCGTCCCGCTCGGACGTCGGCGCCAGCTCCACGTCGCGGATCATCGTGCGGAGCACCACGTTCATCTCCATGTTCGCGAACGCCGCGCCGAGGCAGCGCCGGGTGCCGCCGCCGAACGGGATCCACTGGTACAGATCGGGTTTCGCGCCGACGAACCGGTACGGGTCGAAGGCCCGGGCGTTCGGGAAGACCGACTCGTTGTCGTGCAGCAGCGCGATGCTGACCAGCACCCGCTGGCGCTTCTTCAGCGTCCACCGTCCCAATTGGAAGCTCTCCGCCTTCACCTGCCGGGCCACCGCGTCGATGACCGGGCGGACCCGCTGCACCTCCAGGATCGTCGCCTCGCGCAGCGCGCTCCCGTCCGCGTCCACCTCCTCGACGAGCTCGCGCAGCACCGCGGGGTGCCGGCGGAGCCGCTCGACGGTCCACGCCAGCGTCGTCGCGGTGGTCTCGTGCCCGGCGGTGAGCAGGGTGAGCAGCTGGTCGGCGATCTCGCCGTGGCCCATCGGTTCGCCGTCCTCGTAGCGCGCCTGCAGCATCATCGCGAGCACGTCGTCGCGACCGTCGAGATCCGGCACCGCCTTGGCGATCAGGCGCGCCACGATCGCGTCGTACTCGCGGCGCATCAACCAGAACCGGCCCCACGGGCTCCACCGTCCCCAGTCGACGGTCGGCACCGGCAGGGTGGCCAGGCGCGAGCCCAGGGTCACGAACGGCGGCAGCAGCTCGCGCAGCTCCGCGAACTCGGTGCCCTCGGCGCCGAACACCGCGCGCAGGATGGCGTTGAGCGTGATGCGCATGGTCGACGGCAGCGTCGGGAACTCGCGCCCCTCCGGCCATGACGCCATCTCCCGCACCGTCTCGTCCTCGACGATCTTCTCGTACACGGCGAGCCGGCGACCGTGGAACGGCGGCACCAGCAGCCGCCGCTGCTTGCGGTGCTCCTCGCCGGTCAGGGCGAACATCGAGCCGGGGCCGAGCACCCGGCCGAGGTTCACCTCCATGTTGTCCACGACGTCGGAGCCGGCGGTGAACAGCTGCTTGACCTCGGCCGGGTTGCTGATCACCAGGCCGCGGCCGAAGACCGGCAGGTTGACGGTGAAGGCGTCGCCGAAGCGGTCGCGCAGCCGGAGCATGCCGCGCCGCCGGGTGGCCAGCAGGTAGATGGCCTGCACGGCCCGCGGCGCGTTCGGGCCGGGCGGGAGGGTCACGGTCGTCATCGAGGCTGCACCCCTTGTCGCGTGGTACGCCAACGTACCGCGCCTACGGTACGCCGATGTACCATCCGCGACAAGGCTGTGTTCACCTCGGCCCGAAATGAGAGAGTTGTAGCGTGCCAACAGTGACGACCCGCCGGCGTGCCACCCCGGCCGCGCCGCCCGAGGACCCTGGCCAGTTCCGCCAGCGGCTGCTCGACGGCCTCGCCGCGTCCGTCGAGGCGATCGGCTACCGCACCACCACGGTCGCCGACATCGTCCGCCGCGCCCGCACCTCGCGCCGCACGTTCTACGAGCACTTCTCCGACAAGGAGGAGTGCTTCATCGCGCTGCTCACCGAGGCCAACACCGAGATGATCCGCCAGATCGCCGCCGCGGTCGACCAAAGTGCCGCCTGGGAGACCCAGGTGCGGCAGGCGGTCGAGGCCTGGATCGCGTGCGCCGAGTCGGAGCCGGTGATCATGCTGAGCTGGATCCGGGACGGGCCAGCGCTCGGCGCCGCCGGCCGGCGGCTGCAGCGCGAGGCCATCGAGGCGTTCGTCACCATGATCCAGACGTTGTGCGACACCGACGAGCTTCGGGCCGCCGGCATCGCCCCGGTCTCCCGCCCGCTCGCGATCATGCTGCTCGGCGGGCTCCGGGAACTGATCGCCACCACCGTCGAGGACGGCGGCCGGCCGCACGACCTCATCGAGGTCGCGGTGCACGCCTCCCTCGCCCTGCTCACCCCGCGGGCGTAGCCGATGCACGCCCACCACGCCGCGACGATCGAGAAGGTGATCGCGCACTTCGAACAGGTTCCGGGGGTGCAGGCGCTGCTCCTGGGCGGCTCCATCGCGCACGGCTTCGCGACCCCGGCCTCCGACGTCGACATCATGATCCTGGTGCCGGACGCGGAGTACGAGGACCGGTACCGGCGCCAGGACCTCACGCTCTACACGCACGAGTTGAGCACGTATCCCGGCGGATATGTCGATGGGAAGTACGTGCGGGCAACGTTTCTGCGGCAGGTGTCCGAAAAGGGCAGTGAGCCCGCGCGGTTCGCCTTTCAGGACGCTCGGGTGCTGTTCTCCCGGCTCGACACGCTGGACTACCTGCTGCGGGCGGCGGTTCGGTATCCGGTAGAGGGCAAGGCCGAGCGGCTGCTGCGTTTCCGGGCCCAGCTCGACGCCTGGAACTGGTACGCGACCGAGGCGCTGCGGCTCGAGAACCGGTACCTGCTCACGCTGGCGATCGGCAAGCTCGTGCTGTTCGGCGGGCGGCTGATCCTGACGCACAACGAGGCGCTTTACCCGTACCACAAGTGGTTCCTCGAGGTGCTGTCCCGGGTGGCGGACAAGCCGGGCGACCTCATGGACCGGATCCGCAACCTCTACGACGACCCCTCCGCCGCATCGGTCGACGCGTTCTACCAGACGGTTAAAGACTTCCAGGACTGGCCGGAGCCTACACTTGGCTGGGGCAACCAGTTCGCCATGGACAACGAGCTGACCTGGCTCAACGGCGGGCCCTCGGTCGACGACCTGTGATGCCCTGAAGGCGGCCTTCAGGACGTCCAGTGCCCTGAAGGCCGCCTTCAGGGCACTCCGACCCCGTCGACGATCGCGGTGAGAGCAGCGCGCTCGGCCGGCTCCAGCACGTATCCGGCCGCGGCGATCGCCGGCGTCAGGTGCTCGGGGAGGCTGGGGCCGATGAGGGCCGCGGAGACCGTGGGGTCGGCGAGGATCCAGGCCAGGGCCAGGGTGGGCAGGGCGACGCCGCGGCGGTCGGCCTCGGCCCGGAGCGCGTCGACCGCGCCGGCCGCCGCGAGGCGTTCGACGTTGGCGTAGCGCTGGGGCAGCACCGCCATCCGCGAGGTGGCCGGGTAGGGACCGCCGGCCCGGTAGATCTCGGCGAGCCAGCCGCCGGCCAGGGAGCTGAACGAGGTGACCCCGATGCCGAGCTCGGCACAGGTTTCCAGGATGCCGGGGTCGGCCGGCTCGAGCAGGTTGTGGCCCACCTGGACGTTCACCGGCCGGTGCCAGCCGTGGGTGCCGGCGAGGTCGACGGCCTTGGCGATCTCCGCGGCGTCCACGTTGCACAGCCCGTAACAACGGATCTTTCCGGCCCGGACCAGCGCGTCGAACGCGGCGAGGGTCTCCTCCAGCGGGGTCCGCGGATCCGGGCCGTGCGAGAGGTAGAGGTCCACCCGGTCGGTGCCCAGCCGGCGCAGGCTCTCCTCGAGCTCGGTCCGGATGTGCGCGGCGGACAACCCGTCGGCCCCGGCCTTCGAGGTGATCACCAGTTCGTCCCGCACCGACGGGTGCTCACGCAGCCACGTCCCGATCCACTCCTCCGAGGCGCCGCCGCCGTAGGCGTTCGCCGTGTCCAGCAGGTTGATGCCGCACTCGTACGCGGCGTCCAGCAGGGCCCGGGCCTCCTGCTCGTTCTCCCCCAACCCGACGAACCGCCGCATCGCGCCGAGGCCGCCGAAGCTGCCACAACCCAGTGCCACCACGGAAACCCGAAGCTCACTGCCGCCAAGGCGCCGGTACTCCATGGGCAGCTTCCTACCAGTGTTCGTGACGCCGTGTCATGACCCGAATGGTGGTTGACCATGGTGGCCCGGATCGATCTACTCGGAAGATCATCGTCTGAACTGTGGGGTGACACGTGGAACTGCCCGAGTTCGTGCCCGAGCGGGTCGCCGCCCTGGATCCGCTGGGTGCCGACGACGCCTGCGCGCGGCTGCCGCGGATGAACGCCGGCGCGGACGTCGGTGCGCTGGCGTCGACGCTGTCCGCGCTGCTGCCGTCCGCGACGGTCCTGTCGGGTCTGTCCTACGACGAATGCCTGGCCGCCATGCGCGATCTCGGCATGTTCCTCGCCTCACTCAAACGGCACGGCACCGAGCCGGTCTCCGCGGTGCCGGCGGTCGAGCCGGTGCTGGTGGAGCTCGGCCGCCGCACGGACATGGTGCCGCGCGAAACCATCCACCACTACACCGAGCTGAACCCCACCGGCGCCCGCCAGCGGATGTATCGCACCGACCCGATGGAGGCCGACGCGATCAACATCATGCGCCTGGCCTTCCGCCACTTCACCACCGCGATCGGCCTCGCCACCCAACTCGCCCCCGGGCAACCCCAGGACCCCGAGTTCCCGGTGCTGGCCACCGCCCTGGCCGACGAGCTGGGCTCGCTCGACACCGCCATGACCCTCTCCCACGAGCACCTCGAACCGGGCTGGTTCTACGGCGAGTTCCTCCCCTACACCTACGACATCGGGATCGCCGGCACCCGGTACATGGGCCCGTCCGCCGCCCAGTTCCCGCTGGCCGTGATCGACATGCTGCTCTGGGAGTCCGACCACGCCTCCCCCGACCTCGCCACGTTCCGCTCCACCCGCGTCGCCTTCACCCGGCCCCACCTCCGCGCCCTGCACGCCCAATGGGCCGCCCTTCCCTCCCTCACCACGCGCGTGCACACCGCCCTCACCGACTCCCCCACCTCCACCGTCCACGACTCCGCCACCGCGCTGACGGCCGTCCTCCGCGCCCTCCTCGTCTTCCGCGGCAAACACCTCGCCTACGCCCGCAAGGGCAGCAGCGCTGCCCACCTCGCCCTCCTCCAGGACATCACCGACCAGACCCGCCACATGACCGGCCTCGCCCGGGTACCCACCCCGTCCTGACCCGGCTCCGGGCAACATTTCCGGCTCCGCCCGGTCACCCCGGCGGGTGAACCCGAAGGCCGTATTCCGTTTCCGCCATGTGCCGCGCAGATAGCCGGCAAACGCGAATAGGCACACCGGCTCGGCACTGGTCAAATTACTTCCGGCCCTGGTTCGCACCCGGACGCGGTGTTTAGGCTGCCTCTCGTCACCAACTCGAACAACCCGGCGGGAAAGCACGTTCCGTGTTTGTCCACCGGGTCCGTTCGGGTGACAAACCGTGGCCGGGCGGGGAGGTTCCTGGTGGGTGGGTTGCAGGTCAGACTGTTCGGCGACGTTTCGATCACCCAGGATGACCGCTCCATTTCCATTCCGTCACGTAAGGCCCTCGAGCTGTTCTGCTAGCTACTCATCCATCGCGGGCGCGCACACACCCGTGAGATCCTGATGGAAACTCTCTGGCCGGACCAGGATCCCGCGGTTTCCAAGAAATACCTGCGCCAGGCGCTGTGGCAGCTCAACTCCACGATGCAGCGCCGGGGAGTCGCTCGTGGTGATCGACCCGGCCTGGGTGCACATCAACCCGGACGCCTCCTGCTGGGTGGACGTGAGCGTGTGTTCCTGGAACTGGCCCAGGTCGACGACAACCCCCCGCACGTGCCCGAGACGATTCCCGCCATCCGGTTCCACCACCACAACCGGTACTGGATCCGCCTCGAAGGGCGGGGCACCCGCTTCCATTTCAAGGACGGCAACATGGGCGCCGACGGCTACGTGCCCATCGCCTGCTCCGCCATCACCATCGGCGGGGTCACCATCGGCGAGCAGGAGCTGCGCATCCTCAAAACCCTGGCCGACGGCAACCTCGAGTTCGACCTGTACAACGTCTACCAGAACGAGTACACCTACGCCGCCGACTTCGGCCCCTACGACGACGACCGCCGCCGCGTCTTCAGCTGGCGCAAAAAAGGCCCAAGAGTCAGCCAGGGCCGCTGGAAAATCCACTACCCATCCTGAGGAGACCCCATGCGCCGCCAACTCGAGAAACGCGTCACCGAGCTCGAGTCCGAATACCAGGCCGGCCAGAAGATGCTCGCCGACCTCGACGCCCAACGCGCAGACCTCCAGCAGACCCTCCTCCGCATCAGCGGCGCCATCCAGGTCCTCAAAGAGCTCCTCGACACCACCCGCACAAACGGCGCCGCCGAACTTACCCCGACCCCGGAGCCCGCCGAAGCCTTGTCGGCGGCCGTGGCGTCATAACTGGCAGCCCACAAGTGCCCTAACCGCAAGCGGGTAAAACGTGACGGGTAGGGGCCAGATCTGTGGGCAAGGTATTTGTCAGCTATCGGCGGCGGGGAGCGCATGCGCTTGCCGTGGCCGGGCTTGCGGCGCGGTTGGCGCAGCACCTCGGGCGGGACCGGGTGTTCATTGACACGCGGCTGGTGCCGGGCGGGCAGTATCCGGACGAACTGGAGTCGGAGCTGGCGGAAAGCGACGTGGTGATCGCCGCGATCCATGATGGCTGGGTGGCCGAGTTCGCGGTCAAGCGGCGGTTGGACTGGGTGCGTCACGAGCTGGCGACCGCCCTGCGCCAAGGGAAGACGGTGATTCCGGTCCTGCTCGAGCCGGCCGCGCAGCCCGGCTACGACCAGGTGCCCGCGGACGTCGCCAGGGTCACGCTGCTCTCCTCCACGCCGCTGCGCCTGGCCCACTACGAGTCGGACCTGGCGACCCTGGTGGCCGCGGTCGAGCGGACCCCCGCGGCACCCGACGTGCCGCTCGCGGTCGCCGACCCGGCCGGCGACGAGCCCCGGCCGCGGCGGCGGCTGATGCTGCTCGGCGCGTTTCTGGGCACGGCGCTCGGCGGCCTGGCCCTGTTCAGCGCCACCGCACTGGGCCGGCCGGTGTGGCAGACGTTCATGATCGCGGCCTACGCCACCGTGCTGATGACGGCCGCGCTCACCGTCACGATCGTTCTGGTGGCGTGGGCCGGCCCCTGGCTGGACCGCGGCACCAGACGCGTGCAGGAGCACTCGTTCGCGGCCACCTTCAACGATCTGTGGCCGCTCTATGCCGTGCTGCTACTCGGAATCGTCGCCGCCTGGGTGAGCGTGCTGGTCACCCTGTCCCGGGCCGGCGCGGTGATCCAGGTCCTGCTCACCGGGGTCGCCGCCATCGGCGTCGGCTGGCTGTTCCAGCGCGAGCTCCGCCGGATCTCCCGGGTCGACACGGCCTGGCCGCCGCGGATCACCCCGGACAGCCGCACCTGGCGCCGCGCCGCCACCCGCCTGCACGAGCTGCTCACCGCGGACTCCCGCACCCCCCGCGACTTCGCCCGCCAGCGCCAAGCCGAGTCGGTCCACCGGGCCCTGCTCGACGTCCGCACCATTCTCGTCCAGCGCGCCAACCGCACCTGGCGGCAGTGGCTGCGCGGCTCCCGCCACGACGACCCGCTCTCCGACACCGTCATGGGCGTCCTCCCCATCACCCTCAGCCTCGCCATCGCCGCCCTCACCACCGGCCTCCCCCACACCGGCGCCCCGCTGCGGCTGACCCTCGCCGCCACCGCCGCCGCACTGGCCGCGATGGTGATCGCCGCCGCGGCCCTGCGCCTCGGCTTCCTCTCCGACCGCCGCGCCGGCCGGCGGCTCGTCACCGAACTGTCCGATTGGGACAAACGCCTCCGGCCCCTCGTCCACCTCGACGCCCCGGTCACCCCACGACAACGCTGAGAACGATCCCGGCGAAGGCGGCGCTCTGTGCCGAGTGGACAATTATCCCCATCCACGCGCTCTGGAACCGCCTGGTCGGATAAGCGAACAAGAACACCCCCGCCACGATGCTCATGGGAATGGACCACGGTTGGCTCACGTGATAGAGACCGAACAGGACTCCGTTGACGATCCAGTCAGCCCTGCCGAACACTCCACGCATCCGTGGCAGCAGCAAACCACGAAACAACAGCTCCTCACCGAGCACCGTGTTGAACAGGAACAAGACCAGGATCAGGGCGAACAGCGCCCAGTTGCCCCGCAACGTCTCGTGTCCCGATTCCGAGGCGAGGAACACCCCGAAGTCGCGATTGGACGGTCCGTGCACACCGAACGGAACCAGTTGCAGCACGCCGAAGCCCACGATGAACGGCAGCACCCACAACCACAACCGCCCGCCGCGCTGCCCGGCCGGGTTCGCCGGCGCGCGCAGCCACAGTGCTTCGCGCAGAACCGGCCAGCGCAGGCTGCGTCGCTCGCGGTAGACGAGGGCGATGGCCAGAACGCACTGCCAGATCAGCCCGACGGTGAGGGCGCCGATCAGGATCACGACGAACCGCCGGTCGCTGGCGGCCGAACCCGCCACGGCGGGCGCGATGATCCAGGCGAGTATCCCCATCGGGGCGGCCGCCGCAACCCAGACGGCGAGTACCGCCGCCAGCGAGTACTGGCGCACAGCGCCATCGGCCCCATTCGGCAGTGTCGAGTTCATCTCAGCCTCACTCATCGAAATTCGCCGTCGCGCATCGGCATTCAATGTGCCCGCTCGGCCCACGCCGTTCCATCCGTTGAACCACCGAGAGCGGGTGCGGCTGACCCTACCGCCACAAGGAGGTCATGATCGCCGAAATGGGTGCGAGAGGCCCGAAAATGAGCGTCTCGCTCCCATTTCACTGATGATGGACACCCTCCAAAGCACCTAGCCGAGACGGCGTTCGGCGGCGCGCCAGGGCCCCTCGTCGCCCTGCGGGGTGTAGCGGGTCAGCTCCTGGGTCTGCCGGAGGAGGGCGCGCAGGCCCGGAAGGTCGGAGGGTGCGGCGCCGAGGGTGCGGGCCTGGATGAGCGCGTTGCCGAGGGCGGTGGCCTCGACCGGGCCGGCGACGACCGGGAGGCCGCAGGCGTCGGCGGTGAGCTGGCAGAGCAGGGCGTTGCGGGCGCCGCCGCCGACGAGGTGCACGACGTCGACATGGCGACCGGAGCGTTGCTGCGCCAGGTGCACGGCGCGGCGGTGGGCGAGGGCGAGGCTGTCGAGGATGCACCGGACGGTTTCGGCCGGGGTGCCGGGCGGTTTCTGGTTGGTGCGGCGGCAGAACTCGGCGATCCGGGCCGGCATGTCGCCCGGTGGAAGGAAAATCGGGTCGTCGGGGTCGATGACGGCGGCCAGCGCGGGCAGCCGGGCCGCCTCCGCCAGCAGCTCGCCGAGCCCGGCGATGCCCCAGACCCGTTGGGATTCCTGGAGAAGCCAGAGACCCATGATGTTCTTCAGGTAGCGGATGGTGCCGTCGACGCCGAGCTCGTTGGTGAACGCCGGGTCGGTGAGGACGGGACTCTCGAGCTCGAGGCCGGCCAGCGACCAGGTGCCACAGGAGATGTAGGCGAACGCCTCGCTCGAAGCGGGCACCCCGACGACCGCGGAGGCGGTGTCGTGCGAGGCGACGGCGATCACCGGTACCGAGCCGGTCTCGCCGGCGCGGGTGCCGGGTTCGCGCAGCGGCGGGAGGATCGCCGGATCGAGGCCCGCCCGCCGGACCAGGCCGGCGGCCCAGGTGCGGGTGTGGACGTCCAACAGCTGCGTGGTGGAGGCGTTGGTCAGCTCGGCGCCCTGCTCGCCGGTGAGCCAGTACGTGATCAGGTCGGGAATGAGCAGGATCCGCTGCCCCGCAACGGAGTCCGCGACGAGCTGGTAGAGCGTGTTGAACGGGAGGAACTGGATGCCGGTCGTGGCGTAGATCTCCGCGGCGCCAACGGAAGCGTGCACCCGCTCCATGACCCCCGCGGTGCGCTCGTCCCGGTAGTGGAACGGATCCGCCACCAGCGAGCCCGACGCGTCCAGGACCCCGTAGTCGATGGCCCACGAGTCGACACCGATCGCGTCGACCCGCCCGGCTGCCCGCAGGCCGTCCTGGATTCCTTGGTACAGAGCCGAGATGTCCCAGCGCAGGGCGCCGTCCCGGTGCACCGGCGTGTTGGCGAACCGGTGCAACTCGGTCAGCGTGACGCCGTCCCGGGACACCCGGCCCAGCATGACCCGGCCGCTGGACGCCCCGAGGTCGACGGCCGCGACGGCGACCATCAGCGCAGGAACGCCGCGGCCACCCCGGCGTCGACCGGGATGTGCAGGCCGGTGGTGCGGGACAGCTCCCCCGCGGTGAGCACGAACACCGCGGCCGCCACGTGCTCCGGCAGCACCTCCAGCCCCAGCAGCGTCCGCTTGGCGTAGAACGCGCCCAGCTCGGACTCGGGCACCCCGTACACGGCCGCCCGCTGCGCGCCCCAGCCCTTGGCGAAGATCCCCGAGCCGCGCACCACGCCGTCCGGGTTGACGCCGTTGACCCGGATCCCGTGCGGCCCGAGCTCCGCGGCGAGCAACCGCACCTGGTGCGCCTGGTCGGCCTTGGTCGCCCCGTAGGCGATGTTGTTCGGACCGGCGAAGAAGCCGTTCTTCGACACGATGTAGACGAGGTCGCCGCCCATGCCCTGGTCGATCATGATCCGGGCGGCCTCCCGGGAGACCAGGAACGAGCCGCGCGCCATCACGTCGTGCTGCAGGTCCCAGTCCCTGACCGTGGTGTCCAGCAAGGACTTCGAGATGGACAGCCCGGCGTTGTTCACCACCAGGTCGATCCCGCCGTACTCCAGCACCGCGGACCGGAACGCCGCCGCCACACCGTCCTCTTCGGACACATCGAGCGGCGCGGCGAACCCGCCGGTCTCCGCCGCCACCGCGTCCGCGGCCGCCGGGTCGAGGTCGGTGACCGCCACGCAGGCGCCCTCGGCGGCCAGCCGCAGCGCCGTCGCCCGGCCGATCCCCGAGCCCGCGCCGGTGACCAGCGCGACCCGCCCGGCCAGCGGCCGGGGTGCGGGCCGGCGGCGCAGCTTCGCCTCCTCCAGCGCCCAGTACTCGATCCGGAACTTCTCCGACTCGGGAATGGGGCGGTACCGGGAGATCGCCTCGGCGCCGCGCATCACGTTGATCGCGTTGAGGTAGAACTCGCCGGCCACCCGGGCAGTCTGCTTGTCCGCGCCGAAGCTGAACATGCCCACGCCCGGTACCAGCACGATGGCCGGGTCGGCCCCACGCATCGTCGGCGTCGACGCGTCGGCGTACCGCTCGTAGTAGGCGCGGTAGTCCTCGCGGTATTCAGCGTGCAATTCCTTCACCCGCGCCAGCACGTCGGCGAGTGGCGCGGTGCCGGGCAGGTCCAGCACCATCGGCCGGACCTTGGTGCGCAGGAAGTGATCCGGGCACGACGTGCCGAGCCCGGCCAGCGGCCACAGCTTCTCCCGGGACAGGAAGTCGAGCACCACCGGGCCGTGCGTGAAGTGCCCGACCTGCCGCCGGTCGGTCGACGCCAGCCCGCGCAGCACCGGGAAGATCGCCGCGGCCCGGTCCAGCTGGTCCACTTCGGACAGTGGCGTGAAGCCGGGAACCACCGCGCCGAACGGGTCGGTTCGGCCGTGCGTGTCGATGAACCGCTGCGCCGTGGCAATGATCTCCAACGACCGCCGCTCGCACTCCGCCGAGGTGTCGGCCCAGGCGGTGATGCCGTGCCCGCCGAGGATCACCCCGATGGCGCCCGGGTTCGCCGCCTTGATCGCCGCGATGTCCAGCCCCAGCTGGAAACCCGGCCGCCGCCACGGCACCCAGGCCATCCGGTCGCCGAAGCACTCCTTGGTCAGCGCCTCCCCGTCGGCCGCGGTGGCGAACGCGATCCCGGCGTCCGGGTGCAGGTGGTCCACGTGCGCGGCGTCCACCAGCCCGTGCATCGCGGTGTCGATCGACGGCGCCGCCCCGGGCTGGGTCGGTCCGGACCCCGCCACCCCGCCCAGGCCGTGCAGGCAGTAGTCGAACGCCGCGACCATCTCGTCCTCGCGGTCCACCCCCGGGTACACCCCGGCCAGCGCACGCAGCCGGTCCAGCCGCAGCACCGCCAGACCCGGCTCGGTGAGCGTGCCCAGATCGCCGCCGGAACCCTTGACCCACAACAGGTCCACCGGCTCACCGGTCACCGGGTCGAGCTCAGTGCCCTTGACCGAGGTGTTCCCGCCGGCGTAGTTGGTGTTGCGCGGATCGGCGCCCAGCCGGTTGCTGCGCCCGATCAGGTCGGCCACCTCGGGATGCATCAGGCCCCCCACCCGGCCGCGGTGCCGCCCACCCGCTCGGCCACGATCCGCTCGGCGTAGCCGGACGCGGCGTAGGCGGCCATCGGATCCGGATCAAGCCCCTGCTCGGTGCGCACCTCGGCGAGCAGCGGCCGCACGTCGGTGTTGTAGGCGTCCATGAACACCGCGTTGGCGCCCAGTACATCCCCCGCCCGCTGCGCCGCGGACAGGGCCGCCCGGTCGATCAGCAGCGCCTTGGCGGTGGCCTCCTGGACGTTCAGCACCGAGCGGATCTGGCCGGGGATCTTGGGCTCGATGTTGTGACACTGGTCCAGCATGAACGCGATCCCGGCCGCCGGCCGCAGCGCGTGCACCGCGACCACCTCGGCCATGATCCGGAACAGCTGGAACGGATCGGCGGCGCCGACCATCAGGTCGTCGTCGGCGTAGAACCGCGAGTTGAAGTCGAACCCGCCGAGCTTTCCCTTGCGCAGCAACACCGCCACGATGAACTCGATGTTGGTTCCCGGGGCGTGGTGGCCGGTGTCCACGACCACCGCCGCCTTCGGGCCGAGCTCGACGCAGTGCGCGTAGGCGGTGCCCCAGTCCGGCACGTCCATCGTGTAGAACGCCGGCTCGAACAGCTTGTACTCCAGCAGCATCCGCTGATCCGCGCTGAGCCGCTCGTACACCGCGTGCAGCGCCTCGGACAGCCGGTCCTGCCGCGCGGCGATGTCGTCCTGGCCGGGATAGTTGGTGCCGTCGGAGAACCAGAGCTTGAGGTCGCGAGACCCGGTCTGGTCCATGATGTCCACGCACTCCAGCAGGTGGCCGAGGGCCTTGCGGCGCACCGCCGGGTCCGGGTTGGTCACGCTGCCGAGCATGTAGTCGTTGTCCTGGAACACGTTGCTGTTGATCGTGCCGAGCTCCACGCCGAGATCCTTGGCGTGCCGGGCAAGCTCGGCGTAGTCGTCCACCCGGTCCCACGGGATGTGCAGCGCCACCGACGGCGCCACCCCGGTGTGGGCGTGCACCTGGGCGGCATCGGCGATCTTCTCCTGCGGCGTGCGCGGCACCCCGGCCTGCGGGAAGACCTTGAACCGGGTTCCGGAGTTGCCGAAAGCCCAGGACGGCAGCTCGATGCGCTGGGCACGGAGCGCCGCTTTGATCGTGTCGGAGTCAGGCATCGTTGTTCTCCCCTGGCTGGTCCTCGAGGTGGAACACCTCGTCGAGGACGAGAAAACCTTCATCCGGACGGCGCCCCTCGAGCCCGGCGAAGAAGGGCGCCATCTCGGCCTGCCACCGCGCGTTGACCTCCTTACGCTCCATCGCCGCGCGGGCGGCGTCGAGATCGTCGCACTCGACGTAGCCCACCAGAAGTCCGTCCGGGCGCAGGAACAGCGAGTAGTTCCGCCATCCGGTCCCGCGCAGTGCGGCCAGCATCTCGGGCCACACCGCGCGGTGCCGGGCGCGGTACTCGTCGATCCGGTCCGGCCGGACCTGGAGCAGGAAGCAGTAGCGCGGCATCAGAAGGTGAAGCTGTCCACGTTCTGCGCGGTGAACTCCTGCGGCGGGCCGACCGTCACCAAGCCTTTGTCCTCCAACGTGTACTTCTTCCCGCCGGCCTCGAAGCCACCCTTGATGTCGATCTTGCTGGCCACGTTCGCCGCCGCGTAGACACCGAGGTAGCCGAGCATCGCCGGGTCCCACAGCCCGAACGTCTTGACCGTGCCGTCCTTGACGTAGGCCTTCATCTGGCTGGGCAGGCCGAGCCCGGTGAGCGCCACCTTGCCCTTGTACTGCGAGCCGCTCAGGTACTGCGCCGTCGCGGCGATGCCCACCGTGGTCGGCGCGATGATGCCCTTGAGGTTCGGGTGCGACTGAAGCAGCGCCGAGGCCTTCTCCGCCGACTTGGCCGCGTCGTCGTCGCCGTAGACCGTGTCGACGAGCTTGAGCTGCGGGTAGTTGGCCAGATCCTGCTTCATCACGGCGATCCAGGCGTTCTGGTTCTCCGCGGTGGCCGCGGCGGACAGGATCGCGATCTCCCCGCCCTGCGGCCCGATCGCGTCGGAGATCCACTTGTCCAGCGACTTGCCGACCAGGTCGCTCGTGGTCGGGCGGACCATCGCGGAACGGGCCGAGTCGTCAGCGACGTCGGCGTCGTAGGTGACCACCGTGATGCCGGCGGCCTTGGCCTGCTTCAACGCCGGCACCACGGAGTTGGCGTCCGCGGCGGAGATCACCAGCGCGTCGTACTGCTGCTGCACCACGGTGTTGATGAACTGCGCCTGGGCGGACCCGGAGGCCTCGGTCGGGCCGAGCTGCTCGCAGGTCGCGCCGATCTCCCCGCAGGCCTTCTTGGCCCCGGTGAACGCCGCGTCGAAGTACGGGTTGTTCACCGCCTTCGGCACGACCGCGATCTTGAGCCCGCTCTTGATCTGCCCGCCGTTCGCCCCCGGTGTCGTGCCGCCACCCCCGCCTCCGGAGTCGTCGGCGCAGGAGGTCAGCGTGAGGAGGACGGCAGCCGCTGCGGCGAGCGCGCCGAGGAATCTGGGTCGCATGAGCTCTCCTTGTTTCTAGTGGGTTTGCGGCGGCGTTGAAGGGCGGTGACCGCGGCCGGCACGATGACCGAGACCAGCAGCAGGCCGCCGGTGATGATGTTCAGGGCGTTCGGCGGGACCTTCTCCAGCAGCAGCAAGGAACGCAGCGCGCCGAGGAAGAGCACGGCGCTCACCACGCCCCACATCGTGCCGGCGCCGCCGAAGATGCTGACCCCGCCGAACAGCACCGCGGCGATCACCAGCAGCTCGTACCCGACCGCACCGTCCGGCCGGGAGCTGGCGAACCGCAAGGTATAGACCACTCCGGCCAGTGCGCTCATGAAGCCGCTGAGCAGGAACAGCGACGTCTTCACCCGCGCCACCGGAATGCCGGCGAACGTGGCCGCCTCGGCGCTCTGTCCGATCGCGACGATCCACCGGCCGGACCGGGTGAAGTGCAGCAGCACCGTGAACACGATCGCGCCGGCGATCAGCACCGGTGCCACGTAAGGGATGTAGGTGTGCGGGAACCGCCCCGAGCCCAGCCTCGTCCAGCTCTCCGGGTACGAGGCGACCGGCTCGTCGCCGAGCAGCGCCCAGCACAACCCTCGGAACAGCGCCAAAGTACCGATCGTGACCGCGAGCGACGGCAACCCGAGCGCCGTGATCAGGAACCCGTTGACCGCCCCGCACAGCACCCCCGCGGCCACCCCCAGCACGACCGCCAGCCCGATCGGCACCCCGTGCCTGACGAGCCATCCCAGCACACAGCTGGTCAACGCCGCGATCGACGCCACCGACAGGTCGATCTCCCCCGTCATGATCACCAGCGTCATGGCGAACGCGATCAGCATGATCTCGCCGATGTCCGCCACCACGAACGCGAGGTTGTTCCCCCGCCCGAACCGCGGATCGAGCGACGTGCCGACGACGAGCGTCAGCACCAGCAATACGGGAAGGATCTTGTCCCAGGTCAGCAGCCGGCTCATCGGGCCACCTCGCCGGGGCGCGGCGGGGGCGCGGGATTCGCCGCGGTAGCCAGATGATGTCGGCGGGTGGCGGTTGTGGGGGTGCGCAGCTCCAGAGATGGCTTGGGAGGGGGGCAGGCGTGTCGGCTTTGGTCGGCCGGGCGGCGGTTTTCGAGGTGGGGGACGTGTGCGTTCACAGAACGGCGGTCAAGATCACCGTTTGTGGACAGAAGTGCTTGGTTTTCGAGCATTTTCGTCCACAAACAGCGATCATGAGCCCCGATGTCACCCACCCCGCTCCCCCGTCCTGGCCGCTTTTCCCCAGCCACCAAGCCAACCGGCAGCCCGCAACACCGCGACACCACCCCGCCCCAACCGCGACCTGAAGTAGGCAGAGGCCGGCTCATACCCGCACCTCCTGGAGCACGGTGACCTGCCTCGTCCGCCGGTCGTTGATCACCTTGTCCACCGCGATCGCCAGCAGCAGCAACGCGCCGTTGACCGCCTGCTGCCAGAACTCCGGCACGGACAGCGCACTCAGCGACACCCCGATGGTCTTCAGCAGCGCCGCCCCGAGCAGCGCCCCGAGCACGGTCCCCACGCCGCCGGTGATCGCCACCCCACCCACCACGCACGCCGCCACCACCGGCAGCTCGTAGCCCGACCCGGCGTTGGCGTCGACCCCACCGAACCGCGCCAGGTAGAGCGCACCGGCCAGCCCAGCCGTCGCCCCGGACACCACGAACGCGAGAATCTCCCTGCGCCACACCGGGATCCCGACCAGCCGCGCGGCCGGTGTGTTGCTCCCGATCGCGTAGAGATCCCGCCCGGCCCGCTGCGTCCGCAGGAACCACCCACCGGCCAACCCGGCCAGCAGGCACATCCACATCAGGTACGGCACACCGAGCACGGTGGACCGTCCGAAGTCGACGACCGCATCGGGGAGCTGGTCCACGCTGATCCGCCGCGGCCCGATCAGCACCGCCTGGATCCCCTTGATCACATACAGCGTGCCCAGCGTGACCACCAGCGCCGGCAGCCGCAACACCGCCACCAGCGCCCCGTTCAGGACCCCGACCGCGACGCCGACGACCAACCCGACCAGCAGCACGGTGAAGACTCCGCCGCCTTCCGTGCCGCGCACCGCGATCGCCGCGAAGTACGCGGACAGCCCCAGGGTGGAGCCGACGGAAAGATCCACGTGCTTCATCACGATCACGAACGTCTGCCCGACCGCCATCAGCGCCGTGATCGCCACCGCGACCATCAGGTCCACCCGCCCCTGCGCCGACAGGAACCGGTTGTTCGCCAGCGTGGTCCCGACGAGCACCACGACCAGCGCCAGCCCGACCGGAAACTCCCGCGTGGTGGTCACCGGCGCGCCCCGGACACCCGACTCGACTTGTCGCGGGTAGTTCCCACGACAGGTGGCACTTGTCGCGGGTAGTTCCCACGACAAGTCGCACCCGTCACGGGTAGTTCCCGCGGCAAGTCGGGGCTCGTGATCATGTCGGCACCGCCTGGCCGGTGGCCGCGAGCATGATGCGCTCCTGGGTTGCTTCGGCCCGGGTGAGCTCGGCGACCAGGCGGCCTTCGCGCATCACCAGCACCCGGTCGGCCATGCCGAGCACCTCGGGGAGCTCGCTGCTGATCATGAGCACGGCCAGCCCGCGGGCGGCGCGTTCGGAGAGCAGCCGGTGCACCTCGGCCTTGGTGGCCACGTCGATCCCCCGGGTCGGCTCGTCGACCACGAGCAGCTCCGGCTCGGTGGCCAGCCACTTGGCCAGCACCACCTTCTGCTGGTTGCCGCCGGAGAGCCGCTCCACCGGCGCCTCCAGCCCGGAGTACCGCAGCCGCAACCGGTCCGCCCAGTCCCGCGCCATGCCCCGCTCGGCCCGCCCGCTCACCAACCCGAACCGGCGCAACCGGTCCAGCACCACCACCGCGCTGTTCCGGGCGACCGAGGCCACCATGAACAGGCCCTGCTGCCGGCGGTCCTCCGGCACCAGCGCCACCCCGCGGGCCAGCGCCGCGCGCGGATCCCCTTGCGGCAGCGGCGATCCGCCGATCAGGACGGTGCCCGACTCGTACCGGTCGATGCCGAACACCGCGCGCACGACCTCGCTGCGGCCCGACCCGACCAGCCCGGCCAGCGCCACGATCTCGCCGCGCGCCACGGTGAACGAGATGTCCTCGAACACCCCCGCCCGCCGCATCCCGCGCACCTCGAGCAGCACCTCGCCGGCCTCACTCGGCACCTTGGGAAACAGGTCGGTCAGCTCCCGGCCGACCATCCAGCGCACCACCTCGGCCGGCGTGGTCCCGGCGATGGCAGCCTCGGCGACCGTCCGCCCGTCGCGCATCACCGTCACCCGGTCGCAGAGCGCGAAGACCTCCTCGAGCCGGTGGCTGACGAACACCACCGCCGCGCCCCGGTCCCGCAGCCGCCGGGCCACCTCCAGCAGCCGCTCGGCCTCGCTCGCGGAGAGCGCCGCGGTCGGCTCGTCCATCACGATCACCTTGGCGTCCAAGGAAAGCGCCTTGGCGATCTCGACGAGCTGCTGGTCGGCGATGGACAGGCCGGCGGCCCGGCGCTCCGGGTCGAGGTAGACGCCCAACTCGGCGAACAACGCCTCGGCGCGCCGGCGCATGCCCGCCCAGTCGACCCGGCCGCGGCGGCGCGGCTGCCGGCCGACGAACACGTTCTCGGCCAGGCTGAGGTCGGGGAACAGGCTCGGCTCCTGGTAGATCACCGCGACGCCGGCCTCGCGGGCGCGCCGCGGGCTGCTCGCGTCGAACGGCGCCTCGTCGAACGTGATCTCGCCGGAGTCCAGCCGGTGCACCCCGGCGAGGGTCTTGAGCAGGGTGGACTTCCCGGCGCCGTTCTCCCCGACCAGACCGTGGATCTCCCCGGTACGCAGGGTCAGCTGCGCCCCGTCCAGTGCCGCCACACCACCGAAGTGCTTGCGGGCCTCGTGGACGGTGAGCATCGTCGCTCCTTTAAACGTTTAAATCGCGCGGCTCACCTTGCCTGTCAGCGATGGACTTGTCAATACGCGACTGGGTATCGTGACCGAGGCGATCAACTACCTGATACGTTTCAGACGGGGGAGCCCGCAGTGGCCACCAACTCGGTCGGCATCAAGGACGTCGCGCTGCGCGCCGGCGTCTCGACCGCGACGGTCTCCAACGTGCTCAACAACCCGCTCGTGGTCACGCCCGCCACCCGGGAGAAGGTGGAGCGGGCGATCGACGAGCTCGGCTACGTCCGCAACGAGTCCGCCCGCCAGCTGCGCGCCGGCAGCAGCCGCACCCTCGCCTACGTCGTGCTGGACGCCGCCAACCCGTTCTTCACCGACGTCGCCCGCGGCGCGCAGGAGGTCGCCGAAGCCGCCGGCCTGGGCCTGTTCCTCTGCAACAGCAACCAGGACCCCACGGTCGAGCACCGTTACCTCGACCTGCTCGCCGAGCAGCGGGTGCGCGGTGTGCTGATCACCCCGATCGACCCGGACAGCGCCCAGCTCCTCACCCGCGGCATCCCCCTGGTGATGGTCGACCGCTCCACCGACGCCGGCTGCTCGGTCTCCGTCGACGACGTCGCCGGCGGCACCCTCGCTGCCCGGCACCTCGTCGAGCACGGCCACCGAAGGATCGTCTACGTCGGCGGTCCGATGACCCTCCCCCAGGTCCGCGACCGCCACGACGGCGCCATCAGGATCCATCCCAGCCTGACCATGATCCCCACCCAGGCCATGACCGTCGCCGACGGCCGCCGCGCCGGCCAGCAGGTCCTCGCCCTCCCCGCCGCCGAGCGCCCCACCGCCGCCTTCTGCGCCAACGACCTCCTCGCCCTCGGCTTCCTCCAGGAGATGACCCGCCAAGGAATCCCTGTCCCCGCCGAGATGGCCATCGTCGGCTACGACGACATCGACTTCGCCGAAGCCGCCGCCGTCCCCCTCACCTCGGTCCGCCAACCCCGCGCCCTGCTCGGCCGCACCGCCGCCGAACTCCTCCTCACCGAAGCCGAAACCACCCCCCACCACGTCCACCGGCACATCCAGTTCCACCCCGAGCTGATCATCCGCGCCTCCACCGCCGGATTCGCTCCGCCGCCTCCTTGACGCCGGCGACGCTCAGTCCCGGCGCTCCGGTCCGGGGTGTTCACCATCCCCGCCGAACCAGTCGGTCTCCTCCGGTTCCTCGGCCCGGTCGTCACGGTCGTCCGGCACGACCGGCTCGGCGGGCAGGTTGAAGAGATCGCCCGCCGGCTCGCCGACATCGAGGGCGCCGGACCCGTTGTCCGCGCGCAGAGCGCCGAACCGGAGCCGCACGGCCTCCGCGATGTCCGGACGCTCAGCCGCCTCGATCACCGTGGCGAACCGCTCGACGAGCAGTGCCCGCTCGGACTCTTTGCCAGCGCCGCCGAATCCGATCCTGTCGATGAGCTCGCCGACGTAGTCCTCCACGGAGTCCGGCGTCCATCGGTACTGGCCATCCACCACGGCCTTGGGCACCTCGATCCGCGCGGGCGCGGGGACGGGATCCAGGTGCCGGAACGGCTCCGGTACCTCGGCGTCGTGCGCGGTGGCCGACAGTCTCGCCAGATGGCCGATCAGGTTCACTGCGCCCTCGATCTCATCGTCCTTTCTGGACAACCACCAGACCACCGCGCTGCCGGGGGTTTTCAGCACCTCCTCCCCCAGGTACACGCGTTTGCTGCGTTCCCACCGGCGCTGGTGCTCCCAGACCTCCTCGTCCTTGCGCACGTCGGCCATCTTCTGCAGCCGCTCCATGTCCTGCTGGGACAGCGTCAGCCAGACCTCGGTCGCCCAGGCCTCAACCTGGTCGGCCCGGTCCCGTGTCACCTGGCCGAGCAGGCCGTTGAGGTTGGCCTGTGCCAGGCTGTGCCGGTCCGGTGGCTCGTGGGCGACGGCTTCCCGGGCCCGTGCCACGATCAGGTCAGCTGCCACCCCGGCGGGACTTCCGTGCTGGTGACCGAGGCCGCGCCAGTTGACGGTTGCGGAGAACAGGAAGTCATAGTCGGCGACGGCGCTGGGCAGCGCCACGGAGCCGATCTTGACCTGCTGGTACAGCGGCGGCGGTGGCGTGGGCGGAGGAGGCGGCGGCAGGACGACAGGCGGTGGCAGGGGCGGGGGCGGCGGCGCGGGCATCGCGAGGAACTCAGTAAGGATCACGACTACCACCAGCATCGTCGGGATCGTGATCAGGAGCCAGGTCGCCCAGCCTGCGATGAGGCCCACGACGATCAGCAACAGAACCAGCACACTCAACGCGATCATGACGGTGCGCTTGGAGACGTTCATTGGTGGTTTCCTTCCGTCTTGTGCGCCATGAGTCCCTGGGTGCTCTCGAGACGTTCGGCCAGTTCGCGGGCGATCCGCTCAGCCGCAGCCCGGTTGCCTTCGCCGAACCGTGCCCAGCGACGGATTCCAGCGGTCAGCACCGCAATCGGGCGAAACCGTCCAGCCGCCGCGTCGACCAGGACGTCCAGCAGCGCCGCATTCCCGTCCTCAATGCCCGCGTCCAGCCAACTCCCCAAGTCCACATCCAGGTCGGCGTCGCGGTAGGTCAGTACGGCTCGCCAGCTACCGGCCAGGTGCTCCCGCACGCCCCAGCGGGAAAGTGTTGGCACGCCATAGGGTCGCGGCCGGGTCAGCCATCGGGGATCGATTGCGCGGGGAAAGAGCCCGAGGTCGGCCCGGCGGGTGCCGGCCTGTTCGCCGAGGTTGTCCGCGAACCGCCGCAGCAGCAACCGCAGCAGCCGGTCGC
>NZ_DASYTH010000141.1:0-41508 GCF_036002505.1 Actinophytocola sp. | reverse complement strand
CGGGCCGAGCGGGCGGCCGCACCTCGTTCCGGTGTTCTACGTGGCCCGCGGCGCGGGCGTGGCCACCTGGACCTACGCCAAGTCGCAGAAGGTGGCGAACCTGCGGCGGCTGGCCCAGGCCACCGTGCTGGTGGAGTCCGGCCAGGTCTACGAGGAACTGCGCGGCGTCTCGATGGAGTGCGGCGTGGAGATCCTCGAGGACGTCGAGCAGATCGCGCTGATCGGTCAGGAGCTCACCGGGCGCATGATCGGCAATGCCGACGCTGCCGCGTCGGCCGGGCAGTTCGTCCGGGCGCAGGCGGCGAAGCGGGTCGGGTTGGTGTTCCGGCCCACCAAGGTGGTCAGCTGGGACCACGCCAAGCTGGGCGGCGCCTACTGAGGCTCCGCCCACGGCCCGAGGGTGATCCGCCACTCCCGGACCTCGCGCTCGGCCGCGATCCCCTCGGTGGTGTACGGGTCGTCGGCGAGCAGGCGGTCCAGTGCGGCCCGGTCGGTCACCTGGTAGACCGCGAACCCGGACTTGTCGTCGGTGAACGGCCCGCCGGCCAGCACCGCGCCCTGTTCGGCGAGGTCGGCCAGGTACTCCCGGTGCCGGGGGCGGGTGGCCAGCAGCCGGTCGCGGTCGGCGATGTAACGGGTCTCGACGGTGAACCAGGTCATGGGCAACTCTCCGCTCCCCGGGTAAGGTCCTCGCGTGACAGGGGATGGTATAGACCGCGTCGAGGGAAGCGCCGAGCGCAGCGTGGAGCGCACGCTGTCCCGGCTGCACGCCATCGACGTTCGGAACGTGCCGGCGCAGCCGCCCGAGGCACCGCTGACGCTGGAGGACCTGTACCGGCAGCACCGCATGCGGCTGATCCGGCTGGCGCTGCTGCTCGTCGACGAGCCGGCCACCGCCGAGGACGTGGTGCAGGAGGCGTTCACCGGGCTGCACCGCAACTGGTCGAACCTGCGCGACGCCGCGGCCGCCGTCGGCTACCTCCGCACCGCGGTCGTGAACGGCTCGCGCAGCGTCCTGCGCCGAAGGAAGACCGCCCGGGACTACACCCCGCCGCACGCGGTCAACGCGCGGTCCGCGGAGAGCCTGGCGATGCTCACCGCCGAGCACCAGGCGGTGGTCCGCGCTTTGTCGCATCTGCCGCCACGTCAACGGGAAGTGCTCGTGCTGCGGTACTACGGGAACCTTTCCGAGGCGGAGATCGCCGAAGCGGCGGGGATCTCCAAGGGCACCGTCAAGTCAACCGCGTCCCGCGCTTTGGAAGCCCTGCAAAAGATCATGAACCCCCCGCACTGACCCGAACTATGGTATAGACCAATAGTGACGCGTGTTGGTCGCTGCCATGGAGAGTGGGTGCGGGCATGGCTGGAAAGCTGATCGCCGGGGGCAGAGTGGTGACCCCCGAGGGTGTGCTCGACCCCGGGTGGGTGCTGGTGGAGGACGGCGCGATCGGGGCCGTCGGCTCCGGCGAGGCACCCGGTGACGTCGAGGTGGTCGACGCGTCCGGCGGCTGGGTGGTCCCCGGGTTCGTCGACATCCACTGCCACGGCGGCGGCGGCGAGTCGTTCACCGACACCGACCCCGCGCGGGTGCGCCGCGCCGTCGCGGCGCACCGCCGGCACGGCACCACCACGCAGCTGGCGAGCCTCGTCTCCCGGCCGGTGCCGGAGCTGGTCAACCAGGTCGCGGCGCTCGCCGACCTGACCGCCGACGGGCTCATCGCCGGCATCCACCTGGAGGGGCCCTTCCTGTCCGCGGCCCGCTGCGGCGCGCACGACCCGTCGGTGCTGCGCCCGCCGGACGACGAGTCGGTGAGCGCGCTGCTGGCCGCCGGCCGCGGCGCGATCCGGATGGTCACCATCGCACCCGAGCTGGACGGCGCGCTCACCGCGGTGAAGCGCCTGACCAGCGCCGGGGTGCTGGCCGCGCTGGGGCACACCGACGCCACCGAGGCGCAGGTGCTGCCGGCCATCGACGCCGGCGCGACCGTGGCGACCCACCTGTTCAACGGGATGCGCCCGCTGCACCACCGCGAGCCCGGCCCGATCGGCACGCTGCTCGACGACGAGCGGGTCACCGTCGAGCTGATCTGCGACCTGGTGCACGTCCACCCCAGCGTGATCCGGATGGCCGCCCGGCACGCCGGTCCCACGCGCACGGTGCTGGTCACCGACGCGATCGCCGCCGCCGGGGTCGGCGACGGGGTCTACGACGTGGGCGGGCTCGCGGTGACCGTCACCGACGGCGTGCCCACCCTGGCCGGCGGCGCCTCGCTGGCCGGCAGCACGCTGACCATGGACGCCGCGTTCCGCAACCTGGTGCGCGGCTGCGGGCTGTCCGTCCGGGAGGCCGTCGCGGCCACCGCCACCCAGCCCGCCGAGCTGCTGGGCCTGTCGAAGACCACTGGATCGCTCACCGCCGGGCTCACCGCGGACCTGGTGATCCTGGACGACAACCTGAAGCCGACCGCGGTCATGCACCAGGGCGCCTGGGTGGACTAGCGCGGTGAATGCGTCTTTCCTCGCGGTGGGAGTGCGGAAAGCGTCTTTCATCGCGCTAGCGTTGCCGGCGTGGCCGACGATCCCGAGGAGCTGATCGCCGAGGCGCTGCGCGCGCAGGCGGCACGCACCCCGCTGCCGTCCTCGGCTGAGGCCACGCAGGTCAACGCCGCGCCCGGGCTGGGGCTGGCCGGCAGCGGCTACGGGTTGCTGTCCGGCCGGGACCTCGCGCCGACCGCGCCGGCGGAGACCGCCCGGGTCCGCGCCGGCACCACCAGCCGGATCGAACCGCCGCGCCGGCTCCCGGTCGTGGCCGTGCTGGTGCTCGCGGTGGTGCTGGGCCTGGCCGCGGGCGCGGTGGTCGGACTGCTCACGTTGCTCTGAGCGTGCGCAGGTAACGTTGCGCGGGTGCCCGTGAACACCATGTCGATCCTGCCGTCCTGGCTTGACCCGGACACGATCCTGCAGAGCCTCGGCGCGTTCGCGGTGATCGGCGTCTGCCTGATCATCTTCGCCGAATGCGGCCTGCTCATCGGGTTCTTCCTGCCCGGCGACACCCTGCTGTTCACCGCCGGCCTCTACATCGAGCGCGGCTCCATCGCCACCCCGCTGTGGCTGATGTGCATCCTCGTGACGGTCTGCGCCTTCGCCGGCAACGTCTCCGGCTACTGGATCGGCGCCAAGGCCGGGCCCGCCCTGTTCGACAAGCCCAACTCCCGCCTCTTCAAACGGGAACACGTCACCCGCACCCACGAGTTCTTCGACAAGTACGGCGCCCGCGCGATCGTGTTGGCCCGCTTCGTCCCCATCGTGCGCACCTTCATCACCGCCATGGCCGGCGTCGGCCGCATGGACCCCAGGCGCTACTTCACCTACTCCGCCATCGGTGGCGTCGCCTGGGCCGCCGGCGTCACCATCCTCGGCTTCTACCTCGGCAAGATCTCCTTCGTACACGACCACATCGAGCTCATCCTCGTGCTGATCGTGCTCCTCTCCGTCATCCCGATCATCATCGAGGTGATCAGAGCACGCCGACAGCGCAAGGCGAGCGAGGTCGGTTAGACCGCGGCAATCTTCACTGAGTTGGTGGTGTGGCCGGCCAACGCGCCCAAGTCCGTTGGGTCACTGGTCCACACCACACCGCCACCGACGCGGTCGGCGGTTGCCGCCACGATTGCATCCACGGCCGAAATGTCCTTGCGCTGGGCGCGGAAACGGAGCGTAGCCGCGTGCCGGGCGACACCTTCGGTAACTGGACAAATGAGGCACAACCCCAAGAGATGATTGGCGTCGTGGTCACGCCGGTGATCGCCGGTCAGCGACTCAGCAAGAACATCGGCAGGCACGATTGGGGGCCATTCGCCGGACAGCCGAAGTTTCTTGATGAGGGCTCGGTCAGACGCCAGAGCAGAGACTCCGCCGGAGTCGAGAATCGTCGTCACGCACTCCGCCGAGACTCGCCTGGACCGTAGACCCGCTCGAAGAAGGCCTGAGCACGAGCTTCTTCTTCCGGGGTGATCGGACCCTGCTCGGCCTCCATCTCGGCGAGGTACTGGTCCACGGCAGCGATCTTGTCGAGTCGCTCGAACTCCTCCTCCAGCGCCTTACGGGCGAGGTGCGAGACGTTCACGCCAGTTTCCTTCGCCCGACGAACGAGGTTGTCAGGAAGGGAGATGTTCATTCGAGCCATGCGCATACTATACACCGGCGTGCTACATGGCGAACATCGAACCTGGGTTGAACAGGTTGTTCGGGTCGAGGGCGGCCTTGATGGTGCGGTGGACGCGCATACCGATAGGGCCGATCTCGCGTTCGAGCCAGTCGCGCTTGATTTTGCCGATGCCGTGTTCGCCGGTGACGGTGCCGCCGAGGCTCAGGCCGACGGCGAGGATGTCGTCGAAGGCTTGGTGGGCGCGGGCGAACTCGGACTCCGAGGTGGGGTCGTAGACGATGGTGGGGTGCATGTTGCCGTCGCCGGCGTGGCCGACGACGGCGATGCGGAGGCCGACCTCCTTGCTGACGCGTTCGCAGCCGGAGATGAGGTCCGCGATGCGGGTACGGGGAACGCAGACGTCATCGGTGAGCCAGGCGCCGTAGACCTCGAGCGCCATCAGGACGGCGCGGCGGGCCTTCAGCAGCATCTGGCCCTCGGCGATGTCGTAGGTGGTGTGCGCGAGCTCGGCGCCGGTGTCGACGCAGACCTGCTCGATCGCGGCGAGCTCGCGGCGGGCGGCCTCGCCGCCGGAGTCCGACTGGCAGATCAGCAGCGCGGCGCAGCCTTTGCCGGCGCCGAGCTCGGTCTTCAGGTACTCCTCGACGGCGGAGATCGAGGACGCGTCCAT
The DNA here is from genome assembly GCF_036002505.1 of Actinophytocola sp. Lineage (GTDB taxonomy): Bacteria > Actinomycetota > Actinomycetes > Mycobacteriales > Pseudonocardiaceae > DASYTH01. Next base: position 36,670 of record NZ_DASYTH010000141.1, on the reverse strand, counting down.
GATCTCCATGAGGGACGGCACGATCCCCTCGCGCACGATGCGGCTGACCGCGGCGCCGGCGGCGCTCACCGAGCCGAACGCGGCCACCATCGTGCCGGGCACCTGGGGTAGCGGGCGCAGCGCCAGGGTGGCCTGGGTGATCACGCCGAGGGTGCCTTCACTGCCGATGAAGAGCTTCGTCAGGTCGTAGCCGGCGACGCCCTTGACCGTGCGCCGGCCGGTGCGCAGCAACTCCCCGTCGGCCAGCACGACTTCCAAGCCCAGCACGGAATCCGTGGTCACGCCGTACTTCACGCAGCACAGCCCGCCAGCGTTGGTCGACAGGTTTCCGCCGATCGTGCACCAGTCGTACGACGACGGGTCGGGCGGGTAGAACAGGCCGTGCTTCTCGACGGCGCCGCGCAGGTCCAGGTTGACCACGCCGGGCTGGACGACCGCGAGCCGGTTGTCCGCGTCGATCTCCACGATCTCGTTCATCCGCGTGGTCACCAGCACCACGCAGCCGTCGATGGCGTTGGCCGCGCCGGACAGACCGCTGCCGGCGCCGCGCGGGACGATCGGCACGCCGGCCGCTGCGCAGGCCCGGACCACCTCCTGCACCGCCGCCGCGTCCCCGGGCAGCACCACGGCCAGCGGCGAGCCGTACGGGGCCAGCGGCATCATGTCCCGCTGGTAGGAGGACGTCACATCCGCGTCGGTGAGCACCGCGCCCTCGCCCACCGCGGCGCGTAACCGCGCCAACAGGCCATCGTCGGTCACACCATCACCTCGCAAGCTCGGTGATGGTGACCCCGTGTCCCATGGTTCGCTCGCAAGCTCGCTCACGCTTTCGCACGGTAGCCCTTTTCTCGAGCCGGAGTTGAGTGCCCTCATACAGATTTGCGAGCGCGCGATAAGTGAGTTGACGGGTGGGAGCCGAGTTGCGGCCCAACCGACATCCAGATGACCTACAGTTCTTGTCAGGCTGTCAACGAGGACGGCGGCGAAAGGGCGGTATGCGATGACTGCGGCGCAACTGACCGTGGCCCCCGCGGTGCCCGACGCCGGCCCGGTGCCGGGCACACCCAGCGTGCAGAGCCGGCTGCTGGCCCTGCTGCTGATGCAGAGCGTCCGCCGGCTCGGCGACGTCGCCCGGCTGCACAACACCGTGCACCTGCGCCTGGTCCGCGAGCTGTTCGACCTGGTCGGCCACCTGCCGCCGGCCCGGGGCACCCGCACGCACCGCATCGACGACGAGGACGTGCACGGGCTGTGGGTCGCCGCGCGCAACGCCGACGAGGGTGCCGGCGTGATCCTCTACCTGCACGGCGGCGGTTTCGTGTTCGGCGGCACCCGCACCCACCGCCACCTGCTCGCCGCGCTCTCCGTGGCCAGCGGGCTGCCCGGCCTGCTGCTGGACTACCGCCGCGCGCCCGAGCACCCGTTCCCGGCCGCGGCCGACGACGCCGTCACCGCGTACCGGTGGCTGCTGGACCAGGGCTTCACCCCGGACCAGATCGTGGTGGCCGGCGACTCGGCCGGCGGCCACCTCACCGCGGGCCTGCTCGCCGACCTGCACCGTCGGAAACTCCCGATGCCCGCCGCCGCAATGCTGCTCTCGCCGTTCCTCGACCTGACCGGAGCCGACCTCGACCAGCGGGACGCCGCCCGGCGCGACCCGTTCGCCCCGCCGGCCCGGGCCCGCGAGTGCGGCCTCGCCTACGCCGGTGAGTACGCCTTCACCCACCGGCGGCTCGACGTGCTGCGCGGCAACAAGCGCCGCTGGCCACCGGTGCTCATTCAGGCCGGCGACACCGAATGCCTGCTCGGCGACTCGGAACGCCTCGCCGAGGCCGTCCGGGCCGCGGGCGGGCACTGCGAGTCGCAGATCTGGCCCGGTCAGGTGCACGTGTTCCCGGCGTTCTACCCGCTCATTCCGGAAGGCCGGCAGGCGATCCGCTACGCCGGTTCGTTCCTCCGTACGGCGGTATCCGGACCGGTCGCCGCTACGGCGTGAGGACCCCCCTCTCAGGAACACGTACGCTACCCGGGTGAGCATGGCCGGGGCGGCGTCAAGTGCGATGGGCAGCGGGCTGCTCGAGTCCGCAGGCCCCGCCCTGGTCTGGGCGATCGTGCTGGGGTTCGTGTTCGCCGAGTGCTCGTTCATCATCGGGCTGTTCCTGCCCGGCGACTCGCTGCTGTTCGCCGCGGGCGTGGTGCTGGCTCAGCAGGACCATGAGGGGCATGCCTGGGGGCTGTCCGTGGGCGCCACGGCGACGGCGATCGTCGGCAACATGGTCGGCTACTACGTCGGGCACCGGACCGGCCACGTGATCATCACCCGGCGCGGCGGCCGGGTGCTCAACCACGAGAACCTGGACCGGGCGCGGGCCTTCCTGGACCGGCGCGGGTTCTGGGCGATCGTGCTGGCCCGCTGGATCCCGTGGATCCGCACGCTGGCCCCGCTGGTCGCCGGGGCCGCCCGGATGGACCCGCGCCGGTTCCTGCTGGCCACCTCGCTCGGCGGGCTGGCCTGGGTGCCGACGCTGGTGCTCACCGGCTACTACGCCGCCGGACTGGTCTCCGGCATGCCCTGGCTCAAGGCGGTCGCCCTGTGGACCAGCATCGCGTTCTTCGCGGTCGGCACGGTCTACGGCATCGTGCGCTACCGCCAGGAAATGCACCGCCCAGCCGAACCCGTCAGCGTCGGCGACTAGTCCGCCTCTCCGGAGTTAACTGCTGTGGTTGCGTCCCAGCGGACGGTGCGGAAGTCAGGTTGATTGTGGCTGGGTGCCGTCACGTTCCCCTGAGGTTCCCGTTGGCTGGCCCAAGACTCACAGCCTTCGTGAGCTAGTCCTTCTCGGCCCAGAGGACGAGCTGGATGCCGTCGGGGTCGCGCAGGGCGATCACGGCGGCGCCCGGTGCGGTCGGCTCTTCGGTGATCGGCGAGAACGTGACGCCGTGCTCCTCCAGCCGGTCGGTCCACTCCCGCAGCGAGTCGGTGCTGGGCACGGAGAACGTCAGGTGGTCGAGGCCCGGCCGGCGTTCGTCGAACAGGGCGCCGCCGGCCGCCGGGTGTTGCACCAGGGTCAGCGTGATGCCGAACCCGGGCCCGCGCAGGAACACCTTGCGCATGCCGTCGTCGCCCTGGTCCTCCCGGCCGATCGTGCTGAACCCCAGCACCCGCTCGTACCAGGGGACGCTGCGGTCGACGTCGGTCACGGTCAGCGCGACATGGTGCACCCCAGTCAACGTGGGCATGGCGCGTCCTTTCGGGACCGTTCGGGGGAGGAGACTCCGCCATAGTGCCGCATTCTGGCCACTATGCGTCCGTTGTTATGGGATCTTTGACAGGACGAGATCAGAACTCTGCGCGGTCGCGCTGACACGTTCGGCATTCGCCTGGTCCGACCCGAACGTCCGGTCCCGCGCCGCCGACTCCGACCGCCCGTACGCCCGGTGCCGCTCGATCAGCCGCGCCACCCGCCAGTCCTCGGGCGGCGCGAGGAACCACACCTCGTCCAGCAGCGGCCGGACCTCCCGCCACGGCGGGTCGGGCAGCAGCAGGTAGTTCCCCTCGGTGACGACCAGCGGCAGGTCCGGCGGCACCGGCACCGCGCAGGCGATCGGTTCCTCGATCTCCCGGCGGAACTCCGGCGCGTACACCACCTCGCCGCCGCGCCGCGCCCGCAGCCGGGCCAGCAGGTGCACGTAGCCGGCGGCGTCGAAGGTGTCCGGCGCGCCCTTGCGCTCGGTGCGCCCCAACCGCTCCAGCTCCACCTGCGCCAGGTGGAAACCGTCCATCCCGACGTAGACCGCGCGCCCGCGCAGCGCCTCGACGAGCCGGCCGGCCAGCGTCGACTTGCCCGCGCCCGGCGGCCCGCAGATGCCCAGCAGGTGCCGCTCACCCGGCACGGCCAACCGCTCCGCCCGGGCGACGAGCTCATCAAAGGGGGGTGTGGGGGCTGAGCCCCCTCGGGGGTCTGGGGGCTTGCCCCCGGAGAGGACGGCGGGTGTGGGGGCTGAGCCCCCTCGGGGGTCTGGGGGCTTGCCCCCAGAAGGAGTAGGGAACGTCGTCATCGGCCACCGGAGATCGTCAGCACCGCGCCGGTGACGAACGAGGCGGCCGAGGAGAGCAGCCAGACGATGCCCTCGGCGATCTCCACCGGCTGCCCGGGCCGGCCCAACGGGATCATCGGCGCGATCCGCTGTGGCCGGTCCGGCGCGCCCGCCTCGGCGTGCAGCCCGGTCTCCACCAGGCCCGGCGACACCGCGTTCACCCGGATGCCCTCCGCGCCGACCTCCGCCGCCAGTCCCACGGTCAGCGTCTCGACCGCGGCTTTGCTTGCGGCGTAATGGATCCACTCACCGGGGGAGCCGCGCTGCGCGGCCGTCGAGGACACGTTCACGATCACGCCGCCGCTGCCGCCGTAGCGCGTGGACATCCGGCGAACGGCCGCGCGCGAGCACAGGAACACGCCGGTCACGTTCACGTCCAGCACCCGGCGCACGGTCGCCGCGTCCAGCTCGTCCAGGCGCCCCAACCGGTTCCCGGTGATCCCGGCGTTGTTCACCACCCCGCCCAGCGGCCCGAGCGCGTCGGCCGCCTCGAACAGCCGCGCCACGTCGTCCTCGTCGGAGACGTCCGCGTGCACCGCCGCCGCCCGCCCACCGGCCGTGTGGATCCCGGACGCCACCTTCTCCGCGGACGCCTTGTCCGAGGTGTAGTTCACCACCACGTCGAATCCGCGCTCTGCGGCCAGCACGCACACCGCCGCCCCGATCCCCCGGCCGCCGCCGGTCACCACCACCACGGTGTTCAATTGCGCTCGCTCCGCGCGCGCGGTGATCGGCCTCTGGATCCGATCACGCCGTGGGTTGACTTCGCTCACGTGGACACTGTGTCAGGTGGAGCGCTCCAGGAAAGAGGCGGCTTCCAGCAGCATCCAGCCGGACAGCTGCACGGACAGGTCCCGTTCCAGCCGGGGGTCGCGGGCCGAGCGCGGGCTGACCGCCGGCTGCGACCACTCCGGGCCGAACAGCGGGCCGCCGCGGGCGATCGCCCGGTTGCGCCAGGCGGACTCGGCCGAGGTCAGCACCAGCCCGGACGCCACGTCCCCGCCGGTGGTCCCCAGCATCGGCAGCCGGACGGCGGCCAGCGCCAGGTAGCGGGCCAGGATCCCGGCGAACAGGCCGCCGTCGCCGGCGCCCTGCCCGGGCAGGATGCCGGACTCGGCCACGTGGCCGGCGACCGCGTTGACGGTCCGCTCGGCCCGCTTCGCCCACTCGCCGGAGGCGTCGCCGTCGGCGAGATCCAGGCAGGCGCCGAGGAACACGCCCTGGCAGTAGGTGTAGATCGTCTTCTCGTAGTCCCGGATCGTGCCGTCCGCGTTGACGTGCAGGCCGTCCCACAGCAGGTCGGTCGCCGGGTCGCGGAGGTTCCGGTCCATCCACTCGGTCATCTCCCGGGCCCGCGCCAGGTCGGACCGCTCCCCGCCGGTCCGGGCCCACCGGGCGAGCAGGATCGCCGCGGGCCCGTTGGCCGGCACGTTCTTGAAGTCGTCCTTGCGCCGCCACCAGATCCCGCCGCCGCCGTGGTCCGTCCAGCCCGAGCGGAGCTGCGCGGCGATCTTGGTCAGCGGGGCCGTCACGGTCAGCCCGGTGGCCTGCGAGGCGCGCAGCATGGCCAGCCCCAGCCAGGCGACGTCGTCGAAATAGTCGTTGGTCCAGAAGCCGAGGTTGCGCAGCCGCAACCCGCGCACCAGCCGCCCGATCAGCGTGGCCCGGGTCGCGGTCGGGTTGCGCAACTGCGCGTCCACCACGCAGTCCAGCAGGTGCGCCTGCCACCAGTAGTTCCAGTGCTGGTGCAGCCGCCCGGTGAACGACGCGGGCCAGCCGCTCACCCCGAGCCGGGTGCGCGGAACCGCCCACACCCGGCGCATATGCCTGGTCACCACCGCCCGCTCGGCCACCGCCGCACGCGCCGCCCACAGCAGCGGAGCGTCAGCGGTCCCGGCACTCTCCGCATGCCCAGCACCTCGTGTCACCTCCCTATGGTGACCGCTGGATCGTTCTGGACGCTGAACGGAACGGGAGATGTCACCGGGCTGTGTCATGGTGGAACGCATGACCGACACCGCGCACGTCACCTGCCCGCTGTGCGAGGCCACCTGCGGGCTGACCGTGACCCTGGACGGCGACCGGGTCACCGGGGTCCGGGGCGACCGCGAGGACGTGTTCTCGCACGGGTTCATCTGCCCCAAGGGAGCCTCGCTCGGCGCCCTGCACCACGACCCGGACCGGCTGCGCGCGCCGATGGTCAAGCGCGGCGGCGAGTGGGTCGCGGTCTCCTGGGACGAGGCGTTCGCCGAGATCGACGCGCGGCTGCGGCCGATCATGGACGAGTACGGGCGGGACGCGGTCGCGGTGTACGCCGGGAACCCGTCGGTGCACAACACGTCGACGACGCTCTACGGCCCGGTGTTCTACAAGGCGTTGGGCACCAAGAACTTCTACACCGCGGGCACGGTGGACCAGGTGCCCAAGCACTTCTCGTCCGGCTACATGTTCGGCCACGCCCTGAGCATCCCGATCCCGGACGTGGACCGGACGTCGCACCTGCTCATGCTCGGCGCGAACCCGTTGGTGTCCAACGGAAGCCTGATGACCATGCCGGACGCGCGGGGCCGGCTGAAGGCGATCCGGGCGCGCGGCGGCAAGTTCGTCGTGGTCGACCCGAAGCGCACCAGGACGGCGGAGCTCGCCGACGAGCATCACGCGATCCGGCCGGGGACCGACGCCCTGCTGCTGTTCGCCCTGGTGCGGGTGCTCTTCGACGAGGGTCTGGTGGATCTTGGCGGGCTCGCCGGGCACGTCGCCGGCGTGGACGAGGTCCGCGCGCTGTGCGAGCCGTTCACCCCGGAGGCGGTCGAGCCGGCGACAGGCCTCGCGGCCGGCGAGATCCGGCGCATGGCACGGGAGTTGGCCGCGGCGGAGTCGGCCGCCGTGTACGGCCGGATCGGCACCACCACGCAGGCGTTCGGCACGCTGGCGAGCTGGCTCGTCGACGTGCTGAACGTGCTCACCGGCAACCTCGACCGGCCGGGCGGGGCGATGTTCCCGCTGGCCGCGGCCGGGGCGTCGAACGCGCGGCCGGGCAAGCGCCGCGGGTTCACCACCGGCCGCTGGCGCACGCGCGTGCGGGACCTGCCCGAGGTGATCGGCGAGGTCCCGGTGGCCACGCTCGCCGACGAGATCCTCACGCCCGGCGAGGGCCAGGTGCGCGCGTTGATCACCGTGTGCGGCAACCCGTGCCTGTCCACCCCCAACGCCGGCCGGCTGACGGAAGCGTTGCGGCAGCTCGATTTCATGGTTTCGTTGGACATCTACCTGAACGAAACGAGCCGGCTTGCCGACGTGATCCTGCCCGGTCCGACCGCGCTGGAGCGCCCGCACTACGACATCGGGCTCTACCAGTTGGCGGTGCGCAACGTGGCCAACTGGACCGCGGCCACGCTGCCGACCTCCGTGCCGCAGGAGTGGGAGACCCTGCTTCGGCTGACCGGCATCGTCACCGGCCAGGGCCCTCAGGCGGACGTCGCGGTACTCGACGACTTCGTGGCCGCGGAGATCGGCCGGCGTTTCGGAGCCGACGTGTCGCTGGCCGCCGGCCGCACCGGGCCCGCCCGGCTGATCGACCTGATGCTCCGCGGCGGCCCCTACGACCTCACCCTCGCCGACCTGGAGGCGGCCCCGCACGGCGTCGACCTCGGCCCGCTCCAACCTCGCATCCCCGAGGTCCTCGGCACCCCGAGCGGCAAGATCGAGCTTGCCCCACCGGAGATCACCGTCGATGTCGCTCGCCTGCGCGCCGAGTTGGACCGCCCGGTGAACGGCCAACTGCTGCTCATCGGCCGCCGCCAGCTCGGCTCCAACAACTCCTGGATGCACAACCTGGAACCGTTGGTACGCGGGCAGAACCGCTGCACCGCCCAGGTCCACCCGGACGACGCCGCCCGGCTCGGCCTGGTCGACGGCGGCCTTGCCGTCGTACGCTCCCGTGCCGGCAAGGTCGACGTCCCGGTCGAGGTCACCGACGCCGTCCGCCCCGGCGTGATCAGCATCCCGCACGGCTGGGGGCACGACGCCGACGGCATCCGCGCCACCGTCGCCGCCGCGCACCCCGGCGCAAACTCCAACCTCCTGGCCGACGACACCCTCCTCGACGCGCTGTCGGGAACCGCCGTACTGAACGGCATCCCGGTGGAGGTCGAGCCGGCCCGGGCGGGAATGCCCTGAAGGCCGCCTTCGAGGCGTTGAGCGCCAGGAAGGCGGCCTTCAGGACATGGCACCGGTCAGCAGCCGGTGATCTTGATGTCGTCCTGGCCTTCGAACCGCCGGCCGTCGGTGCTGTAGCCCATCACCGTGGCCGAGGTGGACGTGCAGGTCAGGCCGGTCTTCTTGGTGTCGAACTGGCAGATCAGGTCGAGCAGCCCGTCGCCGTTGACGTCCTCACCCGGTGAGCCGCAGCGGATCCAGCTGCTCTCCAGGCCGGTGGCGCCGAACGTCAGGGTCTGCCGGTCGACCAGGGCGACGGCGTCGAACTCCACTGTGGACAGAATGGCGACCGGGACGACGCCCTCCTTCTTGAGGTTGACCGAACTGGGGAAGCTCAGCGGCTTGATGTCCTCCGGTTGCCAGGTGATGGACCTGGTGTCGTTGCCGCGGTTGGTGTCCTCCGGATGCGGTTCGTCGGCCGTGATCGTGGCGGTGGTGCTGAACGTGTGCCGGCGGGCCTGCGTGCAGGACAGGGTCCAGGTCTTGGCGAACGTCGCCTGGGTGCCGGCGTTCAGCGTGCGCAGGTCCTCCTGGGTACCGGCCGGCGTGACCGTGCAGTCGGCCGGCGCGGTGAACCCGACCGTCGTACGAGTCTGGACCGCGGTGGCCGGGCCGGCGTTGGCCACCGTCACGGTGGACACGCAGGTGCTGTGCTGGGTCTCGTACTGCCGCTCGGAACAGGTGATCCGAAGGTTGGCGACCGACAGGTCGACCCGCTCGAACACCTCCACCCGGTCGCCCGCGGCGCCGGAGTTGTTGGCGGTATCCGGATCCACGACATGCAGATGGTCGAGCACCGCTTGCGCGGTGACCGCGAAGTCGTGGTAGCTGCGAGAACCGCAGACCACGTCCCAGTTGGCGCCGAACACCGCGGGCGGACCCAGGAAGATCGACGCGTCCTCGTACCTCGTGGTACCGCCGACCAGCGTGAACACGCAGTCGGCCGGGCCGGTCAGACCGAGGAGGATGTCCGCTCTGGCCGGCCCGAAGTCGCCGCGGTTGCTGACGGTGGCCGTGGCCGTGCACAGGAAGTGCTCGTGCACGTAGGTTCGGGAAGCACAGTCGAGCGCGGTGCCGTCCATGGCGATGTCGGACTCGTCGATCACCGCGATCGTGGTCCCCGTCGTGCGGTAGTTGTTAGACCCGTCCGGGTCCGTGACGCCGGGTGTTGTCACATTGAGGATGTTGCGGAACTCGAACGGATGGAAGCTCGGCTCGGTGCAGGTGACGCCAACCTCGAAGACCACCTCCACTGGCTGACTCGCAAACAGCCGGCGGGCGGCCGTCTGCTGCACCGTGCGGAATGTGCAATCCGGCGGGCCGAACGCAACGATCGTGTCGTCCACGTCGATGATCGGCGCCGGTCCGCGGTTCTCCAGAACCGCCCGGACCCGTAGCGAGTGCTCGGCGTCCGCGGTCATCTCCGCCGGCGGGTCGACCACGTCGAACGACACCTTCACCGCGTCCGCCCGGGTCTCGACGTTCCCGAAGTCGTAGCCGCCCAGCGTCGCGCTCCCGATACCCGGGTTCACCCGGATCGTGTGCCGCTCCGGCCCGGCGGTGCGGACCCACCCGTCCCGGTTCTCTTCGGTGACCGCGTAGTCCCCGGGAAGCTGCCCGTCCAAGCGGAACTCGTAGTACCCATCGCCATTGGTGGTCGTGGTGGTGACCGCGCCGGTGCCCTGACCGGCGTCGGAGTGGTCCCGGTACAGGGTCATGGTCCAGCCGGCCAGGCCCGGCTCACCCGGATCGCGCACCCCGTTGCGGTTCTGGTCGTGGAACTTGTACCCACTGATCAGCGGAACCGGACTGTCTGAGCGTTCGGAGAAGTTCCCGCATGTCAGGGCGATGAAACCAGTGCCGAAGGACAGGCTCGGCAACAGGATCGGGATGTTGTGGTCATCGTCGGAGAACGCATCGGTCAACCGGTGAAATTCCTCTTCGCCGGGGGTACAGGTCTGACCGGTGGGCATGTCGACGGTGCACCCGGACCACCGCTCGGTGTTCCCGGGGTCGAATCTTCGATTGCCTTCGGGGGCGTACCACAGGAAGTTCGCACTGAATCCCTTGTTCTCGTAATAGGGCCGATGTTGGAGAATGGTTGCCCTGCTCAGGGTCGCGCCCTGGCCCGGGTCAAGGATGAATGTGCGTCTGCCACAGGATGAGTTGATCATGTCGGCGCCGTTGTGCCAGTCCAGGCACGGATCGGCAGTCGCTGGGGTGGTTGGTCCGATTATTGGTATCGCGGCGGACATCGCGGCGATCAGGAAAAGGGCGCACTTCCGTCGAAGGTTCACTTCGCCTCCAGGGAAAAAGTCTTGCCGCGTCCCCCCGGACGGCGACCTTGCGATCTGCAAGTCGACGTCTGCGAATCAACCGTTACGACGGTAGTCGCGCGAATTTGTTACCGGGGCGCGCAGTGGGTGGTGGCCCATTCGATGAGCGGGGTCAGGGTTCGCCAATGTTCGACGAGGGTCGTGGCGAACGCGGCGGTGGCGGCGTCGGGGGGATCCACGCGACGGTGGGCGGTGAGGAACTCGCGGCGCATGAGGTCGAGGCGCGGGTGGTCGGGTGCGACCCCGCGCGGCCGGGTGCGGACCTGGTTGCCGCCGATCTCGAAACCGTCCTTGGTGAGGTCCGTGACGATCGCTTCGAGGGCCGGTCCGATGGTGTCGTCGTCGATCGCGGCGCGGTAGCGGGCGGTCTCGTCCCGGTCGTGTGCATGGAAGCCGCCGCCGATCCAGAGCCCGGTGGCGTCGAGGCCGAGGTGGTAGCCGACCCCGTCGGCGACGGCCAGGAACCCACCCTGGTTGGTCTTGTAGGGCGACTTGTCCTTGCTGAACCGCGTGTCCCGGTAGGGCCGGAACATGCTCACGTCCGCGCCGAACTCGGGGGCGAGGGCGTCGAGGAGTGCGGCCATCGGTGCCCGGACCGCCGTGTCGTAGGTGCTCTTGTGCGCCGTCCAGTACGGCTTGGAGTTGTCCGCCGCCAGGCCTTCGTAGAACTCGAACGCCTCGTCGCTGAAACCGTTGAACTCCATGGTGATCACCAGGCCTTGTCGAGGTTGGCGTGCTGGCGGATCCAGGCATGCATGACGATGCCGGCGGCGACGCCGGCGTTGATGGAGCGGGTGGAGCCGAACTGGGCGATGGAGACGACCAGCGGGGCGGCCTCCCGGGCGGGTGCGGTGAGGCCGGGGCCTTCCTGGCCGAACAGGAACACGCAGCGGCGGGGGAGGGTGGCGGTTTCCACCCGGCAGGAGCCCGGGGTGTTGTCGACGGCGACCACGGTGAGGTCGTGGTCGGCGGCGAAAGCCAGCAGGGAAGCCACATCGGGATGGTGCTCGATGTGCTGGTAGCGGTCGGTGACCATGGCGCCGCGGCGGTTCCAGCGGCGGCGGCCGATGATGTGCACGGCGCGGGCGGCGAACGCGTTGGCGGTGCGGACGACCGTGCCGATGTTGTGGTCGTGGCCGAAGTTCTCGATGGCGACGTGGAAGTCGTGGCGGCGGCGGTCCAGGTCGGCGATCACCGCGTCGCGGCGCCAGTACCGGTAGCGGTCCACGACGTTGCGGCGGTCGCCGCCGGCCAGCAACTCGGGGTCGTAGCGGGGATCCGACGGCCACTCGCCGGACCACGGACCGACGCCGACCGGCTCGCCGCCGAACTCCCACTCGGTCGGGCCGACCACCTCGGTCAATGCGTCACCACGGGAGTTCGGCGCCGGCGCCACAGCACGTAGGCGCCGACATAGGAGATGATCAGTACCAGGAGCGCGCCGACCGTGAACGCGGGCAGCAGGCCGCGCGGAATCAGGTGGCCGTAGATGTAGTACTCGTTGAACCCGCCGGGTAGCGGGCCGAGGCCCTGCTTGCTCCGGAAGTAGTCCTCCAGCTGTGTGAACGGGCAGGCCAGGCCGGGCACGACGTTGATCAGCACACCCCAGCCGGCGAAGAACACGTGCACGAAGATCGCCCGCGGCCAGCGCCAGGCCAGAAAGCCGCCGAGTCCGATGTAGAGCAGCGCGGCGAAGTGCACGACCATGGTGGCCCGGGCGAGGAACTCGGCCATGCTCCAACGCTACCCGGCGGCGAGCCCGAGATCGTTCAGATCCAGCAACGACCGGTAGCGCAGCCCGCGGGCCTCGATCGCCTCCCGCGCGCCGGTGTCCCGGTCCACCACGGTGGCCACCCCGACCACCGCGGCGCCGGCCTCGGTCAGCGCGTCCACCGCGGTCAGCACGCTGCCGCCGGTGGTGGAGGTGTCCTCGACGGCGAGCACCCGCTGACCGGCCACCTCGATGCCCTCGATCCGCCGCTGCATGCCGTGCTCCTTGGCGGTTTTGCGCACCACGAACACGTCCAGCACCTCACCCGCGGCGGCAGCGGCGTGCATCATCGCGCACGCCACCGGGTCCGCGCCGAGCGTCAACCCGCCGGCCGCCACGTAGTTCCAGTCCGCGGTGAGCTGCCGCAGCAACCGCCCGATGAGCGGCGCCGCGGCGTGATGCAGCGTGGCCCGGCGCAGGTCGACGTAATAGTCGGCCTCCTTGCCGGAGGCGAGCACCACGTGGCCGCGCACCACCGAAAGCTCGGTCACCAGCCGGGCCAGCTCGCCCTTCGCCGTCTGATCAACCAGGGGAGTCACACCAGTCCGCACAAGGTCCCAGCCTGGCACATCCAAGGCCCGTCGCCGCGTCGCGACACCGGAGGGAAAGCAACGTCACGTTGCTTTCCCTCCACGACCACTGTCAGCCGAAGCCGCGAGAGTCCTGCTTCAGCGCGGTGTCCACGGTCAGCGCGGACGCCACCACCAGGCTCGCCAGCGGATCCGGCAGCGGCCGGTGCACCTGCACGACGTAGTTGTCCGCGGAGGTGAACATGGTCTTCGCCAGACCCTCCCAGGTCTTGGTGATCCGCGCGATCTCCGCGCCGGTGTGGTCGGTGACGGCGAAGTTCCACGCCCGCCAGTTCTCCGCCTGGATGCCGCCGATCTGCTGACCGTTGACCAGGAACGCGAACCGGATCTTGCCGAACACGTTGTCCTGCGCGATCTCCCCGACCGGCGAGCCGTCCGCCCGGGACACCAGGATGCGCGACTTGAACACCTTCGCCGGCCGGGTCAGCACCAGCACCGGCTGATGGTGGGCGTCGCGCACCTCGAGGTGGTGCGTCATGAACTGGTCCAGGCTGGAGAAGAACCGGACGGCCTTCTTCAGCGCGGACTGCCCGACCTGCGCCACCGAGCCGACCTGCCGGCCGTGCTGGTCGAACACCAGGTACTCGTTGGCCATCTCGATGAGCTTGACCTTCTGGTTCACCACCAGCACCGGCTCGGTGAACAGCGTCCCGCCGCCCTGGCCGACCTGCCCGACACCGGCCCGGCGCTGCTGCTCCTTGATCTTGTCCGGGTTGGCCGGCCCGCCGAGCCCGACCTCCCACGGGCTCGCGTCGCTGCGCGGCCGTTCCTGGGTGTTCTGCGTGTGCTGAGTCCACTGCGCGCCGTCCCACCAGCGCAGCAGCGGGGAGCCGGGTGTCTCCGGGTACCACCCGGGTGCTGCCGGATTCGTCATCCTAGTCCGCCTCTCCGGAATTTGATGCGGTGGTTGCGTTCCAGCCGGCGGTGCGGACGTGTGGTGGATTGTGGCTGGCTGCCGTCACGGTCCCCTGAGGTTGCGTTGGTCGGTGCGAGGCCTCGCCGATCCTAGCTCGGCAAGTCCTTAGGTGAGAGTTCCGCATCAGGTTCGGTCCCGGTTCTCCGCGACCTTGGTGACCAGGGTGCGCAGCAGCCTGCGCGGCAGCAGCCGGCCCACGCCGACGATCGCCTTGTACGGCAGGCCGGGCACCGAGCGCGACCGCCCGCGCTTGAGGTCGGCCAGGCAGTCGGCGACCACCCGGTCGGCGTCCAGCCACAGCATGTCCGGCAGTGGCGGCTCGCCGGAGCCGGTCCGCGCGTGGAACTCGGTGTGCGTGTAGCCGGGGCACAGCGCCAGCACCCGCACCCCGGAGCCGGCCAGCGAGATCGACATCCCCTCGGAGAACGTGGTCACCCACGCCTTCGTCGCCGAGTACGCCGCGCCGGGCCCGGGAAAGAACCCGGCCACGCTCGACACGTTGATCACGTCGCCGGAGCCCCGGGCCACCATGCCCGGCAGCGCCGCCCGGGTCAGCCGCAGCACGCTGGTCACGTTCACGTCCAGCTGCGCCTGCAACACCTCGAGGTCGGCCTCCACGAACGACCCGTTGGTGCCGAACCCCGCGTTGTTCACCAGCAGGTCGATCGGCTTGCCATCGTCGGCGAGCCGCTCCTCCACCCGCTTGCGCGCTCTCGTCGTGGCCAGATCGGCGGTCATCACCTGCACGTCCACCCCGTGCCGGTCGCCCAGCTCGGTGGCGATCTCCTTGAGCCGCTCCCGGTTGCGCGCAACCAGAACGAGGTCGTACCCCTCCGCGGCCAGCCTCCGGGCGAACGCGGCACCAATACCCGCGGTCGCCCCGGTCACGAGTGCCGTAGACATCAATTCCGCCTCTCCGGAATTAACTGCTGTCGTTGCGTTCCAGCTGATGGTGCGGTTGGCAGGTTGATTGTGGCTGGGTGCCGTCACGGTCCCCTGAGGTTCCGTTGGCAGGCCGGAGGCTTTCGACGGTGATCCATCGGGGCTCGATCATCTAGCTCGGTTGTTCGTCGTGTTCGACCTCGCCGTGCCGGCCGGTCTGGTGCTCCTGGTCGCCGACCGGGTCGACCTCGGCGTCGAACGGGTCGATCACGTCGGCCACCTCGCCGATGCTGCGCAGGAGGCGTTCGAGGCGGGACGGGCCGGCGCTGGGCGGGGCGCAGGCGAGCACCCAGCCGCCCTCGATCCAGGCGACCGGGATGTCGCCGCCGATGTCCTCGGTGGCGTCGACCAGGTCCGGGGTGATCAGGCCGCGGGCGCTGGCGATGTCGGAGACGAACGCGTAGCGCTGGCCGACCGGGCCGAGGAGCTCGGGCATGTGCTCGCGCTGGAAGGGGACGTTGGGCAGCCAGAGCTCGACCACGACCGGCTGGGTGCGCCGGCACTGCACGGCCGCGATGACCGTGCCGATGCGGCCGCCGATGTCGAGGTCGAACACGTAGACCCGGCGCCGGCCGTCGGCGGTGAACGTGGAGCCGGCGACCACGTCCTTGGCCGTGCCGCCGCCGTAGTAAGCGATGGCGCCGCTGGTCCACTGGGTGGGCAGGACGTGGTCGCTCTCGGTGAACTGCCAGCCACGCAGGGCCGCCCACCGGTGCCGCTCGCGGTTGCGCGACGTCAGCCGCGCGCGGTCCCGCAACAGCAGCACGCCGCCGACGAGCGCGGCTGCCGCCGCGACGACGAAGAACACCCACGCGGGTACACCCACGCCCGGCAGCCTAGTCGCCGCGGTCGCCGACCGAAGATCGCACGGCCGCGGCGCGCCGGTAGCTAGTTTCGCGCCACCGAAAGGCCCGAGTTGTCGTCGGTGACGTCGACCAGCACCGTGTCCCCGTCCCGGATGTCGCCGGCCAGCAGGCCCTTGGCGAGCTGGTCGCCGATGGCGGAGGACACCAGGCGGCGCAACGGCCGGGCCCCGTAGATCGGGTCGAAACCGTTGAGCGCCAACCAGTCCCGGGCCGACGGGGTGACGTCCAGGGTGAGCCGCCGGGCCGCCAGCCGCTTGCCGAGCCGGGTGACCTGGATGTCCACGATCGCGGTGAGCTCCTCGGTGGCCAGCGAGTGGAACACCACCACGTCGTCCAGCCGGTTGAGGAACTCCGGCTTGAAGTGCCGCTGCACGGTGCTGAGCACGGCCTCCTTGCGCTGCCGCTCATCCAGGTTCGCGTCCGCGATGGCCTGCGAACCGAGGTTCGACGTCAGCACCAGGATCGTGTTGCGGAAGTCCACGGTGCGGCCCTGCCCGTCGGTGAGCCGGCCGTCGTCGAGCACCTGCAGCAGCACGTCGAACACGTCCGGGTGGGCCTTCTCCACCTCGTCGAGCAGCACCACGCTGTACGGCCGGCGCCGCACCGCCTCGGTGAGCTGGCCGCCCTGGTCGTAGCCGACGTACCCGGGCGGCGCGCCGACCAGCCGGGCCACCGAGTGCTTCTCGGAGTACTCGCTCATGTCGATGCGCACCATGGCCCGCTCGTCGTCGAACAGGAACTCGGCGAGCGCCTTGGCGAGCTCCGTCTTGCCGACGCCGGTGGGACCGAGGAACAGGAACGAGCCGGTCGGCCGGTCCGGGTCGGCCACCCCGGCGCGGGCCCGGCGCACCGCGTCGGAAACCGCCCGCACCGCCTCCGCCTGGCCGACGACGCGCTCGGCCAGCGCGTCCTCCATGCGCAGCAGCTTCACGGTCTCGCCCTCGAGCAGCCGGCCGGCGGGGATGCCGGTCCACGAGGACACCACGTCGGCCACGTCGTCCGGGCCGACCTCCTCCTTGAGCATCAGCTGCTCACCCGAGGTCGCCGCGGTGTTCTTCTCCGCGGCGTCGAGTTCCTTCTCCAGCGCGGGAATCCGGCCGTAGCGCAACTCGGCGGCCCGGGCGAGATCGCCATCCCGCTCGGCCCGTTCCGACTCGCCGCGCAGCTGCTCGAGCTGCTCCTTGAGCTCGCGGACCTTCTCGATCGAGCCCTTCTCGTTCTGCCACCGGGCGGTCAGCGCGGAGAGCGTCTCGCGTTTCTCGGCCAGCTCCTGGCGAAGGGCCGCGAGCCGCTGCTTCGAGGCCGGGTCGTCCTCCTTGGACAGAGCCATCTCCTCGATCTCCAGCCGGCGCACCGCGCGGTCCACCTCGTCGATCTCCACCGGCCGGGAGTCGATCTCCATGCGCAGCCGGGAGGCCGCCTCGTCGATCAGGTCGATGGCCTTGTCCGGGAGGAACCGGGCGGTGATGTAGCGGTCGGACAGGGTGGCGGCGGCGACCAGCGCGCCGTCGGTGATCCGCACGCCGTGGTGCACCTCGTAGCGCTCCTTGAGCCCGCGCAGGATACCGACCGTGTCCTCCACCGACGGCTCGCCGACGAAGACCTGCTGGAAGCGCCGCTCCAGCGCGGCGTCCTTCTCGATGTGCTTGCGGTACTCGTCCAGCGTGGTGGCGCCGACCATGCGCAGCTCACCGCGGGCCAGCATCGGCTTGATCATGTTGCCGGCGTCCATCGCCCCCTCACCGGTGGCCCCGGCGCCGACGATGGTGTGCAGTTCGTCGATGAACGTGATCACCTGGCCGGCCGAGTCGGTGATCTCTTTCAGCACGGCCTTGAGCCGCTCCTCGAACTCGCCGCGGAACTTGGAGCCGGCCACCATGGAGCCCAGGTCCAGGGCGACGACCCGCTTGCCGCGCAACGACTCCGGCACGTCGCCGGCCACGATCCGCTGGGCCAGGCCCTCGACGATGGCGGTCTTGCCGACGCCCGGTTCGCCGATCAGCACCGGGTTGTTCTTGGTGCGCCGGGAGAGCACCTGCACCACCCGGCGGATCTCCGCGTCCCGGCCGATCACCGGGTCCAGCTCGCCCTTGCGCGCCCGGTCGGTCAGGTCGACGCCGTACTTCTCCAGCGCCTTGTAGGTGCCCTCGGGGTCCGGGCTGGTCACCCGGGCGGAGCCGCGCACCTTCACGAACGCCTCGCGCAGCGCGTCCGGCGTGGCCCCGTGCCGGCGCAGCAGGTCGGCCACGCTGCCACCCTCGGTGGCCAGGCCGACGAGCAGGTGCTCGGTGGAGACGTACTCGTCACCCATCTCGGTGGCGAGCTTCTGGGCGTGCGTGACGGCACGCAGGCCCTGGCCGTTGAGCTGCGGCGCGGACACCGTGGCGCCGGTGGCCGAGGGCAGCGCGGTGGCCAGTTGGTCGAGCTCCTTGCGGACCAGGGTCGGGTCGGCGCCGACGGCGGACAGCAGGGGTGCGGTCAATCCGTCGCCTTGCGCCAGCAGCGCACCCAGCAGGTGCACCGGGGTGACGTCGGGGTTGCCGGCCACCGACGCGGCCTGCGCCGCCGAGGAGATCGCCTGCTGGGTCTTCGTTGTCGGATTGAACGCGTCCATCCCTCACCTCAGGATCGCCGGGTTGTCGTCTCCGTACTGTCCAACGTCAGAAAAGTTGAGCCAGTTCCACTCAACCCATGCCTCGTCCCGCCGGGTCACCCTGATGTACCAACGGGTTGTCCACACCCATGGGGCACTTATCCACAAAGCCCAGGTCTCTGTCCACAGGCGAGTGGGGACGGTTTCCACAGCGTGAAGAGCCGTGACACACATACCGACACTCGAGTGAACACGGCGACCCGAGCATCCGCCACGGTGGCCGCGGGGGCGGAGATCCTTGCCCGATCGGGTATGTCTGTACCTACTCGAATGGCTGGTCAGCCGTAGTCTTTCGTAACGAAATGTTACGACGACGTGCGATCGGCCCCGCCGACCACCCAGAATCGGTCTGACGCCCACACCCCCGGGGGATCATTGCTTTAGTACCGTGGCACCGAACGCAGGGCGCCCGGTTTTGGAGCTGCCCCCCGACAACGACAGCCAAGGCCCTGGTGAGCCCCACTCCGCAACAGAGCGACGAGCAGCCTGCGGCGGTCGCACTCATGGTGCGGCTGGTCCGCGAAAGTTTTGCTGTCGTCGAACCGCAGGCCGACCACGTCGCCGAGGCGTTCTACGCCACCCTGTTCAGCATCGCGCCGGAGATCCGCGAGCTGTTCCCGCTGAACATGCAGGTGCAGCGGACCCGGTTCCTGCGCGCGCTGGTGCACATCGTGCAGATGATCGACCGGCCTGAGGAGCTCGGCCCCTTCCTGCGCCAGCTCGGCCGGGACCACCGCAAGTTCGGTGTGGTCAGCCGGCACTACGAGCCGCTGGGCATGGCGCTGCTGTCGGCGATCAAGAAGTTCGCCGGCGGGGCGTGGACGGTCGAGGTGGAGCACGCCTGGGCCGAGGCGTACACGATCGTCGCCCGCGCCATGCTCGACGCCGCGGCCGCCGACGAGGGGCCGGCGTGGTGGACGGCGACGCTGGTCGGCCACGAGCGGCGCGCCCGGGACCTGGCCGTGGTGCGCCTGCAGCCCGATCACCCGGTGCCCTACCTGCCCGGCCAGTACCTCAGCGTCGAGGTCCCGCAGCGCCCCCGGCTGTGGCGCTACCTCTCGCCGGCCACCCTCCCGCGCCCGGACGGCCTGCTGGAGTTCCACGTCCGGGCCGTGCAGGCCGGGTGGGTCAGCCGCGCGGTCGTCGCCGAGGCCCAACCGGGCGACGTCTGGCGGATCGGCCCGGCCATGGGTCGCCTGCGGGTGGACCGCAACGCCGGCCGCGACGTGGTCATGGTCGCCGGCGGCACGGGCCTCGCGCCGATGCGCGCCATCGTCGAGGACCTGGCTCAATGGGGCGACAATCCCCGGGTCCACCTGTTCTTCGGCGGCCGGGTCCGGGCCGACCTCTACGACCTGTCCCACCTCTACAACCTCGCCGGCAGCAACCCCTGGCTCACCGTCGTCCCGGTGGTCGAATCCGACGCCGACGCCGCGACCATGCAGCAGGGCACCCTCGCCGACGTCGTCACCCGCTACGGCGCCTGGGCCGACCGCGACATCCTCGTCTCCGGCTCCCCCGCCATGATCCGCTCCACCGTCTCCCGCATGCTCGTCGCCGGCACCCCCCTCGACCGCATCACCTACGACCCCTTCACCCTCGACTGACCGTCGGTCCCCGCCGGTACGGTCCTGGTCATGCCGGAATACGCCGACGTTGCGCCCGAGATCGTCGAGCGCCTTCGCGCGCTGTGTCTCGCGTTCCCTGAAAGCCATGAGCAGCAGGCGTGGGCCGGCATTCGGTGGCGGATTCGCCAGAGGTCCTTCGCGCACGTCCTGGCTCTTGACTCGGAATGGCCGCCGTCCTATGTGCAGGCGTTTCGGCCGGCTGGACCGGCCACGCTGCTCACGATGCGCGCGCCCATCCCCGAGTTGGAGGCCCTCACCAGCACGGGCCATCCGTTCTACCGCCCGCAGTGGGGTGAGAACGTCCTCGGCATGATCATCAACGAGGACACCGACTGGGACGAGCTGGGCGAGTTGCTCGCCGACAGCTACCGCATCCAGGCGCCGCGGAAGCTGGCAGTCCTCGTTGAGTAGGTCAGCGCCGGGGTTGGGGTTTCCAGACGACGAGGGCGGTTTGCCGGCGGACGGGGACGAGCTCGTTGCGGTAGGAGGCGTGGATGGCGGCGGCGGCCTGTTCGGCGGCGGTGTAGGCGGCGGCCAGCTCCTGGGTGAGGGCGGCGACCTGGCTGTGCAGGGCGTCGACCTCGTGCTCGAGCTCGATGATCCGTTTGATGCCGGCCAGGTTCACGCCTTCGTCCTGGGAGAGGCGCTGGACCTCACGCAGCAGGGCGATGTCGCGCATCGAGTAGCGCCGGCCGCCGCCTGAGGTGCGGCCGGGCGAGACCAGGCCCAACCGGTCGTAGCCGCGCAGGGTCTGCGCGTGCAGGCCGGAAAGCTGGGCGGCCACCGAGATCACGAACATCGGGGTGTCCTCGTCGGCTCCGGGTGGTAAACCCACCATGGTCAGCTCCTCTGTTGCAGCAGCCTGGTCAGCTCCGGCCGGGGATCCTGCCCGGCGATCGCTTCGGCGTAGCTCTCCAGCGCCTCCCGGGCCTTACCGTCCACTGTGGATGGAACGGTGACCTGGAGGGTGGCCAGCAGGTCGCCGGTCTGGCCGTCCCGGCGCGCGATTCCCTTGCCGCGCACGCGGAGCACCCGCCCGCTGGCGGTTCCCGGCGGCACCCGCAGGGACACCTTTCCGTCCAGCGTCGGCACATCCAGTGTGGTGCCGAGGGCGAGCTCGGTGAAGTCCACCGGCACCTTGATGGTCAGGTCGTTGCCGGACCGGCCGAACACCCGGTGCGGCGTGACGTGCACCCGCACGTACAGGTCGCCGGCGTGCCCACCGCTCTGCCCCGGCTCGCCCTGGCCGGCGAGGCGGATCTTCTGGTCGTCGTCGACGCCCGGCGGGATGCGCACGGTCAGCGTGCGGGTCTTCGTGCTCACCCCGTCGCCGCTGCACTCCGGGCACGGGTCGTCCACGATCCGGCCGGTGTTGCGGCAGTCCTGGCACGGCTCGCTGAACGCGAACGCGCCCTGGCTGCGGCTGACGAAACCCGTGCCACTGCAGGTCGGGCACACCCGGGGTGAGGTGCCCGGCCGCGCCCCCGACCCGTGACAGGTGTCGCATGTGGACGGACTGGACAGCCGCAGCGGCACGGTCGCGCCCTGGACCGCCTCCAGGAAGTCGATCCTGATCTCGGTCTCCACGTCGGACCCGCGCCGCGGCCGGCCGGTCGCGGCGGCGCTCCCGCCGCGGCGCCCGAAGAGGTTGCCGAGCATGTCGCCCAGCCCGCCGAAGCCCCCGGCCGTTGTCGTCTGCCCGCCGCTGCCGCCGAACAGGTCGCCGAAGTCGAAGTTCGTGCCACCTGAACCGAAGCCGCCGCCGAACGGCGAGCGCAGCCCGCCGGTGCCGAACAGCCGGCGGGCCTCGTCGTACTGCTTGCGCTTCTCCTCGTCGCCGAGCACCCCGTACGCCTCGGACACGGCCTTGAAGCGCGCCTCGGCCTGCGAGTTGCCCGGGTTCGCGTCCGGATGCAGCTCCCTGGCCAGCTTCCGGTACGCCTTCTTGATCTCCGCGTCCGACGCGTCGGTGGAGACCCCCAACTCGCGATAGAAGTCCTTGTCGATCCAGTCCCTAGCGCTCATCGGACTCCTGCCTTACGAATGAGGGCTCTGCACAACGACGGCCCGCGGTTGCGATGGCGCGGTATTGGCCAGTTGGCCCGGTTGCTCGCGGGGGAGCGGCGTGCCGTGCGGTGCTCGGGTCGGTGGCTGGGTTCGCGGGGCTGGTCGCCAGTCCGACCGCTCGGGCAGACCCCTCCCTTCCGGCGAGGTGCGGTGAAAGCGTCGTTTCTCTCGCTGGGCGTGAGCAAGGACGCTTTCACCGCACTAGCTCTTCCCGTTGGTGGGCTCACCGGAGTCCACCGGCTCGAACCAGTCGGTGGCCGACTCGGTCTCGCCTTCGACCACCCGGGCCGGCTCGTGGTCGGTGACCGCCACGAGGGCGGCGCGGACCACGCGGTCGCCGAACCGGTAGCCGCGGCGGAGAACCGCGGTCACGGTCGGGCCGGCGACGTCCGGGGAGGTGTTGTGCTGCACCGCCTCGTGCACGGCCGGGTCGAACGGCTCGCCGTCGTGGCCGAACGGCTCGAGGCCGACCTTCTGCAGCGCGCCGACCAGTTTGTCCGCCACCGACTTGAACGCGCCGGTGAGATCGCCGTGCTGCTCGGCCCGCTCGATGTCGTCGAGCACGGCCAGCAGCTCGGTGGCCACCGCGGCCTTCGCCGAGGTGATCACCACCTCGCGGTCCCGGTCGATCCGCTTGCGGTAGTTGGCGTACTCGGCCTGGAGCCGCTGCAGGTCGGCGGTGCGCTCGTCGAGCTGGAGCTTCAGCTCGGCCTCCGGGCTCGGCGGCGGCTCGGCCCCGGCGGCTCCGGGGGCGGCGGCCTCCGCCGCCCCGGCCTCCTCCTCGGGAGCCGGCCGCACCTGGCCGGTCTGCGGATCGATGCGACGGCGGTCCCGTACCACCACTCGGGGCTCCTCTCCGGGGTCGCCCGCGACTCGCTCGTCCGAGGTCACTTCTTCCCTTCCTCGTCGACGATCTCGGCGTCCACCACGTCCTCGGCGCCGGCGCCGCCGGTGCTCCCGGCCGAGCCGGACGCACCCTCACCGCCGCCGGCGGAGCCAGGCGTGCCGGTCTGCGCGTAGATGGCCGAGCCCATGGCCTGCGACTCGGTGGCCAGCTTCTCCATCGCCGCCTTGATCGTGGCGGTGTCCGTGCCGGCCAGCGCCTCGTTGGCCTCCTTGATCGCGGCGTTGACCTTCTCCTTGGCGTCGGCCGGGATCTTCTCGTCGTTCTCCTTGACGAACTTCTCGGTCTGGTAGACCAGCGTCTCCGCCTGGTTGCGGGTCTCCGCCTCCTCGCGGCGCTTCTTGTCCTCCTCGGCGTGCGCCTCGGCGTCCTTGACCATCCGGTCGATGTCGTCCCTGGGCAGCGCCGAGCCGCCGGTGATGGTCATCGACTGTTCCTTGCCGGTGCCCAGGTCCTTCGCGCTCACGTGCACGATGCCGTTGGCGTCGATGTCGAAGGTGACCTCGATCTGCGGCACGCCGCGCGGCGCCGGCGGGATGCCGGTCAGGTCGAAGGTGCCCAGCTTCTTGTTGTGGATGGCGATCTCCCGCTCACCCTGGAACACCTGGATGCCGACCGTGGTCTGCCCGTCGTCGGCGGTGGAGAAGATCTCCGAGCGCTTCGTCGGGATCGTGGTGTTGCGCTCGATCAGCTTGGTGAACACGCCGCCCTTGGTCTCGATGCCCAGCGACAGCGGGGTGACGTCGAGCAGCAGGACATCCTTGACCTCACCCTTGAGCACACCGGCCTGCAGCGCCGCGCCGACGGCCACGACCTCGTCCGGGTTGACGCCCTTGTTCGGCTCCTTGCCGCCGGTCAGCTCGCGGACCAGGTCGGTGACCGCGGGCATCCGGGTGGAACCGCCGACCAGCACCACGTGGTCGATGTCGCCGACCTTGATGCTGGCGTCCTTGATCACGTTGTTGAACGGCGCCCGGGTGCGGTCCAGCAGGTCGGACGTGATCCGCTGGAACTCCGCGCGGGTCAGCGTCTCGTCCAGGAACATCGGGTTCTTGTCCGCGTCCACCGTGATGTACGGCAGGTTGATGTTCGCGCTGTTCGAGCTGGACAGCTCGATCTTCGCCTTCTCCGCGGCCTCGCGGATGCGCTGCAGCGCCATCTTGTCCTTGTTCAGGTCGATGCCGGAGGACTGCTTGAACTTGTCCACCAGCCAGTCGACGATCCGCTGGTCCCAGTCGTCGCCGCCGAGGTGGTTGTCACCGCTGGTGGCCCGCACCTCGACCACACCGTCACCGATCTCCAGCAGGGACACGTCGAACGTGCCGCCGCCGAGGTCGAAGACCAGGATCGTCTGCTCCTTCTCGCCCTTGTCCAGCCCATACGCCAGGGCGGCCGCGGTCGGCTCGTTCACGATCCGCAGCACGTTCAGGCCGGCGATCTGCCCGGCCTCCTTGGTGGCCTGCCGCTGGGCGTCCTCGAAGTAGGCCGGGACGGTGATCACCGCGTCGGTGATCGGCTCGCCCAGGTAGGACTCCGCGTCCCGCTTCAGCTTCATCAGCACCCGGGCGCTGATCTCCTGGGCGGTGTACGTCTTGCCGTCGATCTCGGTCTTCCAGTCGGTGCCCATGTGCCGCTTGACGGACCGGACCGTGCGGTCGACGTTGGTGACCGCCTGGTTCTTCGCCGGCTGCCCGACGAGCACCTCGCCGTTCTTGGCGAAGGCCACGATGGACGGCGTGGTCCGCGAACCCTCCGAGTTGGCGATGACCGTCGGCTCACCGCCCTCGAGGACGGCGACGACGGAGTTGGTCGTCCCCAGGTCGATACCGACCGCTCGCGCCATGGAATTCCTCCTGCTTTCCTGTGCTTCGTGGAGCGTTGCCAGCCGCGAGTGTAACCGCAGACTTGAGCCCCGCTCGCTCAACCTTCCTGCAGGCTCAACGCGCGGGGCTCTGGTCTGGTTCCCGGCCGGTCAGACGTACCGGACGGTGATGTTGCCGGCGCTGGTGTGCAGCTCCAGCCGGTGGCTGCCGCTCGGGTCGTCTGGTACGTCGGAGCGCACGGTGCCGCTGTCCGTGCCGGTGCTCACCCGGTACGCCCCGCGCGGCACGGACACCGCGATGTTGCCGCTGTCCCCGCGCACGGTCACCGAACCGCGTGCGTTGTCCACGGTCACGTCGCCGGCGTCGGCCCGCACCGCCACGTCCGCACCGAGATCGGCCAGGCTCACCCGGCCCGAGTCGGCCTCCACGTTCACCCGGCCGGTGACGCCGCTCACCGTCAGGTCGCCGGAGTCGACCTTGAAGTTGACCTCGGCGGCGCCGGTCACCTCGACCCGGCCCGAGTCGCTCTCCCCGTTCACCCGGGTGCCGGCCGGCACGGTGACCTCGTAGTCGACGGCGCACTTGCGCACCGGGCAGCGGTCGATCACCAGCACGTCGCCCTCGACGTGATGCGTGGCACCCGGCCGGTCGCGGTCGTAGCGCACCGTCCGGTGCACGCTCGCCCTTTCCCCGGTGCGGATCGTGACATCCCCCGACTCGTTGTGCACCCGCACACTGGTGATCTTCGCGTCGACCCCCTCGTCGTCGGTGAACCTGCTCCCGTTCACCTCCCAGCCGCACGCGCTCAGCAACAACACACCGGCACCCAGCCCAGCCACGAGCAACTCGCGCATCGCCACCCCTCCCTGCGGTCGGTTCGACGTTAGGGCGGGCGGATGCCGCGAACCATCGGGGACACCCCCGAGTCGACCCTGGGGTTGCCCCTACCGCCGTTTACGTCCACGCCGGGCGTGATGTGCCCGGAGAATCCTGGATGGATGAACCCGGCGGTGACGCTGACGCGATGAGATCCTGGTCGACCACAACCGCGCCACGGCGTGGACCCGCAATCTGGTACATGCCATGCGAGGCAGGGAGGTCCGCTGGCAGATAGTGCTATTCCTGTTGGACGTCAAGAGTTTTCCGGTGGCCGTAGTCGCGAAGATGCTTCACCCCAGCCGGACCTTCGCCCTGCCTACCGCGCCCGAACCCGAGCTTGTCCACGCCGACTGGACCCGGGAGGGGCGTTGATGCCGCAAAACTCGCAGGTGCGCGGCGTGCAGCTCCGCGTCCGGCTCGACCCCGAGCGCATCTGCCAGGCGGGCCCGGATCCCGGCGAAGACTCCGAGCGCCGCCGCCTGCTCTCCCACTCCAGCGAAGGCGTCCATGAGCCGGACATGAAGTCCCTCGTGCAGGGGTTCCTCCAGCACAACGGGCCGTAGCAGCGCCACCGCTTGCTCGTACCTGCCCAGTTCGAGCGCAGTGTCGGCGGTGGCGAGGACGACGTCACACCGGTGGGCCATCGTCGCGATCGCGACCGGATGTTCCCGCAGGCCCATCGGCAGATCGGCGACCACCGGCGCACGCCAGTAACGCATGGCCCGCTCGAATGACTCGAAGGCCGAGCGCGGATCGTGCCGCCGGACGCTCAGTGCCTGAGCCACGGATTCCTTGAACAACAGCAAATCGAGTTGTGCCGGCCGGACCCGCAGCAGATAGCCCGCTGACGCCGACGCGATCAGTCGGGGATACCGTGGCTCGACTGCGGCTAGCGTCCGCCGCAGCCTGGCCACGTAGGTGTGGACCAGGCTCCGGCAACTGGCCGGTGCTCGCGCACCCCAGAGCACGTCGATGATCTCCTCGCTGCTGACCAGCTGGTTTGGTTGTAGAGCCAGCAAGCCAAGCAGGCAGCGCTGCTTTGTCCCACTGATCGCGACCGACCGCCCGCCGTAAGTGACGGTCAGCGGGCCCAGCACACCCAGGCGCAGCCGTGTCCCGTTCGCATGGTCAGACACCGAAAGCGAGTTGAGGTCCTCCTCGGACACCCCAAGGACCACGCCGAGACGGCGGATCGTGTCGGATCTGGGCTTGGTCACCATTCCATTCTCCAGGTAACGCAGTGCGCGGATGCTCAGCCCGGAACGGGCCGCCAGGTCCCGCTGTGTCAGCTTAGCCTGGGTCCTCCGTGCCCGGACAACCTCACCAATACGCTGCGTAGCCGAATAATGCGAAAATCGCAACATACTTCCCCCAGAACAAACGGTACCCCCCGACCATCGTGTGCTCGAACATATCTTCGATGTGGCATGATCGCAAGCCCTACGCGGGGCACGAACCTCACAACGCAAATCTTGCGTCAGGTCTGCAGCAGAGAAGTTGCCGCCAGCGTTCCACAACGTGCCGGTTCTTGGTGTCCTGCCCAGGCCAGCGATTGTCGGCGCACTAGTTGTGGGCACGGCCCGCGTACAGCCAGGATACAGCGCCGTTGCGTAGTCTCTGTTCGGGTGAACATTCGGCTACCGGCCGGTATCGCCCTCGGCTACCTGGGGAGGTATCCAATGATCGATAGAGCACGCTCACGAAGATGGAATCTCTGGTATGCGTTGACCATTCTGGCTGTCCTGCTCGCGAGTTCCTTGGTGAGTGCGGGCACGGTTGCCGCCGAGTCGGCCCGGTCCGAGCCGGTCACGGTCAACGGGAAAATGGTGCTGGACTGCGTGCACATGACACCGGAAACGCACAAGTACGCGGTGGAAAACAATTACTGCACGGACGGGGCGACCCCGCAGAACACCGTGTACGGCGATTGCGGGTACAGCTTCATCTACATCTATGCTCTCGGATCTCTCGAGGCACAGGTCTACTACGGCTTCGGCTCGTCGCTTGGTGCTGTGGTCTATCGCAATCTCGGGGTCGGCTGGGCGAGCACGTCGGGACTTTCCGGGGGGTGGAATGATTCCGGGGTAATGGCAAGTTCAACCTACGCGACAAACCGATACATCAATCCGGGATACGGTACGACCTACGTGGCCCTGGGCGGTGACGTCGTACTGTGGTGGGGCGGGACCTGTACGCTGCTCGGCCCTACGGACAACCGGTTCATCGGATACTGACGCCTGAGCAGGAGGACCGGCCCGGCAGTGTGCCGGGCCGGTCAGCTCCGGGCGTCAGCGATCGGCCAGCTCGGCGATCACTGGCCGGAGCCACGCCCGATAGCCGGGAATATCGGTCATCAGCGCCTCGGTCACCAGCACATGCTCGCGGCCCAACCGCCAGCCCCGGCTTGCCGCCACCGGTATTACAGTGACCCGCAGATCGAATGACGGTGTCCGGTGCCACCACCGGCGACCGGTCATCTCGCGGATAAGATCCTGTTCCATTCCGAACGGCCAGTTTCCCTGCCGACGGAAATCGACGTATCGCTGTTTCCAAATCTGCGCCCACTCCAGGGCATCCGCAGCTGCCCCGTTCACAAGATCCAGCAAATTCTTTCTGTCGCTGAGTTCCGGAAACTCCAACTGGGGTAGCAACGACAATCGCCTGCTTCCATCGGAAGAACCCGCTAAACCAAGCAACTCGTTCCACCAGGACGCCCACTGCGCAGGCACATCGACGGAAGCCGATTCAGCAATGCTAGGCCGGACGGCGACAGTAGGTTTGAGTGAGGGGATAACCGGATCCATCTCCGGTCGAAGACCCGCAACATCCCGCACGAAAAGCGCGATCACCATTCGATTGAACTCACCGACGGTGACCTCCCATGCAACCGCCATACTATCGAGTATGGCAGGTTGACCCCGGCATTGTCCAGACGGGCTTCTCCGCCAACTCGCTCCATGAGGGGTGGGTGGCTTTCAGGGCACGCCATCCTCTTAGCGATCTTTGGTCGTTAGGACACGCTGAGGGATCAATTGGGGAACAGCGGTACCGACATGTCCGGTTCCCACCCGAGCATCACCGCCGGCCGAACATGCGATCGGCGCCGCATCGCTGAGCCTGACCACCTCGCCTACCGACCGGATACCGCGCTCGTGCAGCCTGGTGGTCATCTCGCCGACACCCACAGCCGCCGAGCTGGCATTAGTGCAGGAAAGTCAGCTCACCTTGGCCAGGAACGTGGTGCCGGTGGAAGGCTGCCCTACCGCCGCTTGGTGTCCACGCGATGGAAGTTGAGGTGGGCCCGGGACGGTGTGGGTCCGCGCTGCCCCTGGTACCGCGAGCCCGCTTTGGCCGAGCCGTAAGGGTTCTCCGCGGCGGAGGTGAGCTGGAACAGGCACAGCTGGCCGATCTTCATCCCCGGCCAGAGCGTGATCGGCAGGTTGGCCACATTGGACAGCTCGAGCGTGATGTGCCCGGAGAACCCCGGGTCGATGAACCCGGCCGTGGAGTGGGTGAGCAGCCCCAGCCGGCCCAGGCTCGACTTGCCCTCCAGCCGCCCGGCCAGGTCGTCCGGCAGCGAGACCTTCTCGAACGTCGAGCCCAGCACGAACTCGCCGGGGTGCAGCACGAACGGCTCGTCGTCCACCGGCTCCACCAACGTCGTCAGCTCGTCCTGCTGCCGCTGCGGGTCGATGTGGGTGTACCGGCTGTTGTCGAACACCCGGAAGTAGCGGTCCAGCCGGACGTCGATGCTCGACGGCTGCAGCATCGCCGGATCGTATGGCTCGATGCCGAGCCGGCCCGACTCCAACTCCTTGCTCAGATGTTGATCGCTCAGCAGCACACCCAACCTTAGCGCCATTACGATCCGCACCTGTGGATGCGCAGCAGTTCACCGCCGTCGTCGCGTCGGGCCCGCGCGGCAGGGTGTACGTGCCCGTCCCGTTCGATCCGGATCTGGTCTGGGCGGCCAAACCACTGCACCACGTCAACGGCACCGTCAATGGCATGCGCATCCGCGGCCGGATCGAGCCGCTCGGCCAGGACCGCGGGGTGGTCCTCGGCGCGGCGTGGCGCCGCGACTGCGGCCTGGCCCCGGGCGATCGGGTCGAGGTCGTGCTCGCGCCCGAAGGCCCGCAGCGTGACGACCTGGCGCCGGACCTCGCCGCCGCCCTCGACGCGAACCCGGCGGCCGCGGCGTTCTTCGACTCCCTGGCCACCTTCTACCGCAAGGGCTACCTGCGCTGGATCGACGGCACCAAACGGCGGCCCGACGTCCGCGCGGCGCGCATCGCCGAGATGATCACGCTGCTGTCCGAGGGCCGCAAGCAACGCACCTGACTGTCACAGTCCGTCGCGCGTCCCCGTCCTCGGGGTATGAACACACTGACCACGCTCACGGCCCAGAAGACCATCCTGCTCACCACGTTCAAGCGCGACGGCGCGCCCGTCGGCACCCCGGTGAACCTGGCCGTCGAAGGCGACCACGCCTACTTCCGCACCTTCGACGCCGCCTGGAAGGCGAAGCGCCTGGCGCGCAACCCGCACGTCGAGGTGGCGCCGTCGACGCTGCGCGGCACCCCGACCGGCCCCGCGGTCTCCGGCCAGGCCCGCCTGCTCACTGGCGACGAGGCCCGGCACGCCGCCCGCATGCTGACCCGCAAACATCCCGTGCTGCACGGCATGCTGGTGCCCCTTGCGCACCGCCTGCGCCGCTACCGCACCCTGCACTACGAACTGGTCGCCGACCACCGATGAGTTTCCGCCCGCCCGACTGTCCAAGGGTGTGACAGCATCCGATGACAGGAGGAGCGATGAGCAAGGTTCGTTGCGGCATCACGGTTTCCCTGGACGGCTACGCGGCCGGCCCGAACCAGAGCAAGGAGGAGCCGCTCGGCGTCGGCGGTGAGCGCCTGCACGAGTGGTTCGTCGAGCTGGAGATCTTCAACCGCACCCACGGAACCGACTACGGCGGCGAGGTCAACGCCAGCACCCCGGTCGTCGAGGAGTCCCTGGCCAACGTCGGCGCCAAGATCATGGGCCGCAACATGTTCGGCGGCGGCCCCGGCCCGTGGAGCGCCGACCCCTGGCCGGGTTGGTGGGGCGAGGACCCGCCGTTCCACGTCCCGGTCTTCGTCCTCACGCACCACGCCCGGGAGCCCCTGACCCTCTCCGACACCACCTTCGTCTTCGTGACCGACGGGCCGGAGTCCGCCCTCGAGCAGGCCCGGAAAGCCGCCGGCGACAAGGACGTCACCATCGACGGCGGCGCCAACGTGATCCAGCAGTACCTCGCCGCCGGCCTCATCGACGAGCTCGAACTGCATGTCGCCCCGATCCTCCTCGGTGGCGGCGAACGCCTCCTCGACAACGTCGGCTCCGGCGTCGAGCTCGAGTTGATCCGCGCGGTGAACGCCCCCAAGGTCACCCACGTCAAGTACCGCGTAGTCAAGTAACGCGGCAGGGGCGCCTCCCGTTCGGAGGCGCCCCTTTTGTCACGTCAACTCAGCAGCACCCACCACCGAGCAGCCCACCCAGCAGGCCGTCGACCAGCCCGCTCAGGTCGAGCCCGCTCGTACAGGCGTCCGCACACTCCGACGGAGCCGGCGGCGTGCAATCCGACTCCGTGGCGCTCGCGGCACCCGCACCCACAACAGTCAGCACGATCCCGCTAACCACGACGATCACCACGTCACGAACACGAGACATAACCGTGCTTCCTCTCCAAGGTAGGCGACCACCCCGACAGTGATCGACTACCAGCCTCACTACCAGCGCATTCACCACCCCGCGATCCGAGCAACCCGGAAACGGGTTCAGTTCCGCCCTGTGAGTGACGCTGCGACCAGGAGCGAACCAGGAGCGGACGAGGACAGCGGCACCGCATCGTCGAGTGCGGCACCCGAAGCGGTGCGCTCGATTCCGCTCGACCCGGTCGGAAGGAACCCCGATGATCCGAACGCTCCGAAGATT
Source organism: Actinophytocola sp. (assembly GCF_036002505.1). Taxonomy (GTDB): domain Bacteria; phylum Actinomycetota; class Actinomycetes; order Mycobacteriales; family Pseudonocardiaceae; genus DASYTH01. The sequence continues at coordinate 5,006 of NZ_DASYTH010000141.1, read as the reverse complement.
GACGGTGCTGATGGCCGCCCTGCTCGCACTGGCCACCAGCGCGGTGATCACCGCCGGCACCGCAAGCGCCGACTTGTTTACCGGTCCGATAGTCCTGCACGCCGACGAGCACCTGGACGCGGGACGGGCCGTTCTGTACATGCAGTACGACGGAAACCTCGTGCTCTACAAGGACAACCGAGCCGTCTGGGACACCGGCACCTGGGGCGCCGGGCCGCAAACCTATGCGGCGTTCCAGAGCGACGGCAACCTCGTCGTCTACATCAACCAATACGCCCTGTGGAATTCCAGAACCTGCTGCAACTTCGGCTCCCAGCTCGTCATCACCGACGACGGCAACATGGTCATCATCAGCGCCTCCGGCCGATGGCTCTGGTCAACCGCCACCGGCGACCCCTCACCACCCCCACCCGACCCCGACCCGTGTCCCTACCCGCCCTACTGCGACGACGGAAGGTAGTAACTTCCGCAACCGGCCCGCTTCCCGTGCCCGGGGAGCGGGCCCTCTCTGAATCGGCTACGGTCGGTAGCCTCCGGGATTCTGCATTCTCGACAAAATGTTGTATGCCTCATTTCTGTAGTAGCTTGACATCATCACGTTCTTGCCTGACCAATATGAGGCGGCTATATAATGGTTGTACAATTGCTCGTCAGACATCCGTCTTGCGGGCTTATATTGCTGTTGCGACGCTCGTGAAACCGCAGGCCTACGGCGGTTGACACTTCCTTGCCAGGTTTCTGTCTTTGCGGGGTACCGCAGCGCGTCCCACCAGCGAATGACGCGCCTTCTCATTTTCCGAATCACGGCCGTCACCTCCTGCCAGACTTGCGATGTTAGCAGTGGCGACCGTCGCGGAACCACCACACGCAAGTGGTCGGCCCCCGGATGGCCTACATGTGCTCGAACGTCATCAAGCTGCCAGTGGCTTGATCGCGCCGTCGAAGCCAAACGCGCCCAGCCCCGCAAGGGCGAGGAGCCAGCACCGTGGGGGTCTGGGGGCTCGGCCCCCAGAACAAACGGCGACCGACGCGGTCCGCGCTCTCCGCGAACACACGTCTCCTGAGGGAGCGGATGACGGGAATCGAACCCGCATTCTCAGCTTGGGAAGCTGATGTTCTGCCATTGAACTACATCCGCAGGCTGGAGGGATCTTACACGAGTCAGGTGGGTGGGCGGATGCGGTCGCAGATGGCGGGGATGCCGAAGACGCGGAGGGTGGTGAGGACCTCGCGGGCGAGGGCATCGAAGGGTTGGCCTACTTCGAGCTCCCACCAGAGGTCGTCGATGGGGTAGCCGCCGACGGTGACCAGGGTGCCGATGGGGGCTTCCCAGCCGACCGGGGCGGGGTCGCGGCGGGTGCGGGTGGGGTAGTAGGGGCGGACGCGGAGCTGCTCGGTCCACTCGTCCTTGGTGAGGACACGGAGGGTGAGGGTGAAGCGGACGGTGGCTTCGAGGAGTGACTGGGACTCGGTGACGAAGACCTCGGCCCAGTACCGGTCGATCTCCATGCGGAAGCGGCGGCCGGCGCCGGTGAAGCCCAGCGTGCGGAGGCCGGGGGCGAGGCCCATGTCGATCATCAGGCGAAACCAGTCCTGCGCGCTGCGGTTCGTCTCCGCTTCCACCGCGCGCCCCCGCTCTGCTCCGGCTGGATGTTCCTTGATTAGTGACTACACCACTACCGCGTCAACGACTATCGACCGGGAGAGTGGCGGTCACTGTAACGATCCGTTGTACCTGTCTACTAACTGTCCGCTATACGCACGAAACACGTGTGAAGTTCGTGAGGGAACCTCACGTCACGTGGTCGCTCGAGGCTCGTCACCCACCTGGATGGGTGGCCCAGGCCTGGAGGATCGCATGCCGCACAGCCCCACTCAGCGCCCGATGCCGGGGGCTCTCACGGTCGCGCTCGTCGACGGGTTACCGCTGTTCCGGGACGGGTTGTCCGCCCTGATCAACCGCTCGCCGGGGTTGCGCTGGGTGGGCGCGGCGGAGCGGCCGAGCGCGGCCCTGCGACTGTGCGAGCGGTTCCGGCCGAACGTGGTGCTGATCGACTCCGGCCTCGACCCGCGCAGCCACCTGAGCAGCATGCTGGTCGCCGGGGACCCGGCGGCGGCACTGCTGGTGCTGATCGCCGAGGCGCACCGCAACACCCGCTACGTCGCCGGCGCGCTGGCCGCCGGCGTGCATGGCGTGGTCCTCCGGTCCGCGGAGCCGAACCAGATCGTCGACGCGATCCGCGCGGTGCACGGGGAGCGCCGCTACGTGGACCCGGCGTTGGCTCCGGTGCTGGCCGCGCCCCGGGGCCGGATCGGGCCGGGCTCGGTGCAGCAGCCGCTGTCCCGCCGCGAGTTCCAGGTGCTGCAGCTGATCGCGGACGGGTTGGAGAACCAGGCCATCGCCAAGATCCTGTTCGTGTCCGTGGAGACCGTGCGCACCCACGTGAAGAGCATCCTGCGCAAACTCGCCGCCCGGGACCGCACGCACGCCGTCGCGGTCGCGTTCCGCTCGGGGGTGCTGACCACCGAGGACGGCCGCCCGACCGCGGTCCCGCCGGTCGACTCCGGCCATGACGAGGCGAACGCCGGGGCCTGCTAGAGATACGTGACGCTTCCCATAACACTGGCGCTACGCCATCGAGTGAGAAGTTAGGCACAGTTGAGCGGCGTGTAGTGCACTGTCCTTGCCGGGGTTACTCGTAGGTAATATCCTGAAGTTACCGACGAGTAGCAAATCTCCGTGGCGGGTCGAAGCAGGGAGAGCAGTGCGATGGGCCACTACAAGAGCAACGTCCGGGACCTGGAGTTCACCCTGTTCGAAGTGCTGGGCGTGCAGCACCGGCTCGGCGGCGAGGTGGACGAGGACACCGTGCGCGGCGTGCTGGACGAGCTCGCGCGCCTGGCCGAGGGCCCGCTCGCCGAGTCCTTCGTCGACGGTGACCGCAACCCGCCGGTGTTCGACCCGAAGACCCACACCGTCACCCTCCCCGACCGGTTCAAGCAGGCCTACCGGCTGCTCATGGACGGCGAGTGGTGGCGCATCGGCCTCACCGACGACCTCGGCGGGCTCGGCCTGCCGCCGACCGTGCAGTGGGCCGCCTCGGAGCTGCTGCTCGGCTCGAACCCGCCGCTCTACATGTACATGGCCGGCCCGAACTTCGGCATGATCCTGCACCGCAACGGCACCGCGGAACAGCGCCGCTGGGCCGAGATCATGATCGAGCGCAACTGGGGCGCCACCATGGTGCTGACCGAGCCGGACGCCGGCTCCGACGTCGGCGCCGGCCGGGCCAAGGCGGTCCCGCAGCCGGACGGCTCGTGGCACCTCGAGGGCGTGAAGCGGTTCATCACCTCCGGCGAGCACGACCTGTCCGAGAACATCATGCATCTGGTGCTGGCCCGGCCCGAGGGCGCCGGACCGGGCACCAAGGGCCTGAGCCTGTTCCTGGTCCCCAAGTTCCACTTCGACGGCGAGACCGGTGAGCTGAAGGAGCGCAACGGCGTCTTCGCCACCAACGTCGAGCACAAGATGGGCCTGAAGGTCTCGACCACCTGCGAGCTGACGTTCGGCCAGCACGGCGTGCCGGCCAAGGGCTGGCTCCTCGGCGAGGTGCACAACGGCATCGCGCAGATGTTCCAGGTCATCGAGTACGCCCGGATGATGGTCGGCACCAAGGCGATCGCCACCCTGTCCACCGGCTACCTGAATGCGCTGGACTACGCCAAGGAGCGGGTGCAGGGCGCGGACCTGGCCCAGATGCTGGACAAGACCGCGCCGCGGGTGACCATCACGCACCACCCCGACGTGCGCCGCAGCCTGATGCTGCAGAAGGCCTACGCGGAAGGGCTGCGCGCGGTCTACCTCTACACCGCGAGCTTCCAGGACACGATCTGGAACTCCGACGGCGACGAGGAGGCGCTGGACCTGGCCGCGCGGGTGAACGACCTGCTGCTGCCGATCGTCAAGGGCGTCGGCTCCGAGCGGGCCTACGAGCAGCTCGCCCAGTCGCTGCAAACCCTTGGCGGGTCAGGGTTCCTGCAGGACTACCCGATCGAGCAGTACATCCGCGACTCCAAGATCGACTCGCTGTACGAGGGGACGACGGCGATCCAGTCGCTGGACTTCTTCTTCCGCAAGATCGTCCGGGACAAGGGCCAGGCGCTGGCCCACCTGGCCGGAGAGATCACCGAGTTCATCGACACCGAGCGCGGCAACGGCCGGCTGAAGGAGGAGCGGCTGCTGCTCAAGCAGGCACTCGAGGACGTGCAGGGCATGCTCGGCGCGCTGATCGGCTACCTGACCGAGTCGGCCGAGGACCCGCGCAGCGTGTACCTGGTCGGCCAGCACACCGTCCGGCTGCTCATGGCCACCGGCGACCTGATGATCGGCTGGCTGCTGCAGCGGCAGGCCGGGGTCGCCATCGCGGCGCTCGACGCCGGCGCGACGGGCAAGGACCGGGCGTTCTACGAGGGCAAGCTCGCGGTCGCGTCGTTCTTCGCCCGCAACGTCCTGCCCGAACTCTCCGCCGGCCGCAAGATCGTCGAGTCGGCGAACAACGACCTGATGGAGCTGGACGAGGCCGCGTTCTAGGGTGCGATGAAGGGGGCCTTCCTCACGCTCAGCGCGAGGAAGGCCCCCTTCATCGCTTCCCCGGCGAGCGGATTCCCTGACGCGGTGGCACGCTTCTCACAGAGCGTGTCGGCATTCGCTTAAGGGAGCGGTCATGACGTGGTCGTTGGGGTCCATCATCGGACTTCTCATCGCGGGGATCATTCTCGGGGTCATCGGGCGGGCGCTTGCCCCGGGCGATCAGAAGATCCCGTTCTGGCTGACCATCGTGGCCGGGATCGTCGGCGCGCTGATCGGCAACCTGGTCGCGACCTGGGTCGGCGTCCGGTACACCGGCGGGTTCGACTGGTGGCGGCACATCTTCCAGGTCATCGCCGCCGTGCTGGCGGTGATGGTGGCCGCGGCCGTCTACCCGAAGGCGCGCACCAGCGCCTAG
>NZ_DASYTH010000140.1:0-10616 GCF_036002505.1 Actinophytocola sp. | reverse complement strand
CAGCCATTGTTCGTCACCGGCCGTTTCTCGCTGGCCGCCTTGTACTACGCCGGGGTGGCGGCCTACGGCAACGACTTCGCCACCGACCTTGGCAAGCTGAACGAGGAATACGTGCTCGAACAGCTCGATCAATTCAGCGGCGTCGGCGCCGCGGTCAGCGGCGAGATCGAATACGAGAAGTCGACATTCAGCACCGACGGCTTCGTCGTCCTGCCCGATCAGGTGCTGCTCGTCGAGGTCAAGAGCCGGCGGCCGGCCCTGGACAAGCGCCTCGACGCCGTCAGCTACACGAACCTGCTCGGCAAGGACGTGCGCCACGCCCAGGACCAGTTGCGCACGACATACGACCTGTGGCGCTGCGGCCACCCCGCCTTCGCGCACCTGCCCACCGACGCCCGCCCGGTACGCGGCCTCATCGTCGTGCCTGAGCCGCTGTACCTGGCCAACCACACCATGTTCGGGCAGGCCCTGAGGCAGATGCCGTTTCCCACCGCGGTCATCTCGTTCACCGAACTGGAGCAACTCGTCGCCGCCGCCGTTGCCGAACGGTCCGCACGCGTGTTCGTCGATCTCACCACCGAGTTGTCGTTCCTGTCCGCCGACGCGTCTGCGGCGCTGTCCGCCGCCCGCGCCCGCACGGGCACCCACGCACCCCGAAACGCCCTGCTCGACGCCTCGTTCGAGGCGATGCGCTGGACCGCCGCCGACACAACGTAAGCCGATTCTGAACACCGGCCGGACGTACTGCCGTGTACGGCGGATGCCCAGCCATCGATGCAAGTCAGTCAACCATTGGCGCGGCCGGGCCTGGATGGCGTTCCCGCCGCGGCACCCCATCGTTGAACGGCTGACGCGGCTCCGCCGCAGGTGCGCGAGGATGACAGCCACTGTGGCATCCGCTACGCCAAGATCATCGTAGCGGAGCACACGGCGATGAAAGGATCAAGATGGACATCGATGGCTGAGCGCCGGACACGCAGGTCAGCGGGCTGTACCGCGCAAAACGCCGGCGGTTTAGGAAACCGTTGCTCTATCCCCTGAGCTACGAGGGCGCGATGCCACAGCCTACCTGCCTGCGGCTAGGCCTAGAGCGGTAGGGAGTGACCGGTGTTGGCCGACGTTATCGCCGCCTGCCGTGAGGGGTACAACGTCAGCGCGCTGCGCTGACCAGGCGTTATCTCGGCCTGGCAGAATCGGCTCCCGTGGCGGTGCGAACCCTTTCTGGTCATGCGGCGGATGCTCGGCGTGGTCGCAGGACGGACTCCCGACGCGAACGATGTGGAGATCGTCGTTCTGCGTCACCAGCTCGCCGTGCTGCGCCGACAAGTGGCGCGGCCCCGCTACACGCCGGGCGATCGCATGGTCCTTGCGACGTTGGCGAGGCTACTCTCCCGCGATCGGTGGCCGATCTTCCTGGTCACGCCGTCGACGCTGCTTCGCTGGCACCGCGAGCTGATCCGCCGACGCTGGACCTACCCCACCACCGGGCGACGCCGAGGGCTGAGCCCCGAGGTGGTCGAGCTGGTGCTGTGGCAACGGCTCGCCCGAGACAACGCCCGCTGGGGCTACTTGCGCATCGCCGGAGAGTGTTGAAAGCTCGGCATCACGGTGTCCGCGACATCGGTGCGCACCATCCTGCGCCGGCACCGCCTCGGCCCGGCACCGCGCCGCGGCGGTCCCAGCTGGACCGAGTTCCTGCGCGCCCAGGCCGTAGGCGCCTTGGCCGGTGACTTCCTAACTGTGGAGACAATCGGCCTGACCAGGCTGTACGTCTTCTTCGTGATCGAGTTGGAGCGCCGCCGGGTGCATCTGGCCGGGGTGACCGCCCATCCCACCGGCGCGTGGGTCACTCAGGCGGCCCGAAATCTGATGATGGACCTCGACGGGCACGCCGACCGGTTCCACTTCCTGATCCGGGACTGCGACGCCAAGTTCACCACCGCCTTCGACGCGGTGTTCGCCGCGGCCCGTATCGAGGTGGTAAAGATTCCGCCGCGGGCACCTGCTCTTTGGTAGTCACCAGGTGCCCCCCGGGCCGAGGACGCCAATTCCCCGCCGAGCCGACCGATCAGGCTGCACCCCTTAGGCCGGTCCCAGCGTCGGCCTTCTCCGCCGCCGGAGTCGACCGGTCACCGCCAAGCTCGTGAGGTTCATCGACAAGGGCAAGCGGTGTTCCGCGTCAAGCAGTGCGTGCTCGTGTCCCCGCGGCGGAGGCCCGCGCCGATTGACGGCGGCCGACGGCGCGCCTCCTGTCGGTTGGGTCGTCGCGACTTCCGCCCCGTTCGCGGTCGTGCGATCGGTGCCGCGCCAACATCCAGTCGCAGAGCACGTCCCTGCTTTACCGGCGCCGCTCCCGGACACAGCTATGTCAGCGACAAACCAGCGGGCCGAGGGGATCGAAATCGTTAGATACCCTGCGGCGGCTGGACCCCGCGGCTAGCAGCGGACGCTGGGATAACGGCTGGTATGTCACTCCTCGGCGAGGAGGCCGGCCCTCACGATCCGCGGCGCAAGGAGCAACGCCTCGTAGATCGACGATCCGCCGGATCCTCGTCGATGTCGACGCCCTGGACACCGCGGGTGAGCCGATCATCGGGCCGGCCGGCCGAAATCCTCCGCCCCGACTGTGCGTAGTCACGCCTTCCGGGCGGACACCACCCGGCGCTACGATCCGGGCGCCGCGGCGATCCCGTCGCGATGCACCGGAGTGGCGGCCGCCGGCGGCTTGTGCGAGAGGACCACAAATTGCGGCTGTCGTTACGAGGACCGTCGGTCATGCTGGCGGTGGGCGTACTGATGCTGCTCGCTGCCGCGGTCCTGGATGCCGGTGGTGAGCGGTCCCGGGACTGGGCCCTGTTGTTCGGCGTCGCCTCGCTCGCCGTCGTGCTGCCCATCGCGGTGCTCTGGCTGTTCACGGCCGTCCTGCTGCGCCGGCGGCGTTAGTCGACACCGGCCGCCGGGGCCCGGGCGTTGACATCGGCCCGCGCGGAGCCGGCGCGCTGTTCGCACCCAATGGAGATCAACTAGCGACCCCGCCGCGGCGGCAGTCTCTCTCGATGCGATTGCGCGTAGCCCTTGACGCGCAGCATGACCCCGAAACTGATCCGCCGCGACCCCCAACATCTCGATGGGACGGTGAGAGCAGACTGGGAGCAGCGGGCCGCTCCCAACGGCTCTGAACGGCGTTCAACAGCTCTGGGCTGCGCTGAACAGCTTCGAATCCTGTGCACCTCATGGCGGAGCCGCTGGTCAGCGGCCTGCGGACCGCTCGATGACCCCAGTCGCCCCGAACCGCGCTCAACAGCTCTGACCCGGATCCGCGGATAGGAATACAACACCGCGTGGCATAGACGAACGGATGCTTGCCAGCAGGGACAATTGGGCTTGTCGAAGGACCAATGCGTCGCTGCGGGAAGGACACCCGTTCGGTGAAGATACCTGGTTTGGCCGGCCGGGTGCGCATCGGCGCACGGGATGCATCGCTGACCCCGGTTTCGGTTGTGGTTTGGCACGGCCGTAACGTGTTGGGGGCGCGCCTTCGTTCACCTCGCGCCCCGCAGCTCCTCTACCGCCTGGCGCTTGAGCTGACCGTGATCGGCGTCTATCGGATCGTGGTTGCCGTCCAACTAGCCCTCGCCGCTGCCGGCCCGGTCGGCGGGCACGGTCGGGCCGCCGGCCAGGGCGTCCTGCAGCCACCGGCGCCGCCGCACCCAGCGGGCATGATGCCGGTCTTCCCGGGCGATTGCGCGGGCCTGCTTGCGTGATCCGACTCGGTAACGCCAACGGGCCCACGGCGAGTTCGGTCGAGCGAGGCGGATCGCACCAACCAGGGCGAACGTCGGCACCAGAAGGCCCAACAGACCGGTCCAGTACTTGCCTTTCAGCAAGGTCAACGCCACCAGCGCGGTGTTGACGACGAGGGTGACAGTGAGGTCGACCTCAGTGACCCAACCGTCCTCGCTGCTGATGTCGCCGAGACCCAGCGGCACCACGCCCAGCAACAGCAGACCGCACACGGCCACGGCGAGGAAAACGGCATCCACGGAGGTGCGGCCCTGCTCGGCCCAGTACACGTCACGCAGGTGCAGAATCAGCGCGAACTCGTCCAAGACGAGGGCGGCACCGCAGCCGAACAGCGCCGGGAAGATCTCCGCCCATGGCGTGCGCTGACTGATCGAACTGAACCCGCCCGCACCGGCGACCAGCATGACAACAACACCGAAAACCACATGGTGGACGTGCAGTCCGCCCGGTGTTACGTTGCCCGGCCACCACCGCACGCCGGCCCGGATCATGCGCACGCTGAGCCGGATGAACAGGAAGGTGACGACGAAGGCAGCCAGCAGCAGCGCGAGCGGTTGTTTACCCGTAGCGACGATTTCGTGCCGATACCAATCGATCATCGAGTCGATCGCCGCTCTCTTCTGTCCCCGTGCTTGTGTCCGTCGCGGGCGGGTGGCGTTGCGCTGACTGAATTCCGCATCACGCCGCTCAAATGCCGACAGACGGCTGGGCGGGGACCGCTCGGCAGCCGGCGTCGCCACACTTATGTGGGTGGCGGAATCAACTGGGTGGCGGCGTCACCGCACACGCCCTAGCGTCGCCGCGCTAGGGCGTGTGCTGCCGCTCTGGCTACGTCGGCGTGCCGGTGGTGGTCCCGGGGGACGGCTCGCTGGCGCTGGTCCGCTCGTCGATCACGTGCCAGACCTCCTTGTCCAGCTGGTTCTCCTTCCAGATGCCGTATGCGGTGCCCAGTAGCACCGGCGGGACCGCGACCAGCCCGATCGCTCCACTCACCGCCGCGTCGACCCACTCGTGGCCGCCCAGGCCAATGCTCAATTGACCGTCGCCGGGGGTGAAGACCACGGTGAGCGCGTAGGTGACCCCCAGTAGCTGGCGCCACAGGCTCTCCTTGCGCGCCTGCATTACGGTGCGGTTCTCGCTGCTGCGGAAGACCTGTACCTCGAAATCCTGCTTACGGAAGTGGTCTGCCAGCGCCTGGGCGAGCTCATCCGCTGGGATGGTGGTGCTGTAGATCCGTTCGATGTTCAGCGCTGGCAACCGGCCAGCGCCCATGCCTTTGCCCTGCTCCGCAACCATTCGTCCTCCCCGGATCCTGCTTCCGGCCATGGTTGGATCCTTCGCCTGTTACGGCCGTCGGGCGTCATCCGTTCAGAATGAGATGGGCGCCGGCTGGAGCGGCGTACCGGGCCGGCAGCCGATGATCTCTGTGGTGCTCTTGCCGAGGACTGGGGCAGCGTCGCCGGTGCCTGGACGCCGAGCACGGCGGCGGTGACGGTCGCGGTGCGGTAGCGGCGGTGCCGCCCGGTGTGAGCAGCGAGCCGGTGACGGCGGGCGTGACGAGGCGTCGACTATGGTGGCGGCCATCAGCGGCGATTCCGGCACCTTCTCATCGTCGATCAAGTACGAGTGCGACACCGTGGCGCGGCGGGGGCCGATCACCAAACAGGGCGTTCTGGTCCGCTGGGCTGCCGTCGAAGCCGCCCACCAGGCCAGAGCCTAGGGGCCGGCATTGACACCTGGCCGCCTGGGCGCTCGGAGTTGCATCGCGCACCACAGGCAGCCGGGCCGTGCCCGGGTGGCGAAGGTCGTACGTCCGGTAGGGCGCTCCACCTTCACCACCCGGGCACGGTCCGGCAGGACGGAGCCTGCGCGACGGGATGCCTTCGGGTTCTCGGACCCTCGAAGCCGCCCTCATCGCCGTCGGCTTCGAGGAGGCCGCCGCAGCCTTCGACGCCGCGACCGACGGCGCGGCCGAGCCGCTGGCCGACCTGGTGACTGCGTACCGGGCGTTCGTCAGACGCCATCCCCAGCTGTACCGGCTCATGATGGAAGGGCCGCTGCCCCGTGAACAGCTGGCGCCGGGAGTGGAAGACCGCGCCGCAGCGGCCCTGGTCCGGGCAGCCGGCAGTCCGGAGCGCGCCCGGGCTGCGTTCGCCTTCATCCACGGCATGCTCATCCTGGAGCTCAACGGCCGCTTCCCCGACGACGACGGCCTGGAACCCGCCTGCCGCGCCGGGCTCGCCGCCTTCGACAGCCCGGCTTTGGTGGCTCGACCGCAATGACCATCGGCATCGGGAAAGACCCGTCGGGCGATCGCACTGACGAGCCGCCGTCAACCTCGCCGTCAACGCCTGCGGAAGATGCTCGAGACAGGTTGGGGATGAATGGGCGGGCGCCCAGGACTTATCGGAAGGTCCAGGCCTTTGCGGCCATAACGGCGCGCCTCATTTGCCGCCGACGGAGGTCATGATCATCGGCGAGCGCGTCCAACGAAGAGTTGGTCTACGTAATCTCGGTCCCGACCCGGCGCGGGTTAGCAAACGTTGGTGAAAAAGCCAGTCGACGGGGTCACGATCAGTGGAAGGCTGCGGAGCGCGCGAATGCCGCGGCTTCGGCGCGGTTGCGCAGGCCCAGCTTGGCGAGCACGTTGCTGACGTGATGAGAGGCCGTTTTGCGGCTGATAAACAAGCGGTTTGCGATCTCCGGGTTCGTCAGGCCGTGGCCGAGCAGCCGCAGTACCTCTTGTTCCCGCTTCGAAAGCAGGCCGACATCTTTCGGGCCGTCCGCCACCAGCAGCGCCCGCACTGACCTCCGGAACTCGGCATGATCGTCGACGACCAGAACGGTGTGCCCCACACGGTCATCATCCCCGGCCCGGCAATACCGCACACCGTGGCGGGCCACAGTCCCCGAACAACCGCATGACGCCCACGCCACCTGTGCGGTCTCGACCTCAAACCACGTCGGCCACGCCCCAACGGCGGTTGCCCAATGCAACGGCGCCGCGCTCCCGGCTGGAGGCCTACCTGCGCACCGGCGTGGACCGTGAACGCATCGTCCGATGCCGCGAAGTACGCCCAGAGGCGTAGAGTGAGGACGTCGCCCGGGACCCCGGTGGCGCGATAGTCCGCTGCCAACGAACGCACCAGCCGAGTTGAGGTGCTTTGACCGGGCGAATCCCCGACAACGCACCATCCCAACACCGGCGCCGCTGCGACACACGCCGGCAGGCGGGCCATTGCCGGTCCGCGGCCGGGTGGGCACACACATTAGGCCGTCGAGGAGTGTTGCCGACAAGCTCGCCGTCCGCGGTAGCACCGCCGGTCGGCGGCGGGAGTCGCGGCTTCGGCGGCCGCTAGTGAAGGGTTGACCATGTCGGACAAGTCGCCGCGAAAGGCCCACGCGAAGAAGCAGGGTAAGACGTTGAAGGAGAAACAGGCCGCGAAGAGAGAGAAGCGGATCCAGCAGGCAGGCCACATTTCGAACGTTCCGCCGACGGGCCATTGATCGGCGGCGCGAGCAGTTCTGCTGTGCCGAGCGTCAGATGAGGTCCTATGTGGCTGGTCGGCCGGCGTTCGGCGTGCCGTCGCGGATCGATGCTGTTGTCGCGCCGATGTTGAGGCCGTCGGTCCACAGCTGGTGGTCCATCGTCGAAGCGCAACAGCCCGCTCTGGCGCGACCGAGCGCGGGCGTCGATCGCGCTGCACGGCCAGGGCATCGGGCGGGCCCGCGTGAGCTTGGCGGCTCACCGCGTACGAGAAGGAGAAGCAAATGAGTGAACCCGTGTACGTGGACAAGGCCAAGGTTATGGCGCAGCTGCGCTCCCGGCAGCTGCACGCCAGGGCGGACTGGGTCGACCGGGAACTGCCCGTCCTCATCGACACCTACAAGAACGCCGCGCTGCTGCAGACGCTCGGTATCGATTTGGATGCGATGGCACCCGGCGACGTGGCGGCGTCAGCATCGTGAGCGGTCCAGGGCTTGCAACCGAAGATCGATAGCGGTATTCAGCGGGCGGGCGCGGGCGCTGGCCAGGCTGGCGACCGCGCGGATGCTCTCAGGTAGCGGGTCGCGGCGGGCCGGTGAGGGCGCCCGGGCCCAGCGCCGAGGTCAGGGCTCCACGCAGAACCCGTTGCCCTCGGGGTCGCGCATAACGGTGAGGTCCTCACTCTCTCGTGCCGCGGTCGCGCCGATCGCAGTCAATCGGCGCACCTCGTCTGCCACCGGGCCCGGTGCCGCAAGGTCTGCTCCCTTCGCGGTCCACCGCACCGCATCGGCCAGTCTCCATCGACGATGTCAGAGCCCAGGCATGTCGCGCGGATGGGGATACGAGAGCGGATCGGATGAAGCAGGCGCAAGTTCGTCCATACAACCCATCCTCGTCGATCACTAGGCACGGGCAAGTCCGCGACCTGCGGCGCCTTCGAGGATGAGCTGGATCGATCTCCGGTTTGTCGCACTGATCATGAGGCAGTTCGCCAACCTTGCCACGATGACCCTAGCCTAGTCGGCTACCGATGATCCGACTTAAGGCCCGGGGTGCGCAGCAGGCCGCCTACCACGAGATTGACCAGTCCCTGCGCGCGCATGGTCCGTACGGCTGGGGTGCCCGGGTTGTCAGTCATTGCTGTGGGTCGCCACCGCTCGGACGGGAGGGAGCGCGGGGGGCTGGGTCGGGTCGCCGGTTGGAACCATGCGCATTACTGCCTCTGGCATCGCGCCAACCGTGAACGCGCGGACGGCTGGCCCGACGGACACGGTGACGAACGACGCCACGGGCGGAACCTCGGCGGGGAGCGGAATAGAGTACTCCCCTGAATCGAAGTGGGAGTCGATCACACGCATCGAGGTGCTCGTCGGCTCGGGCGGCGTGAATGAGGTGGCCCACCAAGCCTCGACGACCACCTGGGCCGGTTCCTGCAGGGTGAGCTGCACCGTTCTCTTCGTCGTGTCATATGCCACGCGGTTGTCGTCTCCGGCAGTCGACGTGACGCCCTCAACCTGGGCGGCGATGAGGCCTGCGATTCCGGCGAGTCCCTGTACGAAGGTGACGTGGCCGTTGACCTTGGAGATCTCTTCTCTGAGGTACTGCTTGGCGTTAGGCGGAACCATGCCACCGAAGACGACGACATCGATGTTCATGGTGTCGTACTCCGTCAGCACCTCGTCGAACTGGTTTGTTGCATCTGCGTGGAAGCCCTTGCTTCGCAGGATGTCGGCAGCGTCAAGGATCACGCTTGGGCTTCTGCCGATGACCAGAACCTGTTTGGGTCCGCTGGTGGTTGGTTCGTCCATGAGCCGGTCTCCTAGACGCAGTCAATGTTGGTAAGACCAACATAGCAAACGTTGGTCGTGCCAACAACTGATAACGTCTACCTATGCCGATGGATCACCCGCCAAGCCGTACTCCCGCCCGCGTTAAGGATCGTCCGACCTGGCTCATAAGCCGGACCTTCGCTCGCTCGTCGGGTCTCCTCGCCGCTGGGTTCGAGTCATACGGCCGCGGCCTTCGCAGTTACCACTACCGCCTCTTGGCTGCGCTCGACGAGTGGGGGCCCGCGAGCCAGGCTGACCTGGGCCGTGGGACCGGGATCGATCGCAGTGACGTCACGGCGGCGCTGGCCGAGCTCGAGTCACGTCGGCTCGTCGAGCGGTCTGTCGACCCCGAGCACAGGCGTCGTAACATCGTCACCATCACCCCGGCTGGAGTCCAACAACTCCTGGAACTCGACAACGTCATCGACGGTATTCAAGAGCAAGTGCTAAAACCCCTGACAAATGCGCAGCGGCGTCAGTTCATCGCCCTGATGGTGAAGCTTCTCGCGGCCGAAGACGAGTCGTCGATGGGATGACTCTGGCGGCCGCGGCACTCCTAACCCCGGGCGTTGCAGTGGCGGGCTGATGTCGTGGGGCGACACGGGCTGTAGATGAACGCGCTCATCGCGGCTAGATCCGGTCGTTGGATCTACCTCATCATCGCTTTGCCGAGGCGCGGGCGCGGGTTGCGCAGGCGGAAAGGGTGAACCTTCGGTGCGTGCGGGTCCGGTGTTCCGCGTCGCCGACGGCCATACGACCATCGCCATAGGTCGCCCATGAGGACGAACACGGCCAGACGGTCGCGTTGCTTCATGGCCGGTCTCCTGTCTTGGCCACGATGGAGTGGGACCAGAGCTGGATCGCCATGACGTTGTCCGAGCCTTTCACGATGTTCACGAAGTCGCCCGCGTGGCGGCTCGGTCGAGACGTGGCGCCTATGCCGGGAACAGCCACTCCATCGCTGCGAGGCTCTTGTCGACGTACTTGTCTCGTCCGGTCTCAACGCCATATGCCAGGTCCTCGAAGACACTGCACCTGGCATAGAAGACGGCGCGCTCGGTGAGAGCCGCGGCGTCGCTGGCGTCGTTTCGGTAGCGGCGAAGGGCGGCGCGGAAAGCGGCGGGGCCGAGGTCGCGGTAGAGCAGCCCGAAGTCGTAGGCCGGATCGACGATGGCGGCATCGCTCCAGTCGATGACGCCGGTCACCGTCCACGCGACTGGGTCGATGAGCACGTGTTCGATGCCCAGATCGTTGTGGGAGAACGCGGTGGCGTACCCGTCGTGGGGTGGTATCGCGTCCAGGAACGTCTCGACAGGCCGGCGGTACACCGCCGGCACCTGCCCGACGACCGTCATGTAGGTCTCTGCGGCCTCACGTCGCCACTCGGCCAGCGGGTGGTCGTCGGTGTCCACCAGATCGGTCCACCGGTCAACCGGAACAGCATGCATCGCCGTGAGCAGCTCGCCGAGCGTGGCTGCGATCGACGTGCCGTGGTC
>NZ_DASYTH010000139.1:0-17628 GCF_036002505.1 Actinophytocola sp. | reverse complement strand
CGACCACCACCGCGAGCCCGCGGCCGGCGGCCACCTCGCCCACCCATCCGGCCAGCCGGCCAAGCTCCGCCTCCCGCCCCACCAGCCGCGGTCCGCCGCCGGCCCCACGCGCCGTCCTCCCCGTGTTCGCGATGTTCACCGTTCGGCCTGCTCCGACCGGGCCGCGGCGGCGCGTCGTCGCGCGGTCACCTCGGTCGCCACCAACCGGCCAACCCGGCTCCCGTCCACCAAGCGGAAGCCGTTGACCAGACGCGTGAACGCACCCGGCATTGGCGGCGCGGCCATCTGGGTAGTGTAGCTGCCGCAGCGCTTGCCAGGCGGCGTAGGGAGTCCACGCACCTGTCTGTGCCGGAGCATCGCACCCTGCGCACGGACATGATGGCCGCTGGTGACCCCTCAGGAGGTTGGCGTAATCGCCCGGCAAGGACCGTATAGGTCGGTCCTTGCCGGGCGGGCGAGCGGGCGAGCGGGCGCAAAACACCATGCAGCTGGATGATGTGTGGGCACGGGCGGATGAGTCACCGTTACCTCAGTGAATCTCGCCCCGATCGGTCGTTTGGACCGGTGCGGGGCTGAACCTATGGAGGTAACAAATGGCGCGGAAACCGGCAATGTCGTTGGCGCTCGCCGAGGCGCCGGGGCGGCAGCTGGCTGCCCTGACGCCGGGCGTGCGCAGCGCAACAGCCGTAAGCCCGCGTTCAGGCCAGGGCACGGTGATGCAACTGCCGACGAGGCCACGGTCGATCGGGCAAGGCACGGCCGATCCGCTGGCCATGACCGACGGGCGGCAAGATGCTGGCCTCGACGACCCGGAAATCGCGGGGCTTCGCGTCTTGGTCGTCGCTGACCGCACGGCGAAGCAGGATGCGGTGGTTGCTCAGGCGCAGCCCGTGCATCGGCGTTGTCTATTCGGCGCGCGACGCTGCCGACGCGCTGCGGCTGGTGAATCGACGGAAGGTGGACCTGGCGGTCGTCGATGCCAACCTGCCTGGTCTTGATGGGGTTGATCTGGCCCGTGTACTGACGAGGTTCGACCGCCCTCCTGCGATTATCTTCATCGCGGACGATAGGACGCGGGCATTGGATGCGTTCGAGGTGGGTGCCGTTGATTTTCTGCTCGGGGAGGTGAGCCCGGCGCGGTTTGCTCAGTCGTTGCAACGCGTCCAGCGCCTCGCGGTGGCGGAGCCGCCCGCTACCCAGCCACGGCACTCGCCGCATACTCGCAACGCGAGCGCGTTACGCATTCCGATAGATCCGCTTGCGTCGTCGGTGCGGTGGCTCCAGGCTGAAGGCGACTACGTCCGCGCCTACACCGCGACCGGCTCCCTTTTGATGAACGTGTCGATGAGCAATCTCGTCGAAGCTTGGGGGCATGCCCGTATCGTTCGAATTCACCGGTCCTACGGGGTCCAACTCGCCGCGGTTTCGGAAATGCGGGTACGCGGAAACGGCTACGTGGTTGTTGTCGATGGGCGGGAATTGCCGGTATCGCGGCGCTCCGTCCAGGTCCTGAAGGAGCGGCTCGTCGGCGGCTGAAGCCGGGGATGACTAGATAACTCAAATGGCTGGGATTGGGCTGAAATGACTGGGACTATTGCTAACCTTCGTGGGCGCGGGCGGTTGGCCCGTGCCGGCTCGGCTTTGTTTATTGGACTGTTGCTGCTAATGCCCGGCGCGCCCCTGTCGAGGGGTCAGGGCCCGACGGTATTGCAGTCCGTCGGCGGCGGCAAGGGCGGGCGCAGTGTGTTCGGCGGCGTCGGCGCGGAGTGCACGCCGCCGTCGGTTGAGGTGGAGCGGGCGATGCCGTGGGCGCAGCGGCGGCTCGCGCCGGAGCGGGTGTGGCCATTGACCCGCGGCGAGGGCGTCACCGTGGCGGTGATCGACACGGGGGTGGACGCCGGCGTGCCCCAGCTGGCCGGGCGGGTGCTGCCCGGGATGGACGTGGTCAACGGCGGCGGCCGCGCGGATGCGGATTGTTTCGGGCATGGCACGTTCGTGGCCGGGATCATCGGCGCGACGAAGATGCCTGGGACCGGGCTGGCCGGGGTGGCGCCGAAGGTGCGGATCCTGCCGGTCCGCCAGGCGAACAACTCCAGCGACGGCACCGCGGCCGGGATGGCCGCGGCCATCGTCGCGGCGGTCGACGGCGGCGCGGACGTGATCAACATCTCCGCCTCGTCGTTCTTCCCCAGCCAGGCGCTGGCGGACGCGGTGGACTACGCCACCGCGAACGACGTGCTGATCGTGACCGCCGCGTCGAACGAGGCGGAGGCGGGCAACCCGAAGGCCTACCCGGCGGCCTACCCGCAGGTGGTCGCGGTCGGGGCGATCGGCCCGGACGGGCGGCGCACCAGCTTCTCCGAGACCGGGTCGTTCCTGTCGGTGGTCGCCCCGGGGCAGGACATCATCGGCATCTCCCGCACCGGCGGCGGGCATGTGCAGGACTCCGGCACCTCCTATGCGTCGCCGTTCGTGGCCGGGGTGGCGGCGTTGGTGCGCGGGTATCACCCGGAGTTGAGCGCGGCGCAGGTCAAACGGCGGATGGAGCTGACCGCAGACCACCCGGGCACCAGCCTGCCGGATCCGGCGATGGGCTGGGGCGTGGTCAATCCGTGGGCCGCGGTGACCACCGACATCCCGGAGGAACGCGGCGCGGTGGCCGCGCCGGCCGGGCCGGTGCGAATCGCGCCGCCGGCCAAGCCGGCACCGGACACGTGGGCGCGGGACAACGCGTTGACGGTGGGCGCGGTGGCCGGGTTGATCGCGTTGTTGGTCATCGGCGCGGCGGTGGTGCTGCCGCGCGCCAGCCGCCGCGGCTGGCAACCCGCCACCACGCTGGGGCGCCCGGCACGCGCGGGTCTGCGATGAGCACGACTATTGTGCGGCGGCCGCCGCGGCGGGCCGCCCCGAAGGTCGAGAACGGCGAGTTCCCGATGCAGGAGCCGCCGGGCCTGCCGGAGGCCCAGGGCGGGCAGCTGTCGTCGATGTTCATGTATCTGCCGATGGCCGCGTCGTCGGCGATGATGATGCTGGTCTTCATCCAGCCGGGGCAGAACCGCATCCTGATGTATGCCGCGTCGGGGATGATGGCGGTGTCGATGCTGGCGATGGGCCTGGTGCAGTTGACCCAGGTCGCCGGGCAGCGTAAGCAGAAGCTGAAGGGCGAACGCCGGGATTATCTGCGGTATCTGGGTCAGGTCCGCAAGGTGGTCCGCAAGGCAGTCGACAAGCAGCGCGAGTCGGTGTTGTTCACCCACCCGGATCCGGCGAAGTTGTGGGCGTTGGCGTTGCCGGGGGCGCAGGGCCGCATGGAGCGGTTGTGGGAGCGCCGGGCGGTGCACCCGGATTTCGCTGAGGTGCGGTTCGGGTTGGGGGAGCAGCGGCTGGCGTTGAAGTTGACCCCGCCGCAGACCAAGCCGGTGGAAGACCTCGAGCCGTTGTGCGCGTCGGCGTTGCGGCGGTTCCTCAAGGCCTACACCACGGTGGGCGATGTGCCGGTGGCGGTGTACCTGCGCGGGTTCGCCAAGGTCAGCCTGGACGTCGCTACGGGTGAGCCCGATGCGGGGGAGGCGGGTCGGGGGCTGGTGCGGGCGTTGCTGGCGCAGTTGGCGGTGTTCCACGCGCCGGATGACCTGCGGATCGCGGTGTGCGCGGCCAGCGACCGGTTGGCCGAGTGGGATTGGGTGAAGTGGTTGCCGCACGCGGCGCACCCGACCGAGAACGACGCCGCCGGCCCGGTCCGGTTGATCAACGACTCGTGGCCGGACCTGGAGACGTTGCTGGACACCCTCGGCGGGCCGGATTGTGAGCCCTTCGGTGAGCGGGCCCGGTTCGAGGCCGGCGCGGAACCCTCCGCGGAGGAGCCGTTCGTGGTGGTCGTGCTCGACGGCGGGCACGTGCCGGCGAACGCCCGGCTGGGCGGGCAGGGGTACCGCAACCTGGTGGTGTTGGACGTGACCGGCTCGTTGGGGTGGTCCGCGGAGAAGACCGCGTTGCGGCTGCGGGTCACCACCGAGGCGATCGAGACGGTGACCCGGGACCGCCGCGGTAACGACAAGACCCGCCCGTTGGGGCAGCCCGACGGGTTGAGCCTGATCCGGGCGCGGGCGTTGGCCCGGCAGTTGGCGCCGTACCGGATCGCGGGGGCCGAGCAGTCGACCAATGCCTGGGACGGCACCATCGATCTGCACCGGCTGCTCGGCGCCGGGGATCCGGGTAGTTTCGACCCGACCGCGTTGTGGACCGGCCGGTCCAGCTGGGACCACCTGCGGGTACCGATCGGGGTGACCGACCGCGGTGAGCCGGTGGAGTTGGACCTCAAGGAGTCCGCGCTCGGCGGGATGGGCCCGCACGGCATCCTGATCGGCGCGACCGGGTCGGGCAAGTCCGAGCTGATCCGCACCCTGGTGCTGTCGCTGGCGATGTCGCACTCCTCGGAGAAGCTGAACATGGTGCTGGTCGACTTCAAGGGCGGCGCCACCTTCCTCGGCCTGGAACACCTGCCGCACGTGTCGGCGTTCATCACCAACCTGGCCGACGAACTTCCGCTGGTCGACCGGATGCAGGACGCGTTGCAGGGCGAGTTGATCCGCCGCCAGGAGTTGCTCCGCGCGGCCGGGCACTCCTCCATCCACGACTACGAGAAAGCAAGAGCCGGCGGGGCCGTGTTGCCGCCGCTGCCCACGCTGGTGATCATCGTGGACGAGTTCGGTGAGCTGCTGGCCACCAAGAGCGAGTTCATGGACCTGTTCGTGATGATCGGCCGGCTCGGTCGGTCCCTCGGCGTGCACCTGCTGCTGGCCTCGCAGCGGCTGGAGGAAGGGCGCATCTCCCAGTTGGAGACGCACCTGTCCTACCGGATGGGGCTGCGGGTGTTCTCCGCGATGGAGTCCCGGTCGATCCTGGGCGTCACCGACGCCTACGACAAGCCGTTGAGTCCGGGCCAGGGGTTCCTGCGCACCTCCACCACCAGCCTGGAGAAATTCAAGGCCGCGTACGTGTCCGCGCCCTACCGCAGCGGCGCGCCGAAACGCGCCGGGGGTGGGCCGGTGATCGAGCACCGGGTGGTGCCCTTCGGCGTCGGCTACCAGGCCCCGCTGACCCGCCCGCACACCGACGAGGCCGATGAGCAGGTTGAGGAGGAGTCGGAGGCGACCGAGACGATCCTGAACGTGACGGTGGACCGGTTGCGCCAGGCCGGCCCGCCGGCGCACCGGGTGTGGCTACCGCCGCTGGACACCCCGGCCACCCTGGACCAGTTGCTGCCGCCGCTGGTCGCGACCCCGACTCGCGGGTTGGGCGCCCAGGTGGGCGGGTTGATGGCGCCGGTCGGTCTGATCGACAAGCCGTTCGAGCAGCGCCGGGATCTGCTGGTCGCGGATCTGGAGGGCGGGCGGGGGCACGTCGCGGTGGTGAGCGCGCCGCAGATGGGCAAGACCACCCTGCTGCGGACGCTGGTCGCCGGGTTGGCGTTGACGAACACCCCGAGGGAGGTGCAGTTCTACTGCCTGGACTTCGGCGGCGGTGGGCTGTCCAGCCTGGCCGGGTTACCGCACGTCGGTAGCGTGGCCGGCCGGTTGGACAAGGACCGGGTCACCCGCACCGTCCGGGAGGTCGGCAACCTGCTGGACCACCGGGAAACGGTGTTCACCCGGGACAGGGTGGAGTCGATGGCCGCGTACCGGCGGGCCAAGGCCGGCGGGCGCTTCGCCGAGGACCCGTACGGCGACGTGTTCCTGGTCATCGACGGGTGGCAGAGCTTCCGCACCGAGTACGAGCCGCTGGAATCGGTGATCCAGGAGATCGCCGGCCGCGGCCTGACTTACGGCGTGCACCTGATCGTGACGGCCAACCGGTGGTCGGAGATCCGGACCTGGCTGCGGGACATGGTGCAGACCCGGTTCGAGCTGCGGTTGGGTGACTCCTCGGACTCGGAGATAGATTTCCGGAAGGCCCGGTCGGTGCCCGAGCTACCCGGCCGGGGGTTGACCCCGGACAAGTACCACTACCTGTCCGCGCTGCCCCGCATCGACGGCCGCCCGGACCCGGACAACCTCGCCGACGGCGTCACGGCGCTGGTCGCCGCGGTGGCCAAGGCGTGGACCGGCCCGCCCGCGCCGCAGGTCCGGCTGCTGCCCGACCGTTTGCAGGTCAGCGAGCTGCCCCGGCCGGAGGGGGACCTGCGGGTGGCGATCGGGGTGGACGAGGAACGCCTCGCCCCGGTGTGGCACGACTTCGCCACCAGCCCGCACCTGATGGCCTTCGGCGACACCGAGACCGGGAAGTCCAACCTGCTACGCATGGTCGCCCGCGCGGTCACCGACCGGTTCACCCCGGAGGAGGCGCGGATCATGGTCGCCGACCCGCGGCGGGCGTTGCACGACGCCACCCCACCCGAGTACCAGCTCGGCTACACGCTGGCCGGCTCGACGCTGGAGGAGATGGTCCGGGACGCGGTCAAGGCGCTGCGGGACCGGTTGCCGCCCGCGGACATCACCCCGGACCGGCTGGCCCGCAAGGACTGGTGGACCGGCCCGCGGCTGTTCCTGCTCATCGACGACTACGACCTGCTCACCTCCCCGATGAGCTGCCCGGTCGACGCGCTGGTCGATCTGCTCGCGCAGGGCGCCGAGATCGGGCTGCACGTGGTGGTCGCCCGGACCACCTCTAACGCCCACCGCGGCATGGTCGACCCGCTGATCCGCCGGCTGTGGGACATCTCCACCCCCGGCCTGGTGTTCTCCTGCCGCCGCGAGGAAGGAACGTTCCTCGGCGACGCCAAACCCCGCAAGCTCCCCCCCGGCCGGGCCCAACTGGTCGACCGGCGGCACGGCGTCAGGCTCATCCAAACCGCCCTGGTCCCCCCTCCCGCCGCCGACGCCGAGCAAGCCGCCTGACCCCCCTTTCTTTTGGACTGAGAGTTTGAGGACTGAGAGCGATGAGAACCTATGCGAGTGACCTGTGTCGGGTGGTGCTGGTCACCCCGAACGGGCCGGTGGAGATGGCGTTGCCGGCTGGGGTGCCGATCTGTGACCTGTTGCCCACGCTGGTGCATCACAGCAACTCTGCTAATGGGGCCGGCCGACGCCAATACGGGGATGACTGGGTGGTGCAGCGCTTCGGCGAGGCGCCGTTCGACGAGGAACGCAGCCCGGCGGAGTTGAAGGTCCGCGACGGGGAGACGTTGCACCTGCGGACCCGTGACGACACGCTGCCCGCCGTGCATTTCGATGACCTGATCGACGGGGTGGCCGCCGGGATGCGGCACCGGCGGGACCGGTGGCGGGATTGGATGACCCGCCGCGCGTTGCTGGCGGTGTCCGGGTTGGCGTTGCTGGTCGGCCTGGTCGTGTTGCTGCTCGACGGGCCGGTGGCGCCGCGGGCGGCGGCCGCCGGTGGGGTGGCGTTGGCGTTGGTGACCGGCGGCATGGTGGCGTCCCGGGCGTTCGGGGAGGCCCCGGCCGGGGTGCTGCTGGGTGGGGCGGCGGTGCCGTTCGCGGCGCTGGCCGGGTTGTTGGGGGTGACCGCGCCGTTGCCGCCGTCGCTGGCCGCGGCGAACGTGTTCGCCGCGGCGGCCGGCGCCGGGTTGGCCGCGTTGCTGGCCGCGGTGGCGGTCGGGGCGGCCCGGTCGGCGTTCGGCGCGGTGGTGCTCACCGGCGCGGCCGCGGTGGTCGGCGGGTTGCTGGCCACGGTGGGTGGGATGACCGCCTGGCAGGCCGGCGCGGTGGTCGGCGCGGCCGCGGTCACGGTGAGCACGACGATCCCCACCTCGGCGTTCTGGTTGGCCAAGTTGCGGCTGCCGGCGTTGCCGACCGGCCCGGAGGACCTCTCCGCCGATGTGGAGCCGTATGCGGTCGGCCAGTTGCTGGACCGCACCGCCGCCGCGGACCGGTACATGACCGCGATGTTCACCGCCACCGGGGTGATCGCCGCGGCGTCGCTGGCGTTGCTGGCGCCGGTCGGCGGGACCACCGCGGTGGCGTTGACGCTGGCGATCAGCGGAGTGTTGCTGCTGCGCGCCCGGGCGATGACCTCGGCCTGGCAGCGGCTGGCGACGCTGGGCCCGGCGGTGCTCGGGCTGGCGTTGCTGGTGCTGCATTTCGCCGCCGGCCCGGCGTTGCCAGTGCGGATGTACTGGCTGGTGATCGCCCTCGGCGCGGCCGGGGTGGCCGTGGCGTTCGCCCAGTTGCTGCCCGGCCGGCGGCTGCTGCCCTACTGGGGCCGGGCCGGCGACATCTTCGAATGGGTCGTCGCGATTTCGATCCTGCCGCTGACCCTCGGCCTGCTCGGCGTCTTCGGCTGGGCTCGCTCTCTCGCCGGTTAATCCGCTCGCAGGCTCGCGATTAACCGCCGAGAGAAGCGACAGCCAAAAGCAAAAAGACAAAGCTAAAGCCAAAAGCCAAAACTCAGGAGATCATCGTGCAGACGCGTCGTGACCAGGTGCAGGCGCACACGTTCGTGGCCGGCCGGCTCGTCTCGGCGATGCTGCGGGCCGAGCCGGACGCGCCGAACACCCCGATGCGCCGGTTCACCGTGGGCGCCTTCGTCGGGGTGATGGCCGGGATCGTGTTGATCGCCGGGTTCGGCATCTTCGGCTACATCAAACCCGGCGGGAAGAAGGCGTTCCGCGAGCCCGGCGCGCTGATCGTGGAGAAGGAAACCGGGGCCCGGTACGTGTTCGTCGACGGTGAGCTGAAACCGGTGCTGAACTTCACCTCCGCGAAGCTGATCCTCGGCGACGACCTGCGGGTGGTGAACACGTCGAAGAAGTCGATGAAGGGCGTGCCGCACGGCCTGCCGGTCGGCATCCCGGCCGCGCCGGACGCGTTGCCGGACCCGAAAGACCTCGACGCCACCGGCTGGCAGGTCTGCTCCACACTCAAACCCGACGTCAGCGGCGAGGACCGCCCCTTCGTCACCCTGCGCATCGGCGGCACGCCGACGGCGACCGCGTTGGCGGACAACCAGGCGCTGATCGTGGTGACCGCGGACGGCACCCGGTACCTGGCCTGGAAGGACCGCCGGCTGCGGATCCCGGACGAGGCGATCCTCGGCGCCCTCGGCTACGGCCCGGCCCGGCAACACACGGTCGGCCCGGCCTGGGTCAACGCGTTGCCCGCCGGCCCGGACCTCAAAGCACCCAACGTCGCCGGCCGCGGCGAGGCCGGGCCGCCGATCGGTGGCCGGCAAACCCGGGTCGGGCAGCTGTTCGAGGTCGACGGCGCCGGCACCCAGCAACAGTTCTTCCTGCTCACCCGCGACGGGCTGGCCCCGCTCAGCCCGACCGGCGCGGCGCTGGTCCTCGGCGACGCCCGCACCAAGGCGGCCTACGGGGGTCAGCGCGTGGTCGCGCTGCCGCTGGACCCGGCCGCGTTGGCCGGCGCGGCGCGCAACGACCAGGCCCTGCTTGACCCCGGCCTGCCACCCACCCCACCCCAGGCGCTGTCCGACACCGGCGACGCCGTGCCCTGCCTGCGGGTCGGCGTCGGCGGTGAGAAGGGCGCCGACGTGCGCATCGCCCTGTCCGGCGGAGCCGGGCCAGCCGGCGGGCCAGCCGGCGCGGCCGGGCCGGTGTTGCTGCGTGGCTCGGTCGGCGGCGGCTCGGGCCAGCCGACCGGCCCGAGCAATCCGGTCACCCCCAGCGGGCCGATCGGCCCGATCGGGCCGGGTGTGCCAGCCGCCCCGACCGCCGAGGGCAACGGGGGCCAGGCCGACGAGATCACCGTGGCGCCCGGCGCCGGGCTGCTCATCCGGGACCTGCCCGCCCCGGGGGTGGCCGGCGGCGCCGAGTCGCTGCTGGTCGACACCGGCGTGCGGTACCCGCTGCCCACCGACGACGTGGCCGGCACCCTCGGCTACGGCGATGTGACCGCGGTGCCGGTGCCCACCACCCTGCTCAGCCTGCTCCCCGCCGGCCGGCCGCTGGACCCCGAAGCGGCCAAAACCACCACCCCGGTCGAATCCCAGGTCCGAGCCGGCAACAACCCCCCATAGAAACCCACACAGACATGACCGGTCGGGCCCGAACCCTGCCGGTCAGGTAACACCGCTGCCCGGCAATCCTGCTGGGGGCACAGCACATCTCACTCGGAGGTGAGAACCAATGGGCGCTTCGCAAGCAAATATGCAAGACATGAAGGTGGCCTCGCAGTTCTTTCAGGCGGCCATCGACGACTGCTATACCGCTAGAACCAAGATGTATGAGGCTCTGGGAAACGTGCGTTGGGACGGCCCGGCGGCCATTTCCTACACCAAAGCGATGGAGGAATGGAATAAGAAGTTCAATATCGTCGTCGACGAACTGAAGCGGATCAGGGATGTCCTCAACTTGAACACGGTGCATTACCAGACGAACGAAGACACGAACAACCAGGAAGCCAGCAGGATCGGTCAGATCATTGCCGGCGTCCCGGCGCCCTGATAAACCCCCACAACCGCCAAGCATCTATCGCCAAGGAGGCACACAATGGGTAATGCCGCTGCTGACGCATTCATCGTAAACTTCCCGTCCGTCACCGCAGGCACCGAAGCGCTATTTGCCGGGACCAAGATCATCGACGACATCACAGACCAATTAGAACGAGACGCCGAGAGATGCCTGGACTTTTGGAAAGACACAGCGAAGGACCAGTACTACGTCTCGAAGCGGAAGTGGGACGTCGCGATCAACGAGATGACCATGGTGCTGGGCGGCGCCGGTAAGGTACTCAACAAGATCTCCGACAACTACAAGGGAACGGAAAACAAGAACGCCAGTCTGTGGGAAAAGTAGGCACGACGCCGATGGCCGTGCCCCGCACCCGAGCGCGGGGCACGGCGTCATAGGAGGTGTATCAAAATGGCACCAGAGAATAACAACAAGGAAGTCACCGTCGACACCAACGCGCTGCGGGCTTCGGCCATCCTGTTCGACCAGTGGGGCGACGAATTACTGAAGTCGCTCCCCGACCTGAAGCGGTTCAAGATCCTTCCGGGCGAGTTTCCCGCGGCGACCGAGCTCAAGACGATTGTCGATACCCACACCACTTCGTTGACCACCAATACCACCAATCTGGGCAACGCACTCAAGGACATCAGCCTCAAGCTCGAGGTGATCGCGGCAGACTACGACAAAACCGAAGACGACAACCTCGGCGACGCGGAGCGTCTCGATGCCATGTTCAATAGTGTCAACGACATCCTGAACACAGAACCTGCTAAATAATTCAAAAACAGCAGAACCGAGCCCGCGGGCTCCCACAAATGAAGCTAAGGAGGCGGTCGCGGTGGCAGCAGGTGGGCCTCAGCCCGGCGCACTCGGCACGATCTATGCTCAGATCACGGCAGGAGTGCCGCAAACTCTCCGTACGCTCGGGGACAAGTTCGCTATCGTGTTGACCGCCCTGGAAAAAGTCCAGGGCGAAATTCCCGACGAGATGGGCAGGCTCGCCAAGGAATGGCGCGGCCCGGCGGCGACGACCTTCGGCAAGGTCGGCGAACAGATCACGGTCTTCATCGGCGACACCGCCGAGGCGATCACCAACGACAAGGCGGTGATGTTGGCCTGCGCTGACGCGCTCGACACCGCCCGGGCCGAAATCCAGGACCTCGCCGACCAATGGAACGCCGCGATCGGGCGGACGAACCCGCCGTTCAACCCTGAAATGGCAGCTTGGGAAGCGGCGGCTCAGGCGATCCTCGACAAGGTGTCCGACGCCTACAAGACGCAGGGCGGCAATCTGAAGGAGATCAAGGAGGACCCGGGCGACATCACGGCCAACGGCGAGGGCGTCGACGACCCCGGTGCCGACGGTGATGGCGACCTACCTGACGACGACGAAGACGTACCTGGGGAGGAACCGCCGGCCGGGGGCGGCGGTCCAGGAGATAACGCCCTGCTCGCCCCCGGAGGTGAGCCGATCGGACCGGATGGTGAGCCGCTCGGGCCGGATGGTGAGCCGATCGGTCCGGGCGGTGACCCGACCGGTATCGGTGCGCCGGACCTCCCGGAGGGCCCAGGCACCGATGGCCTCCAGACCGACGGGCCAGGCGACCCAGGTAACCCAGGTGACCCTACCGACGATGGTCCTTTCGGCGGAATTGGCAACCCGGGTGGCCCGGACTTCCTGACCAGTCCATCCGATGGCGACGGGCCGACCCCGCCTGAGTTGCAGGGCATCGGCAACCCGGACGGCGACGCCCCGACGAAGCTGTCCAGCTTCGACCCCGGTGGCCCCAACCTGACCGCTCCGAGCCCGGTCGGCGGCGGCGATCTGCCGACGACGTTGACCAGCGCGCCCAATGCCGCGGGTACCGGGCCGGTCGGCGGCGGTGGGCTGGGCGGCGGCGGTGGGCTGGGCGGCGGGCCCGGCGGGCGTCCCCTCATCGGACCGGTCGGTCCCGGATCGCAGCTGACCTCGGCCGGGCTGCGGGGCGGGCCCGGCGGAACTCCCTCGGCCCGAGGGTCTCGTGGCGGTCCGGGCACTGGCGGGCCGGTCGGCCCTGGCAGCACCCTCACCAGCGCGGGCGGGCGTAGCAGGTCGGGTGCCACCCGATCCAAGCGTGGCGGCTTGGGTGGTTTCGGCGACCCCGACGACACCGGTTATTTCCCGGCCCGCGCCATCGGCGACACCGACGACGAGGCCGAGGAGCGCGAGAGTTGGCTGCTCGGCGACGAGGAATGGGACGACTCGGAGGCCCTCGAATCCTCCATCGGCCGGCCCGGGGGTGACCACGCCGACGTCGGCAGCTAGAAAAGCATTCCCCGTAGATCTGATTGCGTTGTAATGAGAGGTCAACACGATGGCTAACCCTTTTCAGGACACGCTAAACGAGCTCATGGCGGAGTACGACAAGGCCAGAGACGACCTGACGAAGATGCAGAAGACCGTGCAGGCCACCTCGGGGAAGGCTCGGTCGAAAAACCGGATGCTCTCGGTTGAGGTTGACGGCCGTGGCGACATCACGGAGTTGAAATTCCACAACCAGACCTGGCGGACGATGGCACCAGGCGAGCTGTGCAAGCTGATCGTGCAGACGATCAAGGAGGCCCAGGAAAACGCCAGAAAGGAGGCCTATAGCTCGATGAGCTCGTTACTGCCGGCCGGAGTGGACGTTTCAGAACTAGTCTCCGGGAACATCGACTGGTCGGCGGCGACTCCGGAAGAGTTCGGGTTACCGGCCATCGTCGAGGAGTTCCTCGGCGTGTCCGAAAACTCGGCTGACGCCGACGGCAAGCGGCCGAAGGGGGACCGGCCGTCTCGGAAACCGTAGGCCTCTCACTTCGTCCAGTCACGCCGCACCAATTCCCCGGTCCGCATTGATCCCGACTAGCAGATAAGGACAAGCCATGGCCGCCGGTAGCCCAGGGCGATCTATCGACCCGCTGACGTTGTTGAAACCGAGCGATGCGACGCCGCTCGGCGACAAGCCGTGCGGCCGGGCTGGAGGCGGTGGCTAGTCATGGTCGATCACGCGAACTATGCGGCGTACACCTGGTACGAGCTCACCGAGGCGATCTTCGGTGGTCTTGCTTCGGCTGAAAATACCAAGAGCACGAACGACTACTCGAAGGCCTTCGTCGAGGGCATGACCCCGGGGATAGCTGGCCTCCGGGCCGTCGACACATCGCTCGCGAACCACCTGGGGTACATCAACGGAGAACTCGACCGGTTGAAGAAGTTTTGGCAGGGGCCGGCCGCCGAAGGTTTCGACGGCATCGGCAAGAGGATCAGCCAGCGCATATATGAGATCCTGGACAAGATCCGGAATCCTTACTGGTGGGACCTGGTGGGCATAGTGCAATGGTCCCTGCATATCGCCCAGAAGGACATGAACTGGGCAAATAATCAGGGCTGGGTGTATTTCCCGGCGACCAGCCAACAGGTCTGGGTGCCACCGGAATACATTCCCCCCGGACCTGATAGCTCGGCCGGCTTCACGACCGGGGGATATTACGAAACTGTATACGCGCCGGAGCGATGGGAGTGGCACCAGGACCTCGCGGAGCAGGCCGGGCGGGAAGTCCTTGCAAGACTGGTCGCCCAGTACTACAACGCTGGTCCGCAGTTTCAGGACCTTCCGCCGGTGCCGGAACCGGGTAAGGCACCGAGCATTCTCTTCACCGAGAAGGAGGCCAAGGAAAAAGAGGAGAAACAAGAAAAAGACCTTGCGGACAAAGAAAAGAAGGCCGAGGACGAAAAGAAAGCGGCCGACAAGAAACTCGACGATGCGCAGAAAAAGCAGGAGGACGCTCAGAAGAACGCCGAGAAGCAGGCCGCGGACAACAAGAAGGCCGCGGACAAACAGTTCAACGACGCTCAGGAACAGCAAGCCAAGCAATTCGAGGAGTCGCAGAAGCAGAACGAGGACCTGGCGAAGGCCAACCAGCCGCCGCCCCTGCCGGACGGGGAGATTCCCAAGCCGGGAGACGGTCAGCTCCCCGGCCCCCCGGACGGCGGCCTGCAAGACGTGCCGGGGCTGCCCGATGGCGTGGACGGCGGGGTGCCGGGCCTGCCGGGCGGCCCGGACGGGCCGCTGCCGGTGCCGACCTTCTTCGGTGGCACCCCGGTGCCGGGCGGTATCGACCTCAGCGGTGACGGCAAACCTGACCTCGATGAAGAGGGCAACGTGCTACCCGGCGCGGATCTGTCGAAGATCCCACCGGACCGGTTGATCGACCCCCCGTTCTCCCTCGACGGCGGGCCAGACGGGGAGGTCCCCGGCTTTCCCCCCGGAACGATCTTCCGCCCGCCACCGCCCGTTCCCGGGCTCGCTATCGGGGACGACAAGCTGCCCGCCGCGGGTGCGCCCAAGAACAAACCGTTCGTGCGGCCGCCGAACCTCGGCCTCGATCAGCCACCCAAACTCACCTCGCCGGCGTTCAGCCCCGACGACGTCCGGTTCAATTCGGGGAAGCTTCCGCAATTCGACGGGGACGCAAACGGTCCGGGGAAACTGCTCAAGTCCGGCGGCGCCGGATCGCCCGCCGAAGCGGTCAGCGGCGGCAAAGGCGTTCCGGTGGGCGGCCCCCTCCTGCCCGGGCGGCCCGGCGGGCCGGGAGCGCCGGGGATACCGGGGATGGGCGCCGGCGGCATGGGCTACCCGCCCCCGATGGGCGGCGGCATGCCCCCTCCCGGCATGGGCGGTCAGCAGCAGAACCAGGAGCGGGAACGCCAGACCTGGCTGCTCGAAGACGACGAGATCTGGTCCGACGACGACGACCTGGCCACGACCGTGCTCGGCCGGGTCTCCGACGACGACGACGACGAGTACTCCCCACAACTCTGACCGACGTAACCACGTGCCGATTCCGATTCCCTAGCCCCAAATGATATCAACCAGGCGAAAGGACTAGCCATGGGCAGCGGTAACCCAGACCTGAATGTCGACCCGCCGGCGTTGTTGAAATCGAGCAACGCGATCAGCGTCCCGCAGGAGACGATAGGGGACGCATTGAGCCGCTTTTACACGAGGATCGGGGGCTTGCCGGCTGAGCCGTGGGGCACTGATGAGATCGGCCAGAAGTTCTTCATCCAATACACCGGACAGGACGATCCGCAGGGCGGCAGGTCAGGCGGCTACAAGTTGGTGCTCGAGGCATTCCAGGACCTGTACGAGGGTCTGGGGAACTTGGGCGACAAGACGAAGGAGATGGCGACCAACTTCATCTCCACTGAAGAAGACAACACGGTCTGAGTCAGCCGTGTTCATCGAGATCCCACCGGAGCTGAACTGGTTGGTCTACATTATCGTCGGCGAGAATTGGCCGAAGGGTGATGAGGAGGCGATGTTCCGGCTGGGTGAGGCCTGGGCGGGTTTGGCCGAGGACGTCGAGGCGGTCGATGGGCAGGTCAACACTGCCAGCCAGGGGATCCAGAACGCGGGGGAGGGCCTGTCGTTCGACGCCGCCAAGGAGTATTTTTCCGCGATCACCGATCCTGAGAAGGGTATGGCTGGGCTGCGAAAAGCCTGCCTGGCGTACGCCGACCTTTGCTACAAGACCGGGCTGGCGATCCAGTACGCCAAGTTGATGATCTTGGTGATGGCGGCCTACCTGATGCTTCAGTTGCTGAAACTCGCGTGGCTGTCCCTGCTGACCGGTGGCGCCTTTATGAACATGGCCCCGGTGCATGTCAAGATAGCGCAGTTGACCGCCGAGGCCATCCTCAAGAGGGTTGTTTCGTCGATCTTCGTCGGGACTGCTTTCATGGTGGGCCTTGACGCGATCGTCCAGCTCATCCAGTTCATGAAAAAGGATCGACACGAGTGGGATAAGGATTCGACGAAGAACATGGCCATCGTGGGCGCTCTCGGCGGCGTGGTCAACCTTGGTCTTTCGGGAATGAAGAAGTTCTTAATTCCCAAGGCGTGGACAAAGGAAGGAATCGGCGGGTATATCGCTCACCTGCTCATCGAGGGTCTCGGCGAGGGAATCCCGGAGACAATCGCGGAGACGATCAGCGAAGGCGGACCCAAGGACGGGTTCTTCGGAGGTTTCGTCTCCGGCGCTGTCACCGAGGGCAACATCGAATACTTCCTGCACAAGAAGAGCAAGAAGTATTCGGACATGAAGACGCTCGGTATCGCGAGCCCCTTCCTCGGGGCCCTCAAGAACATGGCCTTCAACATTCCGAAGCCACCGGACTTCGCGCTCGACCCCGGCGCGGGCGGCCAGGCGCCGGGTACGAAGCCACCGAACGGAACCGCTGAAACGCCGCCGGCGGACGAGCCGCCGCCCGCGTACCAGCCGCCCACGTACCTGCCGCCTGCGGACGAGCCGCCTGCGTACGCGCCGCCCGTGCTTCCGGCCACACCGGTCACACCCCCGGTACTGCCGGGCCCGATCCTGGACACTCCGATTCCGGGCGAGTTCACCGCCCCCGTGCTCCATCCGACCGCGCCACCGGCTGGGCAGGCGCCGGCTGGGCAGACCCCGGCCGGGCAGACGCCGGATCCGCAGAACCAGCCGGCGGCGACCGGGCGGGGCGGACCGTCAGCCGGAGGCATCGCCAAGGCGTTGAGCACCTCGGTGCCGCAGACCCAGACCGGCCCGCAGGCACCGGCTTCCGGGTCGGAGCCGACACCGGTCAGCTCGGCCACGCCGGCCACGAAGGCACCGGTCGCCTCGAGTCCGCAGGCCGCGATTCCTTCGGGTCCGGACGCGCCGGTCACCCCGCGCTCGGGGGCGCCGATCGTCCCCGAGACCACGCAGACCGCGACGCAGGGCCAGGGTCAGAGCGCGACGCAGGGCCAGGGTCAGAGCGCGACGCAGGGCCAGGGTCAGAGCGCGACGCAGGGCCAGGGTCAGAGCGCGACGCAGGGCCAGGGTCAGGCCGCAGTCGAGCCGTCGGCGGTGGCCAATCTGGTCGGCGAGGTCGACCAGCTGCGCGGCGGGCTGGATGAGACCATCGCGGCGCTTCCGGACGCGCAGCGCGAGGCGTTCGAGCGTGAACTCGGGGCGCTGACCGGGCAAATCGACGCGCTGACCGCTGGATCGCAGCCGCTGAATCCGGCCGAGGTCGGGCGGCTGCAGGACATCCACGACCAGATCGCTGCGTTGGCCGGCGATATCGATCAGTGGGTGGAGATCGGTGAGGCGATCGACCCGGCGCAGTACGGCCTGGCCACCGACCACCGCTTCAGCACCGA
>NZ_DASYTH010000138.1:0-1804 GCF_036002505.1 Actinophytocola sp. | reverse complement strand
GGGGTCACCGACCACCCGAGTGGGTCGTGGGTGGTCCAGCGGGCACGGGAGCTCTCGATGGAACGGGAGCGGGAAACAGCGGAGGGCACCACCGTGCCGCGGTTCCTCATTCGCGACCGTGACAGCAAGTTCACCCGCGCCTTCGACGGCGTGTTCGTGGCCGACGGCACTCGGATCATCACGACGCCGATCCAGGCGCCGAATGCCAATGCGTTCGCCGAGCGGTGGGTGCGGACGGTTCGTGAGGAGTGTCTGGATTGGATGCTGGTCTGGGGGCGGCGTCACCTTGAGCGCGTGCTCGGCGAGTACCTGCGGCACTACAACGACCAACGGCCGCACCGAGGCCTTGCGCTTCGCCCGCCGATGGGCATCGCCCTCGGATCCGTGCCGTCCGCTGTTGCGGTCACCGATAGGGTTCGGCGGCGGGATCGTCTCGGGGGTTTGGTGCACGAGTACTACCACGCTGCGGCATGACGTTCGGGTTTCTGAACCCTACGCGCATCCGCCACTCCAACTTCATCGAGCGCACCTTCGGTGAGACCCGCCGTCGGGTGACGGTGATCGGCCGGCTGCCGGGCGAGCGCACCTGCCTGTCGCTGGTGTGGGCGGTGCTGGACCGGGCCAGCCGCGGCTGGCGCGGGGTGCAGCAGACCCTCGGCTCGATCCGGCTGCTGGCCGAGCTTCGCCGTGAGCTGTTCGACCAGGCACCCACCGACGAGGAGGTGGTCGCCCAGACGGCTGTCACACCGGCTGCATAGCATCCCGATGAGGAGCCCGCGTCAGTCGGCTTTTACACCGCTTCCGGGACGCAACCCCGTCGCGCTTCGCGGCAGGTGCCTGGCACCACTCGGGACGGCGAGGCATGCGCCTGCCCTAACGTGCTCGACTGGCCGCCGACAGGATCTGGCCCGCCCGTGCGGCGGTGGTTCGCGGGTCAGGATGGCGGACTGCCGACTCGTGAAGCAAGGCCCGATCGGACTCACTGAGCGCGGCCAGGATGCTAGCCGCCGCCCGTACGTGCTGTGCACCCGCTCCGAGGATGGCCGCACTGCGTGGCTCGACTCGTGGCTCGTGCCCATCTCAGCCTGGTCATCGCTCATCGGTTCTTATTGTGCCGAACGGACCCGTGCGCTGCCCCCAGCGTCAGCCCGGCTCGTCGAAGCTGCCGAGGCGGCCGGCGGCGGCTGATCCGGTATCGCGGGGAACGTGACCTCGATGGACAGGCCGCCGCCGGTCCTGGCGCGAGCGGTGATCGCGGCGCCGTGGGCGGCGGCGATGGCATCGACGATGGACAGGCCCAGGCCGTGGCCGCTGTCATGGCGTACCCGACGTCCGTCGAGCCGCCGGAAGGGCTGGAACAGCCGGCCGACCGCCTCGGGCGGGATGGCCGGCCCGGTGTTGGCCACCGTCAGGACCGCGCGGCTGTCCCTGGCCGCGGTGCTGACCTCGACTTTCCCGCCGGCGACGTTGTGGCGCACGGCGTTGCCGACCAGGTTGGCCACCAGCCGTTCGGCCAGCAGCTTGTCGCCGAGCAGGGGCGCCGGCCTGGTGACGGTATCCACGGACAGGCCCTGGCGGGCGGCCTCGGGGCGGGCGGAGAGCAGGACCTCGCCGGTGATAGCCGCCAGGTCGACCAGCTCGCGCTCGCCGAGGCCGCCCTGGCTGCTGGCCAGGGCGAGCAGCGCCTCGATGAGGCGTTCCTGCTCGGCGTTGGAGTCGAGCACCTCCGCGGCGACACCGCGCCAGGTTTCGGCGGTGGTGCCGGGGTCATCCAGCGCGACCTGCAGCATGGCACGCTCCCGGG
>NZ_DASYTH010000137.1:0-38314 GCF_036002505.1 Actinophytocola sp. | reverse complement strand
ATCATGGTGCCGCTGCCGGCGATGGCGCCCGCCGACCATGCCGCGGACCGGCTCGGCTGGGTGATCGACGTCGAGGTGGAGGTGTTCACCGCGCGGATCACCCCGGCGCCGCTCGACCCCGGGATCCGGTTCGCCGAGGCGCCGGACGCCGGCTGGGCCGCGGCGTACCAGGCGCGGACCGTGCCGCCGGTGGGCCGGCGCATCCTGACCGCCCCGGAGGTCGTCACGTTCGGCTCGATCGTCGGCGGGGACGCCACGGTGGCGATCGGCCGCGGGGTGGTCGCCGACGGCTGGCTCGGCATCGCCGCGATGGAGGTGCTGCCGGGGTACCGCCGCCGCGGCCTGGCCGCCCGGATGCTGCGCGGCCTGCTGGCCTGGGGCGCCGCGAACGGGGCGACCCGGTGCTACGTCCAGGTGGAGTCGGACAACATGCCGGCGCTCGCGTTGTACCGGGGGTTGGGGTTCACCGGTCACCACCGGTATCGAAATCGCCTCCGCGATCCGGTAGATAGAACAGGAGCACCGCGGGCGGAAGGGATCAGTACATGAGCGAGCTTGCGAGCGAATCAATGTCACAGGGCGCCCGCTCGCGGCATCACCGAGCCTGCGAGGGGATGTCGTGAGCGCAGCCGACGAGATCGACGCCCTGGCGGCGGGTTGGACCATCACGAAGCTCCTGCGCCGCAACGCCACCGAGTTCGCCGACCTGCCGGCGCTCACCGAGGGGATCGAGCGCAACGCCGTGACGTTCAGCTGGTCGCGGCTGCGGTCCGAGGTGGCGGCGTTCACCCACGGCCTGGCCGAGCTGGGGCTGCGCCGCCGCGACCGCATGCTGATCATGATGTCGAAGCGGCCGGAGCACTGGATCGCCGACCTCGCCGCCACGCATCTCAGCGCGATCCCCTGCACCACCTACGACACGCTCAGCTCCGACCAGATCCGGTACGTGGCCCGGCACAGCGCCGCGCCGGTCATCGTGGCCGAGGGCGAGGACCAGCTCCGCCGGCTGCTGCCGGTGGTGGACGACCTGCCGGCGCTGCGGCATGTGATCGTCCTCGACGAGGAGCACATGCCGGCCGGGGACGACCGGTTCACCACCTACGAGGACATCTGGGAGACCGGCGCCGAGCAGCGGAAGGACCGGGCCGAGGAGTTCGACTGGCTCACCGACGACGCCAAGCCGGAGTCGCCGCTGTGCATGATCTACACCTCGGGCACGACCGGCGACCCGAAGGGCGTGGTGCTCACCCATCGCAACGCGGTGTGGCAGGCGACGATGTTCAACCAGGCCACGCCACTCGGCGAGCACCCGCGGTCGGTGGCCTACCTGCCGCTGGCCCACATCGCCGAGCGGATGCTGGGCATCTACCTGCCGATCTGCCTCGCCGGGCACGTGACGATCTGCGCGGACCCGGCGCGGCTGCTGCCGACGCTGCAGGCCGTGCGCCCGACCGGACTGTTCGGCGTGCCCCGGGTGTGGGAGAAGATGGCGGCCGCGCTGCAGGCCGGGCTCGCCGCGGCGCCGCCGGCGCTGGCCGAGGCCCGGGACCTGGCGCTGCGGGTGTACCGGCTGCGGGTGGCGGGGGAGGAGGTCCCGACCGACCTGTCGAAGCGCTTCGACGAGGCGGACGCCGCGTTGCTGCGGCCGATCCGGGCGTCGCTGGGCCTCGACGAGTCACTGCGCAACTCCAGTGGCGCGGCCCCGATTCCCGTTGCCGTGCTTGAGTTTCTGGCGAGCCTGGGGCTGGTCGTGACCGAGGTGTGGGGACTGTCGGAGACGACCGGGGCGGCCACGCTGAGCACCGACGACGCGTTCGCGCCCGGCACGGTCGGCCGGCCGGGTCCGGGCGTGGAGGTCCGGATCGCCGAGGACGGCGAGATCCTGGTGCGCGGCCCGCTGGTGTTCGCCGGCTACCTCCAGGAGGACGGCAGCATCCGGCCGGACACCGACGCCGGCGGGTGGCTCGCCACCGGGGACATCGGCACGATCGACGAGCGCGGGCTGCTGACGATCACCGACCGGAAGAAGGAACTGATCATCACCTCCGGCGGCAAGAACATCGCACCGTCCAAAGTGGAAGGACTGCTGCGGGCGCATCCGCTGATCGGCCAGGCGGTATGCGTCGGCGAGGCACGGCCGTACCTGACCGCGCTGATCGTGCTGGACGAGGAGCTGGCGCCGGCCTGGGCCGCCGCGCGCGGGATCACCGGCGATCACGCCTCACTTGCCACCCGCCCCGAGCTCCGGGCCGAGCTGGAAACCGCGGTGGCGCAGGCGAACGAGGTGCTGTCCCGGGTGGAGCAGATCAAGCGCTTCCACGTGCTGGACCGGCCGTGGACCGCCGAGTCCGGGGAGCTCACCCCCACCCTGAAGCTGCGCCGCCGGGTGATCGCCGACCGCTACGCCACCGAGATCGACCGCTTGTACGAGCCGGCGCTCGAAACCACCGCACCGTAGTTGTCAAGGGAGCGCTGATGAAATACCGGACGTTGGGTAGGACCGGCCTGTCCGTATCCGAGATCGGGTACGGCGCGTGGGGGATCGGCGGCGCCGGCTGGGTCGGCGCCACCGAGGACGAGTCGGTCCGGGCCCTGCACCGGGCCGTCGAGCTCGGCGTGAACCTGATCGACACGGCCCGCGGCTACCAGGAGAGCGAGCGCATCGTCGGAAACGTGCTCCGCTC
Source organism: Actinophytocola sp. (assembly GCF_036002505.1). Lineage (GTDB taxonomy): Bacteria > Actinomycetota > Actinomycetes > Mycobacteriales > Pseudonocardiaceae > DASYTH01. The sequence goes on along the minus strand of NZ_DASYTH010000137.1, from coordinate 35,630 downwards.
GCATACCGGCGTGTACGTCGCCACCAAGGTGCCGCCGCTCAACCGGAAGTGGCCCGCGCCGGACGGCGTCGATCCGGCCGAGGCGTTCCCCGGTGTCCACATCAGACAGAGTGTCGAGACGAGCCTCCGCGAGTCCGGGCTGGAGGCGTTCGACGTGCTTCAGTTCCACGTCTGGAGCGACGACTGGGTCGGCCGGGGCGACTGGCTGGAGACCGTGCAGGCGCTCCAGGACGAGGGCAAGATCCGGTTCTTCGGCGTGTCGATCAACGACTACCAGCCGAACAACGTGTTGGCCCTGATCAAAAGCGGCCACGTCGACACCGTTCAGGTGATCTACAACATGTTCCACCAGGCGCCCGAGGAGCGGCTGCTCCCGGCCTGCGCGGAGCACGACATCGGTGTCATCGTGCGGGTGGCGCTGGACGAGGGCGGCCTCACCGGCACCATCAAGGCGGACACCACGTTCCCGGACGGCGACTTCCGCGGCCGCTACTTCCGCGGCGACCGCCCGGCCCAGGTGGAGAGCCGGGCGGGCGCGCTCACCGAGGAGCTCGGCATCGCGCCGGACCAGCTCGCCGAGACCGCGCTGCGGTTCGTGCTCACCCACCCAGCCGTCGCCACCGTCATTCCCGGCATGCGCACCGTCCGCAACGTCGAACGCAACGCTCCGGTCAGCGACGGCGTGCCGCTGACCGAGGAGCGGCTCGCCGTCATCGCGAAACACCGCTGGGAGCGCAACTTCTACCTGCGGGACTAGGCGTGCCTGATACCCATCGCGGACAGGTTTGGCCTCGCGCCGGCCAACCGCACCTCAGGGGACCGTGGCGGCACTCAGCCACAATCAACCCGACAACTGCACCGCCAGCTGGAACGTAACGACAGCAGTTAAGTTCCGGAGTGGCGGTACTGATCGTGGTGGCGGAGCCAGGTGTCGCCCAGGCCGTCGAGGTCGGGCATGCCGCCCCAGCCTTCCTGGCGGCCGAACGGGGTCAGGTCCAGGAGGTTGTAGAAGCTGCTGAGGTGGTCGGTGCCGCGGGCGTAGGCGGTGTACGTGTGGTAGACCGTGTCGCCGTCCCGGAGGAAGACGCTCACGCCGGGCATTTCGCCGCTGATGGTGCTGGGGCGGAAGTTGTAGACCACCGGGGTCACCGACTCGTCGAGGGTGACGTGGAAGTCGTAGTTGAAATCCGTGCCGTGTGATGAGTACCAGGGGAAGGTCCAGCCCATCCTGGTTTTGAATCGTTCGATCTTGGGCAGCGGGGCGCGGGAGACCGCGGCGAACGACGTGTCGCGGGCGTGCAGGTGCGCGAGGTGCGGGAGGCTGTCGGCGTCCGCGGAGCAGGTGGGGCAGCCCTCGTCCCAGCTCGGATCGAACATGAAGTGCTGGACGATCAGCTGGTGGCGGCCCTCGAAGAGGTCCAGCAGGCTCGCCTTGCCGGTGGGGCCGTCGAAGACGTACTCCTTCTCGACGCGGACCATGGGCAGCGCGCGACGTTCGGCGTTGAGCGCGTCGCGGGCCCGGGTCGCCTCCTTTTCCTTGGCCAGCAAGGCTTTGCGTGCGGCAAGCCACTCCTCGCTCGATACCACGGGCGGCAGGGTCATGATGCTTCTCCTTCCCCAGTCAGACGTTCGACAGGAACCTGTCCAGAACGTTGACCCCGAAGCGTAGTCCCTCGACGGGCACCCGCTCGTCGACGCCGTGCGCCATGGAGCGGTAGTCGAAGCCCTCGCGCAGGTACAGCGGGGCGAACCCGAAGCAGGCCATGCCGAGTTGGGCGAACGCCTTCGCGTCGGTGCCGCCGCCGAGGCAGTAGGGCACCACCACGGCGGACGGGTCCTCGGCAACCAGCGCGGCGGCCATCGCGTCGAACCACGGCGAGTCCACCGGGGCCTGCACGGGCGGCTGGTGGGCGGTGAACTCGCGACGCACCTCCGGGCCGATCAATCTGTCTACTTCGGACAGCAGCTCGTCCTCGGTGCCGGGCAGGACCCGGACGTCCACCTGTGCCTGGGCCACCCCGGGGATCACGTTCACCTTGTAGCCGGCGTTGAGCACGGTCGGCGTGGTGCTGTTGCGCACCGTGCTCTCCGCCAGCCGGGCGGCCGCGGCCGGCAGCCGGGCCAGCGTTCCGTCCACATCGGACAGATCGACCGGGATGCCGAGCGCCGCTCCGGTGCGCTCCAGGTAGGCCCGCACGGCCGGGGTGAGCCGTACCGGCCAGGTGTGCGCGGCCAGGCGGGCGAGGGCGTTCACCAGCTTCACCACGGCGTTGTCGGCGTTGCGGCGCGAGCCATGCCCGGCCCGGCCGGTCGCGGTCAGCATGAGGTGCGCGGTGCCGCGCTCGGCCGTGCCGACCGGGTAGAGGTGCACCGGCTCACCGTCCACCGAGCGCAGTGGCACCGTGTATCCGCCGGACTCGCCGATCGCCGCGGTGCACCCGGCGAACAGTGACGGATGCTCGTCCACCAGCCAGTGCGCGCCGTACTCGCCGCGGTCCTCCTCGTCGGCCACGAACGCCAGCACGATGTCCCGACGCGGCGCGCGGCCCTCGACCGCCCAGCGCCCCAGCACGGTCAGCAGCATGGCGCACATGTCCTTCATGTCCACCGCGCCGCGGCCCCATACGTAGCCGTCGCGGATCACGCCGGCGAACGGCGGCACCGACCACTCGGCGGCGTCGGCCGGTACCACGTCCAGGTGCGCGTGCACCAGGACCGGCTCCAGCGCCGGGTCGGCGCCGGGCACCTGGGCCACCACGTTGGTGCGCCGCGGCGCCCGTTCCAGCAGCACGGGTTTCACGCCGGCGTCGGACAACCGCTCCGCCACGAAGGTCGCGGCGCCGTGCTCACCGCTGCCCTGCCCGTGGCCCCGGTTGGTGGTGTCGAACCTGATCAGCTCCGCGCACAGCTCCTCGACCGGCTCAGCCATAGTCTCCCTCCACCGCGCCCGAGGCGATGGCCGTCACCACCTTGAACGCCTTCATCGCCGCGGTCATCGTCGGTGCGTCGAACCCGACCCGCCGCACCCCGACCAGCTCCACCGTGGGTACCACGGCGGCGGCGTGCGCGAGATGGGTGGCGTCGAACTCCACCTCGATGCGGTGCGCCGACCGCCGAGGCTCGGCCCGCCCGGCCGCGGCCATCCCGGCCTTCGCCCCCGCGGCGATCTCGGCCGCGGTGTGCCGGGGCGGGGCGCAGATCGCGGCGTACCGGCTGACGCACTCCTTCACCGCGACCAGCGTGGCGCCCGGCGCGTACTCCGCGGCGTCCACGCAGGTCAGATCGTCCCCGGTGACCAGCAGCACGGGCACGCCGTACTCGGCGGCGAGCACGGCGTTGAGCCGGCCCTCGCTGGCGTGCACACCGTCCAGCCACACGCCGGTGATCGAGTTCGGCAGGTAGGTGTGGGAGAGCACGCCGTCCATGCCGGCACCGGCGTGGTAGCCGAGGAACACCACACCGTCCATCCCGGAGTCGACGCCCTGCATCATCGACAGTGGCTTGTGCTTACCGGTGAGCATCCGGGCCCGCGCGTCCAGCTCCTCCAGCAGCAGGTTGCGCTGCGTCGAGTGCGCCTCGTTGACCAGCACCTCGGTGGCGCCGCCGTCGAGCAGCCCGGCCACGCAGGCGTTGACGTCGCCGGTGAACATCCGGCGGAATCGCTGCCACTGCTCGGTTCCGGGCTTGACGTCGGCGCTCCAGGTGACGCCGGTGGCACCCTCCATGTCCGCGGAGATCATGATGCGCATACCGGACACGTTACTTCTTGGCACAGCTCGTCGGGACTCATTGACTTTCTAGGTCGGTAGGTGGTTACTTCCTTGCAACCCGGCAAGGAGAGGTGATCATCGTGCGTATCAGGCGATGGGGCGTGGGCATCGTAGCGGGAGTGTCCGCCCTGGTCGTGGCCCCCTTGGCGACGCCGGCAAGCGTGCCGGCCGCACAGGCGCAGGGGTCGAAGACGCTGCGGGTGGCGTACACCACGGACATCGACACGCTCAACCCGTTCCAGTCGACCCTGCTGGTGGGCACCCAGCTCGGCCGGCTGATGTACGAGTTCCTCACGGTCAACAGCGCCAAGGACTCCTCGCCCGAGCCGGGGCTGGCCGAGAAGTGGGAGACCTCCAGCGACAACCTGGCCTGGACGTTCCACATCCGCAAGGGCATGCAGTGGTCGGACGGGCAGCCGATCACCGCCAAGGACGTCGAGTTCACCTACAACAAGATCATGACCGACAAGGACGCCGCGGAGGCCAACGGCGTCGCGGTCACCAACTACGAGTCCGTCAAAGCGACGGACGACAGCACCGTAGTGATCAAGACCAAGCAGCCGCAGGCGTCCATGCTGCAGTCGGAGATCCCGATCGTGCCGGAGCACGTTTGGAAGGACGTCACCGACTACAAGGCGTTCGGCAACGACAAGTTCCCGGTGGTGGGCAGCGGGCCGTTCGTGCTGACCGGGTACCAGGAGGGCCAGTCGGCGACGCTCGAGGCCAACGACAAGTTCTGGCGCGGCCGGCCCCAGATCGACAAGCTGCAGTACGTCAAGTACGAGAGCACCGACGCCGCCGTGCAGGGCCTGCGCAAGGGTGACGTCGACCTCGCCTACCGGCTCACCGCCGCGCAGTTCAAGACCCTGCAGAACGAGCCGAACATCAAGACCAACGCGGGCAACAACCGGCGGTTCGTCGAGATCATCTTCAACCCGGGCAACCCGAAGAAGGACGGCAGCGCGTTCGGCAACGGCAACCCGGTGCTCAAGGACGTCGAGTTCCGCAAGGCGCTGTCCTACGCCGTCGACGTCAAGACGATCATTGACAAGGTCAAGCAGGGGCTGGCCGAGCCGGCCACGCAGGTGATCCCGCCGACGTTCCCGGACTGGACGTTCAAGCCGTCCGACACCCAGAAGCGCGGCTTCGACCTGGCCAAGGCCAACTCTCTGCTGGACTCCGCGGGCTACGCCAAGGGCGCTGGCGGGACCCGGACCGACAAGCAGGGCAAGGAGATCAACCTGCGCCTGCTGGTCACCAGCGACGACGCCGAACGGCAGCAGATGGCCGAGTACGTCAGGGGCTGGTTCAAGGAGATCGGCGTCGGGGTCACCACCGAGTTCAAGGCGTCCAACCAGGTCAACGACGACACCGACGCGGGCAGCTTCGACCTGGCGTTCAGCGGTTGGAGCGTGAGCCCGGACCCGGACTTCATGCTGGCCCAGGAGACCTGCGACGTGGTCGGCACGGGCCTGTCCGACTCCAACTTCTGCAGCCGCGAGTACGACGCGCTGTACAACCAGCAGCAGGCCGAGCTGGACAAGGGCAAGCGCAGGGAGCTGGTGCAGAAGGCGCAGAGCGTCCTGCACGACAACGTCTCGGCGATCCTGCTGACCTACGACAAGCAGCTCGAGGCGTACCGGTCGGACCGGTGGGCACCGTTCGTCACCCAGCCGGACCCGGGCGGCGTGATCGCCAACCAGAGCGGGTACTGGAGCTACTACAAAGCCGCCCCGCCGGGGGCTGAGCCCAATGCCGCGCCGTCCGGCGGCTCCAGCGGGTTGAGCACGGGCGCGGTCGTCGGCATCGTGGGTGGCGCGGCGGTGCTACTCGTCGGTGCGGTGTGGGGGCTGAGCCGGCGCCGGCGCACGAGTGCGGACGAGCGGGAGTAGGGGAATGCGATGAAGGGGGCCTTTCTCACGCTGGACGTGAGAAAGGCCGCCTTCATCGCACTTTCGAGGCGAGGGTTAACCCATGGTCGATGTCGCGCTCACGACGGACCCGGTCGTCGAGCTGACCGGGCGGCGCCGCGCGCTGGGCACCGCCCGATTCATTCTGACCAAGATCGGCGGCGCGCTGGTCAGCCTGCTGCTGGTGGTGGTGCTCGGGTTCTTCCTGTTCCGCGCGCTGCCCGGGAACCCGGTGCGCACGCTGTCCCGGGACGTGAACACCAGCCTGGAGCAGATCGAGAAGCTGCGCGCGGAGTGGCACCTGGACAAGCCGCTGTTCACCCAGTTCCTGTACTACCTGCGGGACCTGCTGCACGGCGACTTCGGCACCTCGCTGAAGTACAAGCAGCCGGTCGGTGAGCTGATCGCCGGCCGGATCGGGCCGACCCTGCTGCTCACCGGAACCGCGCTGATTCTGGCTCTGCTGCTGGGGTTGTGGCTGGGCACCCGGGCGGCGTGGCGGCACGGCAGCCGGTTCGACCAGCTGTCCACCGGCACCTCCCTGGTGCTCTGGTCGGTGCCGACGTTCTGGCTCGGGCTGATCATGCTGGTGGTGTTCTCGGTGACGCTGGACCTGTTCCCGACCGCGGGGATGACCACACCCGGCGGGGTCGACGGCGTCCTGCCGTCCATTGTGGACGTCGTACACCATCTGGCGCTGCCGGCGGTCACGCTCACCGCGGTGACCTATGCGCAGTACCTGATGGTGATGCGCTCCTCGCTGCTCGAGGAGATGAACGCGGACTACCTGACCACCGCGCGGGCCAAGGGGCTCACCGACGACCAGGTGCGCCGCCGGCACGCGGTGCCCAACGCGCTGCTGCCCACCGTCACGATCATCTTCCTGCACGCCGGGTTGCTGGTCTCCGGCGCGGTGACCGTGGAGACGGTGTTCTCCTGGCCGGGTCTGGGTCTGCTCACCTACGTGGCCATCGGGTTCCCGGACTACCCGCTGCTGCAGGGCACCATGATCGTTCTCGCCGGCACGGTGGTCGTGATGAACGTGCTGGCCGACGTGGTGTACCGGTTTATCGACCCACGGGTGCGGACGTCATGAAGCTTGCGGAATGCCGGGCGAGGGAGTTGGCCCACCGCGACGACGGCAGGCCGAGGAACGAGGCCTGCCCGAGGAGCGGTCCGGTGACCCACCAGCCAAGACGCCCCACGACCATGGCCAACTCTCCCGAGTTGGAAGGCTCTGCATGACCGCGGGTGGAATTGCCTGGTCCCGCCGGCGCGCCGCGCTCGGTCGCCTCGGCCGGGAGTTCGCCGCCAGCCGGTCCGGCCTGGCCGGGCTGATCGCGCTGGGTCTCATTGTGCTACTGGCGCTGGCCGCTCCACTGTGGATCCACGCGGACCAGCTCTCGGTGATCAAGGCGACCGGCGGCGTGCTCAGCCCGCCGGGCGGCGACTACTGGCTGGGCACCGACCACGCCGGGCGCTCGGTGCTGGACCTGACCGTCTACGGCGCCCGGGTCTCGCTGCTGGTCGGCATCGCGGCGGCGGTGCTCTCGGTCGGCATCGGCACGGTCTTCGGCATGCTGTCCGGCCACTTCGGACGGTGGGTCTCCGCGATCCTCATGCGGGTCACCGACTTCTTCCTGGTGCTGCCGGCCCTGGTGCTGGCCATCGCGCTGTCCACCATGCTCGCCCGCGGCCTCGGCACGATCATCCTGGCCATCGGGGTGACCTCGTGGCCGTCCACCGCCCGGCTGGTCCGCGCGCAGACCCTGACCATCGAGGCCCGGCCCTACATCGAACGGGCCCGGGCACTCGGCGGCGGCCACCGCCACGTGCTGCTGAAACACGTGCTCCCGGCCGTGCTTCCCTTGGTACTGGCCAACACCACGCTCGCGGTCGGCAGCGCGATCATCTCCGAGTCGACGCTGGCGTTCCTCGGGCTCGGCGATCCCAGCAAGGTCTCCTGGGGCCTGATGCTCAAGCAGGCGCTGGACACCGGCGCGGTCACCGCCGGCGCCTGGTGGTACCTGCTCCCGCCCGGCGTGGCGATCGTGCTGGTGGTGCTGTCCTTCACGCTGTGCGGCCGAGCGCTGGAGGTCGTCCTCAACCCGAACCTGCGAGCGCGATCATGAGCCTGCTCGAGCTGCGTGACGTCTCGGTCAGCTACGCCGGGGCGCGGGGTTCAGCGCCCGCCGTGCACGGGGTGAACCTGCGCCTCGACCCGGGGGAGAAGCTCGGCCTCGCCGGCGAGTCCGGCTGCGGAAAGTCCACCCTCGCCCTGTCGGTGCTCCGGCTGCTGCCCCGCACCGCCCGGATCGGCGGCGAGATCCTGCTGGACGGCGAGGATGTGCGCACCATGTCCTGGGGCCGCCTGCGTGCGGTCCGCTGGGCGTCCGCGTCGGTGGTGTTCCAGGGCGCCATGCATGCTTTGAATCCGGTACGCAAGGTCGGGGACCAGATCGCCGAACCCATCCTCCTGCACGGCGCCCCCGGACCCGTCCGCACCCAGGTCGCCGAGCTGCTCAGCCAGGTCGAGCTCGCCGCCGCCAAAGCCAACGCCTACCCGCACGAGCTCTCCGGCGGCCAGAAGCAACGCGTCATGATCGCCATGGCCCTCGCCTGCCGCCCCCGCCTGGTGATCGCCGACGAACCGACCACCGCCCTCGACGTGATCGTCCAGTCCCAGATCCTCGACCTGCTCAGCCGCCTCGTCGCCGAACACCACCTCGGCCTGATCATGATCAGCCACGACCTGGCGGTGCTTTCCGCCACCTGCGACCGCCTCGCCATCATGTACCGCGGCGAACTCGTCGAAGAAGGCGACTCCCGCACCCTCCTCCACAACCCCCGACACCCCCACACCACAACCCTCGTCGCCGCCTTCCCCACCGTCGGCGACCCCACCTCCCGCTACGCCCCAGCCACCACCCACACCCCGGACCCCGAGTCTCCGCCTGAACTGCCCTCCGAGGCGAACCCGAGCCAGCGCGCCAACCTGAGGGAAGCCCCCACCACTCCCGGGGGGCGGGCCCCGGCTCGGCACCAGCGTACCTCCGGCACATCCGGCGCGGGCGTGGAAGATCAAGATGGAACGGGTTGTCCACAGGGGACGGAGTTGTCCACGGATCCGCCATTGAGGGTTGACGAACTACCGGGGATGGAGGTGTCGACGGATCCGCTGCTGAAGGTTGACGAACTGCGGGTCACGTTCCACGGGCGGCAGCGGGAGGTTACGCACGCGGTGGCCGGGGTGAGCCTGGAGGTGTTTCCCGGTGAGATCGTCGCGCTGGTCGGCCAGTCCGGTTCGGGGAAGACCACGCTGGCCCGCACGATCCTGGGTTTGCAGCGGCCGACGGCCGGCCGGGTGATCTTCGACGGGGAGCCGGTGCCCACGTCGAGCGCCGGGCTGCGGGCCTACCGCCGCCAGGTTCAACTGGTGCTTCAGGACCCGACGAGCGCGCTCAACCCGCGGCACAGCGTGTACGAGGCCGTCGCCGAGGGGCTGCGCATCCACCGGATCCCCGGCGACGAGCGGGCACGGGTGGCGGCGGCGCTGTCCAGCGCCGAGCTCCGCCCGCCCGAGGAGTTCATGCCGGTCCTGCCACAGCATCTCTCCGGCGGGCAGCGCCAGCGCGTGGTGATCGCCGGCGCGCTCGCCCTCGAGCCGCGGCTGCTGGTCGCCGACGAACCGGTGGCCTCGCTGGACGCCTCACTCCGCGGCGAGATCCTCGCGCTTCTTCTCCGGCTGCGGGAACGGCTCGGGCTCGCCGCCCTGGTGATCACCCACGACCTCGGTCTGGCCTGGAACATCGCCGACCGCGTCGCCGTCATGCATCGCGGCTCACTGGTCGAGGTCGGCGCCGTCGAGGAGGTTCTGGCCAATCCGCAGCACGCGTACACCCGCGCCCTGCTGGCTGCGCTCCCGGACGGGATGCCGGCGGTCCGGACGTCATGACCTCCGTCGGTGCCGCGCGACGAGCACGGCGCCGGACGCGACGAGGAGCAGCGCGAGGACCGACATCGGTGTGACCGGTGCGCCGGTCACGGCCATCAGGCTGTCAGCGCCCCCGGAACCACTGGACGTCGCCGGGCCGGTCGTGGGCAACGGTGTCGTGCTGTGGACGACCGTGGTGCTGGTGGCGCTGGTCGACGCGGTCGTCGTGGTGGCCGGCGTCGTGGTGGTGGTCGTGGTCGGAGTGGGCTGGTCCGCGCAGGGGCACACCAGGTCGGCGAACGGCGCGTAGTGGATCTCGCCGCCGTCCACGGTGCCCGGGTCGCCCTCGGTCAGCGTGCGGACCACGACGTTGCCCTCGATGTTCGAGCTGCTGCTGTCCACCAGCGCGGCGTTGGGCGCGTAGATCGTTCCCCAGACCGTGGGGGAGCCGGCCGGCAAGGTGATCGTCCCGGTGGTGGTGAAGTTCCAGAGCACGTGCCGCGACGGAGTGTTGCCCTGCCAGCTCACCTGCGGCACCGACCAGGTGTAGTCGCCGCCGACCTCGACGTTGATGATCAGCCAGGCCGCGTCGCCCGGCTGCAGGAAGCCGTTGCGGGGGTTGACGCTCTGCAGCGCCGACAGTTGGGCCGGGGTGAGGGTGAGCACGTTCTGCCCTCGCTGGAGCCCGATGGTGGCGACCGGATCCGTGCCGTTCCAAGGGTTCTGGCCGTTCTGGTCGGTCAGCTGCAAAGTGCCCGGACACGCGGCGATGGCGGCGTTCAGTGACCGGTAGGTGGAGAACAGGCCGGCGAAGTCGAAACCGCTCGGCCCGCCGACCGAGGGCCCGGATTGGTTGGTCTGGATGGAGACCTGCCCGGACGCGGTGCCGGCCGCCGGCGTGACGAGGGTGACGCCGCCCGAAGGCAGCACGGTCGCCCCGCTCAGGTCCCCGAACTTGGCGTAGGTGTTGTTCAGCACGCTCAGCGTGCCGCCGGCCGGGCTGCCGGCGAAGTCCGGAGCCCCACCGACCACGAGGCCGACCGGGCGTGACTCGCCCGGGATGACGTAGGTGCCGGCGTTGTTGAGCCCCACCCGGTAATTGCGGAACCGGACGTCGCCGCCGATGGCGACCGGACCCTCGGTCTCGTTCTGGTACAGCCCGGCATCGCCCTCAACCAGCACGAGAAAGCCGTGGCTGGGGTCGGCGGCGGCATCGGCCGGGTTGACCGGCTGCACCGGGTTGACCGGAGTGGCGGCCTGCGCGGCGCAGGCCGCGGGGACGTCGTGCACCGAAGCCGCGATGATCGCCGAACTCACCACTGTGGGGAGTATCGGTGCCGGCGACGCGGCGGACACCCGTGCCACGAGCGAAGACATGCGGAAACGCCTGATCGGATGAACCGCCCTCTGATCCACAGTGGATCGTCCGGACCCGTCGGGTGCGAGCAAAATAGGCCGTTGGGAGCAAGCGCGGCCGGCCGGCTGTGTAATCTCAGGACGCAATGGCCACCACTACGGAACCGTCCGCGATCATGATCGTGACCACGGAGCGCACGCGTCCGTTTCCGCTCCGTACGATCGTGCTGGGCTCCGCCGGAAGCTTCTTGATGTTGGTCGCGGCCCTGGGGACGGGCGCGGTGCTGGTGCACGATCCACTGCTGGGCCGGGGCCCGATGTCGTGGGTGCGGTACGGGCACGGGCTGATGCTCGCCACGACGATGCTCTACGTGGGGTTCGGGCTGGTGGTGTGGGCCTGGGTGAAGCTCGGCCGGCACGTGCTGGCCGGCCGGGTGGGCACCCGCGCGGTGCTGATCGCCGGCGCGGCCTGGATGGCCCCGCTCGTGATCTCGCCGCCGCTGTTCACCCGGGACGTGTACTCCTACATCGCCCAGGGCACGATGCCGCTCTACGGCCTGGACCCGTACGTGTTCGGCCCGATCTCGCTCAACGTCGCGAACGTCGAGAACGTCGTGCAGAACGTGCACGACTTCTGGGTGACCACGCCTGCCCCGTACGGGCCGCTGTTCATCCTGGTGGCCAAGGGCGTCATGTGGGTCACCGGCACGAACATGATCGTCAGCGTGGTGCTGATGCGGCTGGTCCTGATGATCGGGTTGGGGCTGCTGCTGTGGTCGCTGCCCGGGCTGGTCCGCCACCTCGGCGGGTCGCTGCCGGTCAGCGCGTGGCTGATGGTGGCCGGGCCGATGACGGTGGTGCACCTGGTCGGCGGGCCGCACAACGACCTGCTCATGATCGGCTTCATGGCTGCGGGGACGCTGTGTGTGCTGGATCGAAGACATGTGCTCGGCGTCGTGCTGGTCACGATGGCGGCGGCGATCAAGGCGACCGCGGCGATCGCACTGCCGTTTCTGGTCTGGGTCTGGGCCGGGCACCTGAGCTCCAAGCCGTGGCGCAATTTCGTCCGGGCGGTGGCCGGCGCCCTGGCCGTGTTCGTGCTGACGTTCGCCGTGCTGACCTTCGCCGCTGGTGTCGACCTCGGTTGGCTGCTGAGCCTCGGCGCCTCGTCGAAGATCGTGAACTGGCTGTCGTTGCCGACCGGGGTCGGTGAGCTGATCCACGCGGGGATCGGGATCTTCGTCGACGTCAACAAGTCCTGGGTGGTCAACATCGTCCGGGCGGTCGGCGGCCTGATCCTGCTGGTGTTCATGGTCCGGCAGTGGTGGCAGGCCCGGCACGGTGGCCCGGATGCCGTGCGGCGGGCCGGAATCGTGCTCGTGGCGGTGGCCGTGCTCTCGCCCGCCACCCTGCCCTGGTACCTCACCTGGGGTTTCGTCCTGGTGGCCGCCATCGCCTGGCAGCGCCGCCATCTCGCCGTCGTCGTCGGCGTCGCCGTCTTCCTGGTGCTCACCTATTCACCGGCGGGTGAGGACCAACTCTACAAACCCCTCTACCTGCTCGGTGCCGTCGCCATCTCGGTGCTGGCCGGCATCTCCCTGCTCCGCCCCGACCCACTGCGCCTTTCCACTGCGGGCCACGACGGTGACACGTGAAGTTCACGCCAGCAGGCGAACATTTTCACCGACCGTGACCGGCCCATCCCGATAACGCGATTCCGGGTGGAGCTGGACAACCTGGTCGTGCAGTTGTCCGAAATGTAAGAGCTCCTCTAGTGTCAATAGTGCACCCGAATTTGAACGCACGATTTCGGGAATTGTTGCGCAAGTCGTGAGGAGAGGGAAATGGCTGAGGATCTCATGTCCGTGGCGCCCCAACTGGCTCGGCCGGTCAGCCGGCACGTCACCGGAACCGTCGCCAGCAGCGACACCGGTGTCGAGCAGTCGATCTGGGGCGGGATCCAGTGGAAGGACATTCCGTTCGCCGGTGACGACGACGAATGACTCGACGTGCAATTGTTGATATTCACGTAGCTTGAGAGGGAAGAAATGAACGAGGCTTTCATGTCGGTGGCGCCACAACTGGCTCCGCCGGTCACCCGGCAGGTCACCGGGACCGTCGCCAGCAGCGACGACGGTGTCGAGCAGTCGGTCTTTAACATCGAAATCGCGGGCATTCCGTTCGCTGGTGACGACGAGGAATGACGCGCTGAGCCGCTTCGGGGTGCCGGGTCTTGACCGGCGCTCCGAAGCACCATCATCGAGGAGCGTCTCGGGATGTGTGAACTGTCCGCCGTCCCCGGGCTCGCGAACCTGTGGGACCGGACCCTGGGCGACGAGAGGATCTGCGTCGCCGTGGTTGACGGTCCGGTGGACCAGGACCACCCGGCGTTCGCCGGCGCCGTGCTCAGCCGCCTGGCAGGGGTGTGGCCGGATGATCCCCCCCCAGGGAGCCAAAGCCGCCCATGGCACGGCCGTGGCCAGCGTCGTCCTCGGCCAGCACGAGGGCCCGATTCGCGGGGTCGCACCCCGCTGCCGCGGGCTGAGCGTCCCCGTCTTCTCCGACCAGCGGCCGAAGACCTCCCAACTGGAGCTGGCCCGCGGCATCGAGCTGGCGGTGGATGCCGGCGCCCATGTGATCAACATCAGTGGCGGGCAGCTCAGCCCGTCGGGCGACGCGGAGGATCCGCTGGCCAGGGCGGTGCGCTTCTGCGCGGAGCGCAACGTGCTGGTCGTGGCGGCCGCCGGCAACGACGGCTGCTTCTGCGTGCATGTTCCGGCCGCCCTGCCCGCGGTGCTCGCGGTCGGTGCCCTCGACGACGCCGGTGAGCCCATGCCGATGAGCAACTGGGGCGCGGCCTACCAGCGTCAGGGAATTCTCGCGCCGGGCCAGAACATCCGGGGCGCCGTCCCCGGCGACGGGACCGCGGACCACAGCGGCACCAGCTTCGCCACCCCGATCGTCGCCGGGGTCGCCGCGCTGCTGCTGTGCCTGCAACTGCGCAACGGCCAGGTACCCGACCCGCTGGCGATCGGGGCGGCGCTGCGGGACAGCGCCGATCCCTGCGAACTGGATGATCCCGCCGCCTGCGCGCGGCTGCTGACCGGGAAACTCAACATAGAAAGAGCGGTGCACGCTGTGACCACGAACGATCTCGACCTGGAGAACCCTGCCGTGCCCTCGTGCTCCTGCGGTGGGGAACCGGCGACAACGGTCGCCGAGCCGAACGAGGACGTCTCTCCCGACATGGTCGTCGTGTCGGCCGGGGAGCCGGTCAAGGAGCCCTGGGCGTCGCTGGTGTATTCGCTGGGTGTTCTGGGGTACGACTTTGGTTCGGAGGCGCGGCGGGACTCGTTCAAGCAGACGATGGCCCCGGTTGTGGTGGACGGTACGACGGTTCCGGCCAACCCCTACGATGCCCGCCAGATGGTGGATCACTTGACCGCCACCGCGTCCGAGGCGCGGGCGTTGGTCTGGACGCTGAACCTTGAACTGACGCCGATCTATGCCATTGATCCTGTTGGTGCCTATGCCGCCGATGTTTACGAGCTGCTGATCCGGTTGCTGGCGGGTCAGGTTGCCGCTGAGGATGATTCTCAGTTCATTGAGCGGGTGGCGGTGCCGGGCAGGTTGAGCGGGCGTACGGCCAAGCTGTTCTCCGGGCAGGTCGTTCCCGTGCTGGAGATCGAGCAGCGGCGGGGCCTGTACGGCTGGGAGGTCAACCGCCTGGTGACCGCCGCCATCGAAGCCGCGCAGGCGCTCCCCGGCGACACCGATGTCCAGGCGGTCAGCAAGTCGTTGCGGGAGTTTCTCACCCGGGTCTACTACGACCTGCGCAACCTCGGCGCCACGTCCCGCGATCGGGCGATGAACTTCGCGGCGACGAATGCTTTTCAGGCGGCGAACACGATCGCGTCGGCGGTGAGCCTGGGTATGGCGTTGGATGCGATCCAGGTGGAGAAGAGTCCGTTCGGTCGGATGGACAGTGACTGCTGGGATGTCAAGTTGCGGTTCTTTGATCCGGAGAACAGCCGGCGGGCCAAACGGGTGTTCCGGTTCACGATCGATGTCAGCGACTCCCTGCCGGTCACCCTCGGCGACGTCCGCGAATGGTCCACTTCGGACTAGGAGACCGACGAGGCGGGCACGAACTCCTCACCGTGGAACCAGAAGATGTCCACGACGTCCAGGACCTGGGTCTCGTCGGGTTGACCGTGCCCGTCCACGCCGACCAGCGAGGCCCAGTACTCCCCGTCGGAGAGATGCTCCTGGGCCAGGGTGTCCAGTGCCCACGGCCGCAACCGGGCGGTCAACTCCTCGGCGGAAGCTCCGGATACCGGGACCTTCTTGCGGAAGCTCTCCCATCCGGCGTGGCGGTGCCACTCCGACAACACGAATCCGTACCTGGCCTCAGTCATGGCTGAAGTAAAGCACTGAACCTTCATTCTAGTGCGTGCACGAACGGGTGAAGTTTGTCGCTGCTGGGCTGGCGAATATGCGACAGAGCGTAGCTTCATCGTGAAGCTACGAACGGAGCGATCCCACCATGGCCACCAAGACGCCGAAGACGGTCAGCAGCAACCGGCGCGAGGTCGGCGCCGCGCTGCGCAGTTTCCGCCGGCGCGCCGGCTTCGAGCGCGTCGAGGACGTGGCGGAGTTTATCGACGTCAGTTCGGTGACCATGGGCCGGATCGAGAAGGGCGAGGCACCCATCGACCGCGCCAAGCTCCGTGTGCTGGCGGACAAGTACGACCTCAACGACCAGGAACGCGAGGCCCTCCTGGAGATGGCCCGCCAGACCCGCGGCCGCCGCGGCACCTTCCCGGCCTACTACAGCGTCAAGAGCCGCGCGTTCCTGGAGCTGGAGGCCGAGGCGAGCGAAGTGCTGATGGTCACGATCGATGTGATCCCCGCACACTTTCAAACCGACGATTACATGCAGGCCTTGTTCGAGGGCAACGGCGAAGGCATGGCCCAAGACGAAATCGACCGACTCAAGCGCATCCGGTCGGATCGCCAGACCATCCTCACGCAGGCACGTCCGCCCAAGGTCCGGGCGGTCATCCATGAAACAGCGCTCAGGATTCCCGTTGGTGGCCCGGAGGTCATGCACGATCAGTTGCTGCACCTGGCGAAGCTCAGCGAGCTGCCCAACGTCGAGATTCAGGTTCAGGCGATCGAGGAGGGCGCGTATCCAGGTATGGGCGTCGCGTTCCTGCTTCTGCGGCTCGACAACGACCCCTCAACTGACCGCGTGCAGATGGACAGCGCCGGAAGCCTCGTCTATCGGGATCGCTCGGTCAACACCGAGCCTTATAGACTGGCCTGGGAACGGAAGCGGGTCGCGGCGTTGAGTCTGCCGGCTTCCAAGGCACTCATCCTCAACGCGGCGCGCGACTTCGGTCCCTGTACTGACCGGTAACAGATCCGATGGGTAGCAACAGTGGCACTAACCTGGCGCAAGTCCAGCCGCAGTTCGGCTGGCAGCGGCAACAGCGGCGGAGACTGCGTTGAG
The DNA here is from genome assembly GCF_036002505.1 of Actinophytocola sp. Taxonomy (GTDB): domain Bacteria; phylum Actinomycetota; class Actinomycetes; order Mycobacteriales; family Pseudonocardiaceae; genus DASYTH01. Next base: position 19,145 of record NZ_DASYTH010000137.1, on the reverse strand, counting down.
GTCGCCTTTGGCTTGACCGGGCCACTTCTGCGGGACAGCAAGTGCAACGGCGAGGTCCTTCGGCTGAGTCAAGCCGCCTTCGACACGCTGCTGCACGGCCTCCAGCACGACACGTGCTGACGGCGGAGCAGGTCGAGCACTTTCTCGACAAGGGCTTCGTGGTCATCCGCGGCTGCTTCTCACGGGCCGCGGCGGCGGAGTTCACCGCACCGCTGTGGGACCGCCTCGGTTACGCCGAGCACGACCCGTCGACCTGGGCGGAGCCGATCATCCACATGCCGTACCGGCGTCAGCTCGATGTGCGCGAGTTCGCGCCCAAGGCCTGGGCCGCGGCCTGTGACCTGGTCGGCGGGGCCGAGCGGATCTCCGCGGACCGGCCGTACGTCTGGAACGACAGTTTCATCGTGAACCTGCGCAAGGATGCCGACCGGCCGTGGCAGGCCGCTTCGGCCGAGTCGCCCGGGTGGCACAAGGACGGCGACTTCTTCCGGCACTTCCTCGACTCACCCGAGCAGGGCCTGCTCACGATCGTCCTGTGGTCGAACGTCCGGCACCAGGGCGGCGCGACGTTCGTGGCGGCCGACTCGGTCGGACCGGTCGCGCGGCTCCTCGCCGACAACCCGCAGGGCGTGTACCCACTGCGCCCCGCGGAAGGCGGCGACCCCGATGCGGTCCTGCTCCCGTACGACGACCTGATCGCGCAGTGCCACGACTTCGTCGAGGCCACCGGCGAGGTCGGCGACGTCTACCTGCTGCATCCCTTCGTCCTGCACGCCAAGTCGCCGAACGTGCTGAAGATCCCCAGGCTCATCACCAACCCGCCGCTCACGCTGGCCGAACCCCTGCGGTTCGACCGTGCCGATCCGGATCTGTCTCCGGTGGAGCGCGCCGTTCTCCGCGCCCTGGGCACGACCTGCTACGAGTTCAGCCCGACCGGACCGCGGGAGGCGATCGTGCCGCCCCGGATCGCCGAACAACGCCGGCTGCTCGCCGAGGAGCAACGGAGGCTACGCGCCACCTGAGCCGGTAGCCGCACTTCGTCACCAGGTCGGCCAACACGACGACGCCACGAGCCAATATGGCGACGTCAGGGGCCAACACACCGAACATCACGAAATGCGCTGGTACTACTAGGTAGCCGTTACGCCGGCAACCGGATTGTCACGATGCCGGAACGGGGCCATGGTCATATTGAGGGGTTTCTCCATGGGGCCGGAGGTGTCGATGACGAGCATCTACGAGCGGATCGGCGGTCAGGACGCGCTGATCGTCGTGGTGGACGACTTCTACGAGCGGGTGCTGGCCGACCCGCAGCTGGCGCCGTTCTTCGCCGGGGCGAACATGTCCAGGCTCAAGGGAAAGCAGGTCGAATTCTTCGCCGAGGCGCTCGGCGGTCCGGCCAACTACAGTGGACTGTCCATGAAGGACGCACATCGGGGCCGGGCCATCGGCCGGATCCATTTCGACCTGGTGGCCAAGTACCTGAGTGAGGCACTCGGCGCGGCCGGAGTGCCGGACGGCACCGCGGAGGAGATCATCGCCGCGGTCGCGCCGCTGGCCACCGACATCGTGTCGCCGAACGCCTGAGCACGCTTGCGGCACCACCGCCGGAGTTCTTACCGTTGTCGGGTGGACGGTGATCGTGTCGGCCGGGAGTACCTGAGTCACCTGACCGACGCCGACCTGCGGCTGCTGGCCTCGGTGTCGGGTGTCCGGGTGGACGCCGCGGAGCTGCGGCGGGACCCGGGGCGGGTCATGGAGCTGTTCGAGCATCCGCGGGTGTTCGGCGCGGTGTTCGGCGAGGCGGCCGCTTCCTCCGGGTTGATCGCGGTCTCGCCGTTCCTCGCGTTCGCCGTCCTGGTGCACCGCGCCGCCGCCGCGCTGGCGGCGATGACCCACCTGCCCGAGCGGTCCGGCCCGCGCCAGCGGATCCCGGTGTTCGACGCCCCGCAGCTGCGCGACTTTCTCGACGCGCCGCAGCGGCGGCTGTTCCTGGCCGAGCTGCTCGCCTCGTTCACCCGCGTCGCCAGCGGGCGCTACCAGGTCCGGGGCAGCGGCGGCCGGGTGCGCATCCGCCAGTACAACGAGCTGGACCCGGTGCGCCTGGCCGGTCTGCTCGACGCCGTGCCCACGGCCGAGCAACCCGGGGTGTACCGCCGGCTCGGCGACGTGGCACTGTTTCTCACCGGCGTGTTCCCCGACTACACCACCACGAACGCGTTCGGCCCGGTGCAGGTCGAGCGCCTGCTCCGGGTCGCGACCGGCCCGGTCGACCGCAGCGAGCACCCCGGCGCGGCCCCGGCCGTCGACCTCCTTGAACGGCTCGGCACGAACTGGTATCGCACCGCCTACCGCCTCACCCCGACCCGCACCGCCCGGCTCACCGTGGTCGCCGAGGTCGCCGAGCGCTTCTCCCACGCCCGCCGCGTGCTGAACCACATCGCCGACCGCTATCTGTTCCCCAGCACCAATCCCTGGCTCGCCCGGCCCAGCGGCTGAGGCGTGGATGTCCTGGCTCAGAAAGTAACGGAGCCGACCACCCGGCTGACGGTCGCCGAACGGTAAAGTCGCAGGTGACTGAAGACGGCGCGCGGCCACAGCGCCCGGCATGCCGCGCAAGGCCAAAAGGGGCGCGGGTGAGTCGCGCCCCTTTCCATCTCCGCAGGACGTCCGCCAGGACACAGATGACTGAAGGACGCCTTCGGGACGTTCAATGACAGGAAGGTCCCTTCAGGACATTGCTAGAGCAGCTCGTGGCCGGTGGTGCTGTCGACGTGGCCGGGCAGCTCGCCCTCGTGCCGGTCGCCGGTGGTCGAGGTACCGGCCGGCTCGAACATCAGGATTGCGCCGCCCGGTGAGGACGGTTTGTGCTCGGTGCCCAGCGGGACGACGAAGGTGTCGCCCTGGCGCAGGACGACCGTGCGCTCGGATTCGCCGTCGCGCAGGGCGATCTCGAGCTGGCCGTCAAGGACGAGGAAGAACTCGTCGGTGTCCTCGTGCACGTGCCACACGTGCTCGCCGGCGGTATGCGCGATCTTGACGTGGTAGTCGTTCATCCGGGCCACGATCCGCGGGCTGTAGATCTCGGCGAAGAACGCTGGTGCGATGAAGGCGTCGTTTCTCTCGCTGGGCGCGAGCAAGGACGCTTTCATCGCACTCACTTCGTGCCGACCAGGCGCACCTCCAGATCGGGCAGCTCGTCGAAGGCCGCCTTGCCGTCCGTGGTCACCAGGGTCCTGCTGGTGGCCCGCGCGGTCGCGGCGATGATCAGATCGTGCGGGCCGCGCGAGCTGCCGTTGCGCTTCGTGTGGGCGAGCAGCTCGGCGTGGTGCTCGGCCACCGTGGGGGTGTAGTCCTCGACCGGCGTCACGGTGAGCACGTCGTCGAGAAACGCGCGTTGGGCGGCGCGCCGGTGATGGTCACGGTCGAGGAGCACGCCGGTGAGGTACTCGGCCAGGACGATCGCCGGGAGCGCGACGTCGTCCTCGTCGGTCAGCGCGGCGAGGTCGAGCCGACCCCGGGCCCCGGCGACCAGAACGCCGCTGTCCAGGATCACTCGTGCCATGGGTCGGCGTCCTCACCGGCCGCTTCCTTGGCGGCGGCCACGTCGGCGGCGAACTTCTCGTCGATTCCCGCGTTGCCCCGCCAGCGGTGGAACACGTCCAGCAGTGCCCTGCCGTTGGCTCTCGGGGCCGGCACGATCAGGGCGACCCGCCGTCCGGCCCGGGTCACCACGATCGTCTCGCCCCGCTCGGCCCGGTCCAGCACGCTGGAGAAGTTCCGGGACGCTTCCGATGCTGTCATCTCACGCACTCCTTCATACTATCTGAATCAGAGACTCTGGGCGAGCTTTGTTACGACATGTCTAACACAGGGCACCGACAGTCAGCGGGATTGCAGACCCGGCCCGCGCGAGTCGTACGTCCGGGCAATTCAGCCGAAGGCGGCGACCGCCTTGATCACCTGGTCGACCTGGCCGGGAGTGGTGACGATGCCGGGGCCGAAGCGGAGGAACGGCTCGGCATAGGGCGTGACGCTGGCGACGATCTTGTGGTCGGCCCGGAGCCGGCCGACCGCCTCGACGGGGGAGACGGTGGGCAGCGCGCACATGACCAGGCCGGCGGAGAGGTCGGGGTCGCGCGGGGTGACCAGCCGGACGTTCCGGATGGCGGCGAGGCCGTCCTTGAGCCGGGTGGCCTGCTCGCGGATGCGGGCGGCGATCCGGTCGCGGCCGATGGCCTGGTGGAACTCGAACGCCTCGGTGACCGCCCAGCGGTGCTCGAAGGAGTGGTAGCCGCCGGGCGTGGCCAGGCTTCCGGGCGTGTCGCCGGCGGAGAAGCTCGGGATCACCGGGGCGACCGCCGCCCAGGCGCGGCTCCACAGCAGGCCGGTGCCGCGCGGGCCGAACAGCCACTTGTGCGTGCCGGCGGTGAGAAAGTCGCAGCCGAGATCGGTGACGGTGGTGTCCACGGCGGCGAAACCGTGCACGCCGTCGACCGCGAGCAGGGCCCGGTCCGCGGGGTCGCGGGCGGCGTTCAGCTCGGCCAGCATGCCGGCGATGGTCTTGACCGGGAGCCGGACGCCGGTGCTGGAGTGCACCCAGGTGATCACCACGAGCCGGGTGCGCGGGCCGACCGCCGCACGCAGCCGGGCCACGATGTCGCCCTCGTTGGCAGCGGCCGGATCGTCGTAGAGCCTGGCTCGCCGGACGGGCGCGCCAGTGCGTTCGGAGAGCAGGCGAAGCGCCTCGTGGGAGCCGAAGAAGTCGTGCTCGGTGGTCACGATGTCCTGGCCGGGCTTGAGTTTCAGCCCCGCGCAGAGCAGGCCCATACCCATCGTGGTGCTGTCGGTGAGCGCCACCTCGCCCGGGTCGGCGCCGAGATAGCCCGCCGCGGCGGTGCGTGCCCGCTGCTCATGGTCGACGGCGCCGTGCAGGACGGCCGAGGTGTCGGCGTCCAGCGCGGCCCGGTGCCGGTCGATGGCCGCCCGGACCGGGGCGGGGTGCGCGGCGAGCACGAACGCGGCGAAATGCGCGAGGCCCGGGTCGAGCGGGAACTGGGCGCGCACGGAATCCCAGTCCTTCGGGTCGAAGCGCTTCGATTCGGGTGTCGGCGGCGTTCCGGTGCAGCCGGCCAGCGCCACGCCCACGCCGGTCGCGAGTACGGCGCGTCGTCCGATCATCGGCTGGACGAACGCCGGCACGGCGCGGTCGAGCCCCGCCGGGACACGCCGTCGCACGGCGGCCGCGGCTCGTCCTCCGGCAGCAGCATCTGCTCGGGGAAGACGTTCAGGGCCACCTCGCAGTCGCAGAACCCGCCGCGGCTGGCCAGCCGCCGCTCCAGCGCGGTGGCGCGCGGCGCGCACGCGTCCCGCCACAGCCCGACCCAGCGCAACCTGTTGTCGCAGCCGAACTCGTCCAGCATGCGCCCGACATAACAGGCCACGCACTCCCGGTCCCGCGGCGCCACCCACTCCCGCCGCAGCGCGCTGACGTACTCCTCAGCCTCCGCCACGACGTCCACCGGCTCACCCATCATGTCCCAGGTCTAGCATCCGCGACCGACGCCCACCAGCGGTCAGCGCTCAGCGTGCCCTCGTCGGCGTTCAGGGTGGCGGGAACCCCGAGCGGAACGGTGAGCTGGCCGGGGCAGTGCCCGAATCCGAGCTCCCAGACCGCCGGGATGCCAAGGCTGCCAATGAGATCGGCCATCACACCGTACACATCGGACGGTGGGCCGCAGCCGGTCCAGGAGCCGAGCGCGATGCCGGTGGCGCCGGTGAACCAGCCGGCGCGGAGCAACTGGGTGGTCATCCGGTCCAGCCGGTACGGCGGCTCGTCCACGTCCTCGAGCAGCACGATCGCGCCCTCGGGCGGTGGCGGGGCGTCGGCGGCCGCGAGCCCGGCGGCGATCAGGCTGAGGTTCCCGCCCACCAGCACACCCGTCGCGGCACCGGGGACCAGCGTGGTGGTCGACGGCCCGGTGAGGACGTGGTCCGGTTCGAACAGCGCGCGACGCAGGTTCTCCTGCGCCGCCGGATCGAACAGCCCGCCGGCGATCATCGGGCCGAACAGCGTCGGCACGCCGAGCCGCGCGCCGATCGCCTGGTGCAGCGTGGTGATGTCGCTCGACCCGACGAGGACCTTCGGCTCGGCGGCGGCCATCGCGGACCAGTCCAGCAGGTCGACCATCCGCAGGCAGCCGTACCCGCCGCGGGCGCAGATCACCGCGTCGACCCCGGGATCGCACCAGGCACGCTCCAGGTCGGCCGCCCGGTCGGCGTCCCGTCCGGCCAGGTACGGCAGCCGGGGATGCCGGTCGAGCACGTGCTTGCCCACCTCGACCCGCAGGCCCCAGTTCTCCAGCACGGCCACGCCACGGCCCAGCGCGTCGGCCGGCACCGGGCCCGCCGGCGCCACCACGGCGACCCGGTCGCCCGGCTGGAGGCTGGACGCAATGAATGGGTCATTCACTGCGCGAGCCGCACTGAATGAGTCATTCATCGCACCTCACCGGCGCAGCTCGAGCACCGGTGTGCCCGGTGGTTCGAAGCCGAACACCTGGCCGTAGAAGGAAAGTTCGGCCTGGAGCGCGGCGACGATGCTCTCCAGGCGGCGGAAGCCGTGCTGCTCACCCTCGAACGCCAGGTAGGCGTGCGGGATGCCGGTGCCGTCGAGCTGCGCGCTGAACCGGTTGGCCTGCTCCGGCGGGCACACCGGGTCCTCGAGGCCCTGCAGCACCAGCACCGGGCCGCCGAGCTTGTCGATGTGGTTCATGGGGGAGCGCTCGGCGTAGCGGTCCGCGTGCTCGGGGAGGGTGCCGACGAGCCGGTCGAGGTAGCGCGACTCGAAGTCGTGGGTCTGGCCGTCCGCACCGGTCCAGCCGGTGAGGTCGAGCACCGGGAACATGATGGTGCCGCACCGGTAGGTGTCCAGCTGGGTCATCGAGGCGGCCGAGGTCCAGCCGCCCGCGCTGCCGCCCCGGACGGCCAGCCGGTCGGCGTCGGCCAGCCCGTCCTTGGCCAGCGCCGCGGCCACCGTGGCGCAGTCCCGGACGTCCACCACGCCCCACTGCTCGTCGAGCAGCTCGCGGAACGCCCGGCCGTAGCCGGACGAGCCGCCGTAGTTGACCGCGACGACCCCGATGCCGCGGCTGGTGAAGTAGGCGAAGTTGAGGTTCAGCGTCGGCGCGAACCTCCCGGTCGGCCCGCCGTGCACGTGGACCATGAACGGCGGCAGCTCGCCCTCCGGCGCGGCGAACTCCGGATTCGCCGGCAGGTAGACGAAAGCCGGGATCGAGTGTCCATTGTGGTCGGTGAACCAGCGCTCCTCGGGGACCGGCAGGTAGCGTGGGTCGGGTAGGTCCGTATGCGACTCGGACAGCTCCGTGGCCGCGCCGGTCGACAGGTCGAGCCGAACCACCGCCGAGGGCTGGGTCGGACCGCCGGCCACGGAAACCACGGCACCGTCCGATGCAGACACGTCCGGGACCCACACCGGGTAGTCGTTCTCCACCGCGGTGACCGAACCGCTGCGCTCGTCCAGGATCGCCAGGCTTCCCGAGCGCAGTATCGCGTGCCGGCCGCCGCCCAGCGGCGCGAACCACCGCCAGCCCAGCACCCACAGCGTGCCGCCGAGCTCCTCGGCGCACGGCGCCAGGTTCCGGCTGGAGCCGTCCAGCCCGATCCGGTACAGGTTCCACCAGCCGTCCGGGTCGGTGAGCGCGAGCAGCGCGTCCGGCCCGTCCCACTCGACCTGGCAGACGCTCTCCGCCGGGCCGCCGGCAAATACCCGGTGCGGTCCGAACGTGCCGTCGTCACGGATCTCCGCGACGCACAGTTCCGTTCCGTCCCAAGGCATCCGCGGATGCTCCCAGGCGATCCAGGCGGCGTGCCGGCCGTCCGGGCTGGCCTTCGGCGCGGACATGAAGTGGTGGCTCGCGGTCAGCACCACCGGGTCCGCGCCGGAGACCGGCAGCGCGACCAGGTCCCGCCGGACGTCGCTGGGCCGCTCCCCGGGGGCGGTCTCGCGCACGCACCACACGTGCGTCCCGCCCGGGCCGGCCAGCAGGTCGGAGTACCGGATCCCTTGCGGCGTCGAGGGTTCCGGGCTGATCGGCACCGGCTCGCCGCCGCCCTCCGGGTCGAGCAGGTACACCCGCTGGTCGGCCCAGTTGGTGAAGGCCACCCGGGTGCCGTCCGGGGTGTCCAGCACGGTGAACGGCCGGCCGCCGTACTCGTGCACCCGGTTGCGCACGTTCCACGGCGCGCCCAGCAGCTCCTCCGGCTCGCCGCCGTCCCGCGCCCGCAGCAACGCCAGCCGCCCACCCTCGGCCGGGCGGCTCTCCGCCCACCACACGGTGCCGCCGTGCTGCCACACCCACTGCGGGTCGCGATTCGCGGCCGCCGCCCGCTCGGCGGTGATCGGCGAGGTCCAGGTCCCGTACGGTGCGGTCGTCGAGCTCACGCCGACGACACTAACCGCTCCACCGGGGCTCCTCCGCACTCGACTACCGTGGATGCCAAGCGGGAAATCACCAGATGATGCGCAACAGACCTGCTGCACGCCGCCGTTTGCCCTAGGTTGGAGGTGTCATGGCTCGGGTCATTCACATCTTTCGCCAACCCGACCGGTTCGTCGCCGGCACGGTCGGGCAGCCCGGCGACCGCACGTTCTACCTGCAGGCCTCGGAGAGCGCGAAGACGATCAGCGTCACCGTGGAGAAGCAGCAGATGGCGGTGCTGGCCGAACGCATCGGCTCGCTGCTGGAGGAGGTGCACCGGCGGTTCGGGGCCGAACTGCCGGACGAGACCCCCGAGGACCAGGTGGACGTGGACCCGCTGGAGATCCCCCTGGAGGAGGAGTTCCGGGTCGGCACCATGGGCCTCGGCTGGGACTCCGAGCAGCGGGCCGTGGTGATCGAGTTGCTGGCCGTGACCGAGGGCGAGGTCGACGAGTCGGTCGTGCTGGACGACACCGACGAGGGGCCGGACGCGGTGCGGGTGTTCCTCACCCCGACCCGGGCCCGGGCGTTCGCCGATCGGGCCGACCGGGTGGTGCGGGCCGGCCGCAAGCCGTGCCCGCTGTGCGCCGAGCCGCTCGACCCGGACGGGCATGTCTGCCCGCGGCAGAACGGTTTCCGCCGAACGGAAGAGCGCGGCTGAGGTGCTGCCCACCGATCCCGCGGCCATCGAGCTGGTGGCGCGTGGCCGGCTCGAGGTCGAGGGCCGCTTGGTAGACGCCTCCAACACCACCCTGTTCTGCGCGGTCAGCCGGGCCGGCGTCGAGGCCAAGTGCGTGTACAAACCGGTCAGCGGGGAGCGCGAGCTGTGGGACTTCCCGGACGGCACGCTGGCCGGCCGCGAGGTGGCGACATATCTGGTGTCCGAGGCGGCCGGCCTGCACGTCGTACCGCCCACGGTGTTCCGCGACGGCCCGCTCGGCCCGGGCATGGTGCAGCTCTGGGTGGACACCAAGGACGGCGACGACCTGGTCGACGTGCTCGCCCCGCGCGAGGTCCCGCCGGGTTGGCGCCGCGTGCTCCGGGCCCGCGACCGGTTCGGCGATCCGGCCATCCTCACCCACGCCGACCACCCCGGCGTGCGATTGCTGGCCGCGCTCGACGTGGTGATCAACAACGCCGACCGCAAGGGCGGCCACGTGCTGCACGGCACCGACGACCGCGTCTACGGCGTCGACCACGGCATCTGCCTGCACACCGAGAACAAACTGCGCACCGTGCTCTGGGGCTGGATCGGCGAGCCCCTGCCGGAAGAGGCGATCGAGGCGTTCCGGCTCACCCGCTCCGCGTTGCGCAACCGGCTGGGGGAGGAGCTCGCCGAGCACATCACCCGCGCGGAGATCAAGGCCCTCGAAGGTCGCCTCGAGGGCCTGCTGACCGAGCCGGTGTTCCCGGCGCCGGGCTCGGAGTGGCGGGTGATCCCCTGGCCGGCGTTCTGATGCCCTGAAGGCGGCCTTCAGGGCACTCAACGTCCTGAAGGCCGCCTTCAGGGCATTCAGCCCCCGCCTACCGCAGCCCCGCTTGGACTTTCACCCGCTCTGTTGCAGTAGCTGGAAGCGGGCGCCCTGGTTGTCTACGCAGTCGGCCATGAGGCCGTACGGCTTGCGTTCGATCGCGCCGGCTTGGCCGCCGTGGGCGCGGACTCGTTCCACGGCGGCGGCGAGGTCGGTGACTTGGTAGCACAATTGGACTTCCGGGTGCTGGCCGGGGCCGCCGCCCCAGAGGCCGAAGCGGTCCTCCTTGCCGGCCGGGGTCCAGCCGTGCGGGACGGTGCCGGGGCGCCATTCCCAACCGAAGACCGCGCTGTAGAAGGCTTTGGCGGCTTCGTCGTCGGCGACGGCCATGGTCACGTAGGTGACGTCGCCGTCCTGGGTGCTGGTGGGTGGGGCCGGTGGCCTGAGGAGCATCCAGCGGTGGCCGAAGGGGTCGACGATCACCGAGCCGCGGCCATAGGGCTGGTCGGTCGGGGGGCGTTCGACGGTGGCGCCGGCCGCGGCGGCGCGGTGGGTGGTGTCGTCGACGTCTTCGATCTGCAGGTGCAGGGTGTGGCTGTGGTGTGGCCCGGACGGCGGCGCGACCGGGACGTCGGGCCAGAGGTCGGAGGCCTCGGCGAACATCAGCACCGCGGTCCCGATGCCGACCTCGGCGTGGCCGATGGTGCCGTCGGCGTTCACGATCGGCTCGCCGCGCGGCGTCGCTCCGAACACGTCGACGTACCAGTCGAGCGCCGCGCGCGCGTCGGACACCACGATGTACGGCGCCAGGGTCGCTGGGTAGGTCAGCTCGGTTTCGGTGGTGGTCATGGTGTCGTCTCCCAACGGGTTCAGCACGGCCTGGCGCAGTTGCGCGCGCAGCCGCTCGGCGAAGGCCGGATCGGGGTCCACCGGCTGCACGGGGGAGCGGAGGGCGTCCAGCGGATCGGTCATCACCGGCCCTCCTCTCCTGTGTAGGCCCGGCGGAAGGCGTTGCGGGCGCGGACCAGCAGCGCCTCGGTGGCGTGCACGGTCCGGCCGAGATGGCTCGCCACCTCGCTGACCGGGAGGCCGTCCAGGTAGCGCAGGGTCAGCGCGGCCCGGTGGTGCGCACCCAGTTCGGCCAGTGCCGCCCGGGCCCGGATCCCGTCCACCGCGACGTCCCACGGGTCCTCGGACACCGGCTCGCCGTCCAGCACCCGCAGCCCACGCTCCTCGCGTTCCAGCCGCCGCCAGTGGTCGGCCAGCTTGTGCCGGGCGACGCCGATCAGCCAGGCGATCGACAGCGGCGGCACGTCCGGCTTGCGGATCGCGCTGACCGCGGCCAGGAACGTCTCGGCGGTGAGGTCCTCGGCGAGCGGCCGGTCCCCGCACCGGGCCAGCAGGTAGCCGTAGACGTGCGGCAGCGCCTCGTCGTACAGCTCCAGCAGCCCGAAAGCCGGGTCGGGCCGCACACCGGGTTGCGTGCTCATCGCCCCCATCGTCGTCCGGGCGCCCGGTTCTCCGACGGGTCGGGGACCAGGTTTCTCAGATCGGGTTACTTGCCATGCAAGGTAGTATGTACGGCATGGAAGCGTGGGCCGGGCTGAGCACGGCGCTGCGGCGCGGAACGCTGGAGTTCTGCGTGCTGGCGCTGCTCGAGTCGGAACCGCGGTACGGCGTCGAGCTGGTCAGCCAACTCGCCGCGCAGAACGCCCTGACCACCACCGAGGGCACGCTCTACCCGCTGCTGTCGCGGCTGCGCCGAACCGGTTGGGTGGCCACCACCTGGCAGGAGTCGCCGGCCGGACCGCCCCGGCGGTACTACGAGCTGACCAGTCAGGGCAAGGAGGCACTGGCCCATTTCCGGTCGGAGTGGGTCGCGTTCCGCGCCGCCGTGGACCGCATCGTGGGGACGGAGCACACATGACGCAATCCATCAACCGGCTGGACAAGCTCGTCGAGGACTACCTCGGGGCGGTCTCCTACGCCTGCACCACGGCCGGGGTGCCGCCGGACCGCCGGGACGATCTCGTCGCGGACCTGCGCGAGCACATCGCGGCCGCGCGCGCGGTGCTGTACCAGCAGACCGAGGCCGCGGTCCGCACCATCATCGACCGGCTCGGGGAGCCGGCCGCCATCGCGGCGGAGGCCCGCCTGGCCGACCCGTTCGAGACGGGCGCCGCGCCCACGCCGGCGAAGCCGGACCGGGCCAAGCCGCCGAACCGCTGGCTGTCGCGGCCCATGTCGCCGGTCACCTTCGCGATCCTGGTGGGATTCACCTTCGTGCTGATCACCATGATGGTGCTCATGACCATCATGGCGCTGCGGGAAGGCAACCCTCCGCCGTTGCGATAGCCGGGGCCGCTCCGGCGAGTCGCCCCCCGGCGGCCGTGTGGGTCTCGTAGCCTGCGGGCCGTGCGCTCCCAGGACTACGGCCGTGATGTGCTGTCCCGCCGCAAGGTTCGGCCGGTACCGGAGGTGGTGGGGGAGCCCGGGCTGGTGGTGGAGGAGCCGGGGAGCGGGTTCTGCGGTGCGGTGATCCGGTTCGAGCCGGGCACCGTCGTCCTCGAGGACCGGCACGGGCGGCACCGGGTGTTTCCGCTCAACCCGGCCGGGTTCCTCGTCGACGGGAAGCCGGTGACGCTGGTCCGGCCGAAGGCCCCGGTATCCGGCACGAAGCGGGTGTCGGCGTCCGGGTCGGTGCGGGTCGAGGGCGTGCGGGCGCGGACCGCGCGGGACAGCCGGCTGTGGGTGGAGGGCATCCACGACGCCGAACTGGTGGAGCGGGTCTGGGGGCACGACCTGCGGGTGGAGGGCGTGGTGGTGGAGCCGCTGCACGGCATCGACGAGCTGGCCGCGCGGGTGGCCGAGTTCGGGACCGGCCCGGGCCGGCGGCTCGGTGTGCTGGTCGACCACCTGGTCGCGGGCAGCAAGGAGGCTCGGATCGTCGGGGCGCTGCGGGACGAGAACGTGCTGGTCACCGGGCATCCGTACGTGGACGTCTGGCAGGCGGTGCGGCCCGCGGCGGTCGGCATCGCGGGCTGGCCCTCGGTGCCGAAGGGGCTGCCGTGGAAGGAGGGCGTGTGCGCGGCGCTGGGCTGGGGCGAGCCGGCGGACGGGTGGCGGCGGGTGCTCCGCGGGGTGCGGAACTTCAAGGATCTTGAGACGCCGCTGATCGGCGCCGTGGAGCGGTTGATCGACTTCGTGACGGCGGGTGGGCCGATCGCCCCTGGATCATCTCGGTGACTTGATGAGAACATAGCGTCATGGCCGCGCTCATCTGGCTGATCGGCGGGATCGTCCTGGTCGCAGCCGAGATCCTCTCCGGTGACTTCTTCCTGCTCATGCTCGGCATCGGTGCCCTGGTCGCCGCGTTCGCCGAACTGCTGTTCAGCAACACGCTGATCAGCCTCGGGGTGTTCGCGCTCGCGTCGATCGGGTTGGTGACCTTCGCCCGGCCCTGGCTCAAGGCGAGATTCCACGGGGCGCTCGTGCCGGACAACGTACAGGCTCTGATCGGCGGAAAGGCCACGGTTGTGTCCACTGTGGACGACGCGGGCGGCCAGGTGAAGCTGAACGGCGAGGTGTGGTCGGCCCGGGCGTTCGACGAGAAGCAGGTGATCGAGCCCGGCACGGCGGTGACCGTCATGGAGATCGCCGGGGCGACGGCCATCGTCTGGGCCGAGCCGGCGTGATCATCCTTGACCCGGCGGCACGCAGGGGACCTGACTAGAGTGTGCTGCCACACCATTCCTGAGTGGAGGAGAGTTGGCCGTCCTCATCATCGTCGCCATCGGAGTGCTGCTGGTGGCGATCATCGTGGTCAAGTCGATCCTGGTGATTCCGCAGGCGCAGTCCGCGGTGATCGAGCGGCTCGGCCGGTTCCGCACCGTCGCCGAGCCGGGGTTGAACTTCCTGATGCCGTTCCTCGACAAGGTCCGGGCCCGCATCGACCTCCGCGAGCAGGTGGTGTCCTTCCCGCCGCAGCCGGTGATCACCCAGGACAACCTGACGGTGTCCATCGACACGGTGGTGTACTTCCAGGTCACCGACTCGCGCGCGGCCGTGTACGAGATCTCCAACTACATCGTCGGCGTCGAGCAGCTCACCACCACGACGCTGCGTAACGTCGTCGGCGGGATGAGCCTGGAGGAGACCCTCACCTCCCGCGACTCGATCAACCAGCAGCTGCGCGGCGTGCTGGACGAGGCCACCGGGCGGTGGGGCATCAGGGTGGCCCGGGTCGAGCTGAAGGCCATCGACCCGCCACCGTCCATTCAGGACTCGATGGAGAAGCAGATGCGCGCCGACCGGGAGAAGCGCGCCATGATCCTCACCGCCGAGGGCTCCCGCGAAGCGGCCATCAAGACCGCGGAAGGCCAGAAGCAGAGCCAGATCCTCTCCGCCGAGGGCGCCAAGCAGGCCGCGATCCTGGCCTCCGAGGGTGAGCGCCAGTCCCGCATCCTGCGCGCCAAGGGCGAGCGCGCCGCCCGGTACCTGCAGGCGCAGGGCCAGGCCAAGGCCATCGAGAAGGTGTTCAACGCGATCAAGGCCGCCCGCCCGACGCCGGAGGTTCTCGCCTACCAGTACCTGCAGACGCTGCCGCAGATGGCGCAAGGCGACGCCAACAAGGTGTGGATGATCCCGTCCGACTACGGCAAGGCGCTCGAGGGCTTCGCCCGGATGCTCGGCGCGCCGGGCGAGGACGGCGTGTTCCGCTACGAGCCGCCGCCCTACGAGCCGCCGGCCCGCCCGGAGGAGGACGACGACGCCATCGCCGGCTGGTTCGACACCTCCGCCGACCCCAAGGTCGCCCAGGCCGTCCGCGAGGCCGAAGCCGTTGCCCGCCAGGAGGTTCCGAGCCCGATCTCGGCCGCCCGCCAGCAGTCCGCCCCGGCCATCGGCACCTCCCGCTCGGCCATCCCGGCGAGCCCATCCCCCTACACCGACCCCCCGACCCCCACCCGCCCCGACCTCTTCCCCGACGATCGCCCCAGGCCCTGAACCCCGAAGCCCGGGGATCCGGCGAGTCCCCGTTTCAGGCACGCGAGTTCCCACTTCCAGCACGCGAGTTCGCTGGTCCCGCAGCAGGACGGGTGGGGTGCGGCTTCCGACCTTGCCGCACCCCACCCGTCGTTCGTTGGGCTCCTATTCGAGGTTTGCCCGGATCTTGATCCGGCGCGGTCGGGCCAGCCGGAGCAGCACCAGGCCGCCGGCGATCAACCAGGCGCCGATGATCAGCTCCGGGGTCGGGTCGTTGACGCCGGTGCTGGCCAGGTCCGGTGAGTTGCCGCCCGCGGCGGCGGTCACCGTGACGTCCACGCTGGCCGTGCGGGTGATCTTGACGCCGGCCCCGTCGGTGATCGTCGCGGTCGCCGTGTTGGTGAACGTGCCGACCTCGGTGGGTGTGGCCGTGCAGGTGTAGGCGAACAACTCACCCGCGTCGAGCGTGTTGTTCGCGTTGGTGTCACCGGCCGCCTGCGAGAGGCCGGTGCAGTTCGGGTCCTCGACCACGACGCCGGGCTGCGGGCTGCTGGTCCCGGTGTTCTTCACGGTGATCGTGAACGTGACCTCGGTGCCCGCGACGACACTCGTCTCCGACGCCGACTTGGTCACCGCCATGTCGATCAGCTGCAACTCCACCGCGCCGATGTCGGCGCCGCCGGCCTGCGGGCGCGTGACCCCCCGCTGGTCAACGGGAAGGGCTGCAGTGGGCACCTTGTCCACCAGCGCGCTGTTCGCCGCCGGCAGCCGCGTCTTCGTCGGCCCACCGTTGTCCGCCAGCGCGCCGAGCGCGTAATCCGCGAACGGCACCACGTTCTGGTCGCCGAACCCGCAACCGCGGGTGTCATTGTCGGCCACGGTCGTGCGGCTGGACTCCTGCGCGGTTGCCTGGCGCCAGCAGTCCGGAATGCCAGGTGGCGGCGAGCTCACCCCGATGACCGTCGAGACGCTTTCCCACTTCGGCGTGAGCAGCACGCTGCCACCGAAGTCCTGGCCAGGGTTGCCCTTCGTGCCGGCGGCCGCCGCCGCGCTCGGCTCCTGGTCCACCACGACATCTGGGGCGCCGGCCGCGCCGCCCTTGCCACCGCCGCCGTTCTCGGTGACCGTGACATGCACCAGCTTGGCCACCTGGTCCTGAATCTGGGTGTCGTTGTACGCGGCCACGATCGCGCCGGCGATCCCACCGTCGCCGCCGTTGCCGGAGTCCCCGCCGCCGTCGCCACCGGTACCGCCGTTGCCACTGGCGTTGCCGTCCACCGTGGAGTTCTCCACCAGCAGCGAGGTGATCCCGTTGGGGCCCTTCCCGCCGACGAACAGGATGGCGCCGCCGAAGCCGCCACCGCCGCCCTTGCCGCCGGTGCGCCCCTTCCCGCCGTTGCCGCCGTTGCCCGTGGCGTTACCGCTGAATGTGCTGCCCCGCACGACCATCGGCTGGCGGCAGACCTCCGGACGCGACTGTCCCGCACCCCGGCTGGCCAGGCCGCACATCACCGCCCCACCCCAACCGCCGTCCCCGCCGGCACCGGCCTTGGCCGCGGCGGCACACCGGCCCTCGCCGCCATTGCCACCGGCGCCCGCGGTGTTCCCGGCGAACGTCGAGTTCGTGATGGTGAGCCCCCCGACCGCGAGCACCGCGCCGCCCTGACCGCCGAACCCGCCGCCGCAGTTGTCGTTGCTGTTGCCGGTGCCCGCCCCGCCGGCACCGGCCCGGTTCCCGGTGAACGTGCTCCCGCTGATCGTGACCGCACCCTGCGCGGCCACCGCACCCCCGGACCCGCCGTCGCCGCCCGGCTCGCCCGGGTCCTCCGGCGTGCCGGCCGTGCCGGGCACCCCGTCGCCGGCGGTGTTGTTCTCGAACACCGAGTTCTCCACCGCGACGTCCCCGAAGCTCAGCACGCCACCGCCGAGGTTCGCGCCATCGGCCTTCGCCGGCGCGTGACCGTTCCTGATGACGACATTGCGCAGGGTCAAGAGCCCGGGTGTGCCCCCGTCCACGCCGCGCACCTCGATGACCCGCTGGTCGGGACAGGTCATCTCGAGGATCGCGGGCGCCTGCCCGTCCGGGGTGAAGATCTTCAGCGGCTGGTTGCGCCGGATGTCCAGGTCGCCAGAGGCATTGGTGTTGTCATCCTCTTTGCAGCCCACGCTGCCGGGCAGGGTGTAGGTGACGCCGGGGGAGAGCTCGATATCGGCAGCAAGGCCGGACGTGTTCAGGCTGCTGACCATCGCGCGCAGTGCCGCGACGTCCGCCACCGGTGCCGCGCCGGCCGGGGCGGCCACCACGACTCCCGCGCCGACGATCAGCGCGCCTATTCCGACGATTCCGAGCGTTCTCGAGCGCCAGTTCCGGGGCATGTCCCATTCCTTCCGCAACAACGGTTGAGCGGAACGTACTGGGCAAATCACCCGGACACAGCAGGCTCAGGGGCGACCGAAAGGGCACCGCGTCAGTCCAAACCAGATTCTCCGGTGGATTCTCGCGACCGGCACCGGCTATTCGGTATGTTCCTGACGTTGATCTCTCGGGCCCACGACAGGAGGGGAGTGGCGTTGATCAAGCCTTACACCGCGGTGGGGCTGATCCCCACCGTGCGCGGGATTCGCACCCGTGCGGACATCCGGACCAACCTGGAGCACCTGCACAGCCTCACGAAGGCGGCGTCCTGGCTGTCCAGCCTGGACCTGCCGGTGCGGCTGATCGCGATCCCGGAGGGCGGGCTGCAGGGGTTCAACGACGAGGTGCTCGACGTCGACCACGCGGAGTTCGCCCGGGAGTGCGCGATCGACATCCCGGGGGAGGAGACCGACGATCTGGGCTCGCTGGCGCGGGAGCACAACGCCTACGTCATGGCGCAGGCCAAGGCACGGCACGAAGACTGGCCGGACCGGTTCTTCAACGTGGGTTTCATCATCGACCCGGCCGGTGAGGTGATCCTCAAGCACTACAAGGTTTCCCCGCTGTTCCCGGTGGAGCACTCGGTCTGCCCGCACGACATCTACGACTGGTGGATCGAGAAGTACGGCCGCAACCTCGACGCGTTCTGGCCGGTGGTGGACACCGAGATCGGCCGGCTGGGGATCATGATGGCCAACGAGGGCTCCTACCCGGAGAACGCCCGGGCGCTGGCGCTCAACGGCTGCGAGGTCGTCTACCGCGCCTCGTACCCGCACCCGGCCACCGGCAACGAGATGTTCGAGATCCAGAGCCGGGCCCGGGCCCTGGACAACAACATGTACCTGGTGGCGCCCAACATGGGCACCTACTACCTGCACGCCGAGGACAGCACGCCGATCGACACCTTCGGCGGCCGCTCGTTCGTCATCAACTACAAGGGCGCCATCGTCGGCCGCCAGGACTACGGCGCCGGCTCCACCTACGTCGGGGGAGTCATCGACATCCAGGCGCTGCGCGACCACCGCGCCCGCGCGCAGTGGGACAACTGGCTCAAGGACGTCCGCACCGAGCTGTACGGGATGCTGTACGAGCAGCCGATCTACCCGAAGAACCTCTACCTGGACCGCGAACCCATGAAGCACGCGGAGTACCGGGAAAAGGTCATCGAGCCGCAGATCGCCCTGATGCAGCAGCGCGGCATCTGGGCGAAACCGGCGGACTGACGCGGGGATTGGTGGAGAGTTCGACGGCTGTTCCGCGTCCGGCCGCGGTTGTCTCATCGAGTGATGGCACGGTCACGTCTCGGTGTCATTCCTCGACAGTAGGTAATCGTGCGCTCTATCGGCATCCTGGCGGCGCTCACCCTCGGCGCCGCCTCCGTGTCCACCGTGTCGACGGTGTCCAGCACGCCGGCGGCGGTCACGGTCTTGCCCCGGCCCGACCACGTCGTGATCGTCATCTACGAGAACCACCAGCAGCCGCAGGTAATCGGCAGCTCGCTGGCGGCGGGTGGGGCGAACTTCACCCCAGTCGTTCGCCGTCACCCACCCCAGCCAGCCCAACTACCTCGCGTTGTTCAGCGGCAGCACTCAGGGAATCACCAACGACTCCTGCCCGCACACGTTCAGCAACGGCAACCTCGGCCGCCAGCTGATCGACGCCGGGCTGACCTTCGCCGGCTACTCGGAGGGCCTGCCGTCAACCGGTTCCACCGTCTGCACCTCGGGCCGCTACGCCCGCAAGCACTCGCCCTGGATGAACTGGAGTAACCTC